>JBPCOJ010000100.1:0-79415 GCA_051000345.1 Pyrinomonadaceae bacterium | reverse complement strand
TCGCTTTCGCGCACTTTTTCAAGCAGCGAAAAGCGCAGTTGTTCCGTCAACTCCGGCGACGACGATTGTTTATTGTCTTCATGTAGAAACGGATAAAAAGCGCGCGAGAAATCTTCTTCTGTTTTGGTCATGCTACGAACTCCGTTCAAACAATGTTACTGCAAAAAGCTTTTGAACTGGTCAATCTCTGTCTCGTAGTCGCCAATCTCTTTGAGCAATCTAAGCGTCTCTTCGGCTTCCCGTTCATCAATCTTGCTCATTGCGAAACCGACATGAATCAGAACGTAGTCGCCGATATTTACTTCGTCGTCCTCGAACATTCCGATGTTGACGTTGCGTCTCACTCCACCAACATCAACCTTCGCAAGGTGATTTTCTTCGTCAACCATTTCGACAATTCTTCCCGGTATCGCCAGACACATAAACTTAAATCCTTCCTGCGCTGATGCGTGCGTGGGCTACTGCTGCTTGTCTGAGCGAGATGCCGCCGTCATTTGTCGGCACACGGCTGTGTGTAAAGACCTCGAAGCCATCGGACTTTAGAATCCGGCATGTCTGTTGAAGTAGAAGCATGTTTTGAAAGGCGCCGCCTGACAAAACGACGCGCCGTAAGTGTCGCTCGTTCCTTATTCTGCGTGCAATCGAGGCTACCAGTTGCGCGACACCGAGATGGAACTTCCCCGATACGATTTGCGGAGGCACACCGGCAAGTATATCTTCTACCGCATGACGAATAACCTCATCTGACTTTATCATACTACCTTTTTCTAACACCTCAAACTGATAGCTCTCGGAGCAGTTCCGGTCAGCGACGGCTTCTAGCTCTATCGCTCCTTGGCCTTCGTATGCAACAACGTCTCTTAACCGAAGCAGGCTCGATACGGCATCGAAAAGCCTGCCCATGCTCGATGTCTCCGGGCTGTTGGTGTTGGTCACGATCATCCTGCGAAGCGTCGCCCACGCGCGGGCATCCATGTCCTGAACGAAAGGCAGATCGAGCTTTACAAAGTCATCGCCGAACGCGCGTTGCAGATAAACGGCGGCCATGCGCCAAGGTTCAAGGATTGCTTTTGCGCCGCCCGGCATCGGGACATAACCGAGGTGCGCGATGCGTTCCGCGTCAAAGAAATCTGCGACGAAGAACTCGCCGCCCCACAGTTTGCCGTCCGTGCCGAAGCCAAGACCGTCGAATGCGACGCCGATTACTTCTCCGTCAATTCGATTATCGGCCATGCAGCTTGCGATGTGCGCGTGATGATGCTGAACCGCTATCTTCGTCGGAATGTCGTCGAGTGATTGCGCGTACTTCGTCGAGAGATATTCCGGGTGCAGATCATAAGCGACGGCTTCGGGTCGAAGATGAAACAGTCGCTTGAAATGTTCGATGCCGCTGGTAAACGAGCGCAGCGTCTCCAAGTTTTCCAGATCGCCGATGTGGTGGCTGACAAAAGCGTAAGTGCCGCGCGCGAGACAAAAAGTATTTTTCAGTTCCGCGCCGCAGGCGAGAATCTGCCGCGCAAATTTGAAGGAAGTCATAACGGGCGCAGGAGCGTAGCCGCGCGAACGGCGCAAGATCATTTCGCGTCCTTCATGCACGCGCGTCACGGAATCATCCGCGCGCATATGAATACGCCTGTCGTGAAGCAGAAAGCAATCGGCGATGCCGCTCAAACGATTAAGCGCATCCTCGTTTTCGTAACTAATCGGTTCATCGGAGACGTTGCCGCTCGTGAACACAAGCGGGCGGTCAAATTTTTCCAGCAGCAGGTGATGCAACGGAGCGTATGGCAGCATAAAGCCGAGTTCGTTTGTTCGCGTGGCAACCGAGTGCGGAAGCGCGCAATCCGCTTGTTTTTCAAGCAGCACAATCGGCTTGCGCTCTGATGTAAGTAAAGCCTTCTCTGCTTCAGAGATGAAACAATATTTTTCGATGACATCGACGGAGCGCGCCATCAGCGCAAACGGCTTATCTTCCCTGTGCTTTCTTCGTCTCAATCGCTCGACGGCAGCGGCGTTCAGCGCATCACAAGCGAGATGAAATCCGCCGATGCCTTTGACGGCGACAATCCTTCCACTCAAAAGCAAATGCCGCACGCGTGCGATGATGTCCGTTTCAAATACTCCTTTAACGAGAGAGAGTCCCGGCCCGCACAGCGCGCAAGCAATCGGCTCTGCATGAAAGCGGCGATCAAGCGGATTCAAATATTCATCGCGGCACGCATCGCACATCCCGAAATCCCGCATCGTGGTTTGCTCGCGGTCATACGGAACGCCTTCGATAATGGTGAAGCGCGGGCCACAGTTGGTGCAGTTGATGAACGGGTAAAGATAGCGGCGATTATTCGGGTCGAACAATTCACGAAGGCAATCGACGCAGGTCGCAATGTCCGGCGAAATCGGCGCGAGAGGCCTTCCGCCTGAAGTGCTTTCGGCGATGCGGAAATCGCTGTAATCTACCGGCTCCAAATTTTCGCTGACATGAATCGACTCGATGCGGGAGAGCGGCGGCGGATTCGATTTGATTGCGTCGATGAACTCTTGAATAAGAGATTGTTCGCCTTCGACATCGATCAAAACGCCCATCGCATCGTTGAGCACATGCCCTCTGATCGAATGCTTGGCTGCCAGCGAGAAAACAAACGGGCGAAACCCTACGCCCTGAACGATTCCCCGCACGGATATTTGCACACGCATCATCACTAATATTACGAATTGTAAAACGCGAATTGCAGATTTACCATCTTTACTATAAATTCATTGTAAATTTACAGCTTTTGTTACCAAACCTTCGAGGAGAATTAAAATGATTACCGGAAAACGTTCTTACACTTTTGCGCTCGCTCTTTTGCTTTTCGTGATGTGCGCGGCGCAATCCGCTTCGGCTCAAAATCAACCGCTGCGCCTGCCGCGCCCGAGCCAGAAGGCAAGCGTGATGCAGACCGTCGGCGTCACAGACATTAGAATCACCTACAGCCGTCCGGGTGTAAAGGGACGAAGAATTTTGGGGGACGCGCCGACATCCGTGGGGGCGAACGGGACGGCGACTTTGGACGGCATGACGATGGGCGGAGCAAGCGCGAAGGGTGTTCCGGTTGTGCCTTACGGCCATGTGTGGCGAACCGGCGCAAACGAAGCGACGGTGTTTGAAGTCAGCGACAACGTGCTGATTAACGGGCAGACGCTTCCGGCGGGACGTTACAGCCTGCACACCATTCCCGGCAGAGACGAGTGGGCGATCATCTTTAACAAGGACGACGGGCAGTGGGGCAGCTTCGAGTACGACGAAAAGAAGGACGCGCTTCGCGTCAAGGTGAAGCCGCAAATGGCTGCCGACAATCAGGAATGGCTGGGGTTCAGCTTTGAGCCGTTGACGGAAAACTCCGCGCAGGTAAATCTTCGTTGGGAAAAAGTGCGCGTCCCGTTCACCGTCGAAGTAAAGGACGTGAACGCGCTGGTTGTCGAAAAGGCGCGCGCCGTAATCTCCGCCGCTAAGCCCGACGACTGGCAGACGCCTTTGCAGGCAGCAAACTTCGCTTATCAAAATAAGATCGACACGGCAGAGATGAAGCAGTGGCTCGATCAGTCCCTCAAGGTCAAGGAAACCTTCGGTAACGTCTCGCTGAAGGCGCGCGTGCTGGCCGACGAAGGCAAGAACGCAGAGGCCGCCGCCGCCGGTGAAAGAGCGATTCAACTCGGCAAGCAAAACAAAGCCAATCCGCAATCTATCGCCAACATGGAAAAACTCGTCGCCGGATGGAAGGCGAAAGGGCGATAAGCAGTACGTCAGCAGGCCGCCGGCTGCTTCGCGCGAATTGCTGATTGGCTTTGAATGCGCATTCTGAACTCGCAATCAGCATTCGACAGTCCTTACTCGTAATGAGAATTTTGATTGCCGGTGTCGGTAACGTGCTGCGCGGCGACGATGGTTTCGGCGTCGCCGTCGCGCATTCCCTCAGCCAAAACAATCATCGCCCGAACGCAATCACGCTCTTTGAGGCGGGCATCGCAGGGATCTCTCTCGTGCAGGAATTGATGGACGGCTATGATGCTCTTATCATCGCCGATGCAGTTGAGCGAGGCGGCATACCGGGTACGGTTTATCTAATCGAGCCGGACATTCAAGACACATCGAATACTAACCCGGCCGCGCTTCATTCCTCTTTAGCCGATGCTCATTACACGGAGCCTTCAAAAGTGCTGATGCTGGCGAAGGCTTTGGGAGTGCTGCCGCCAAAAGTGTTCATCATCGGCTGCCAGCCCGCAGGCTACGACGAACTCGGCGCGGAGTTGAGCGTCGAGGTGAAGAACGCAGTGCAAGTTGCCGTTCACCGGATCGAGTCGCTCATCGAGAACCTGAATCATCAAGAACAAGTATGAGATTCAGGCGACACCTACGCGCGCGCTCCTTCGTGCGACTTCTCGTCAGGCGCGCCGTTCAGTCCGTCTTCTTAATCCTCGTCTTAATCCTCGTCAACTTTCTTTTGATTCACCTCGCGCCCGGCGACCCGGTTCAGCTGCTGGCGGGACAGAGCGGCGATGAGAAATACTACGAGTTCATTCGCGCCAAGTTCGGTCTCGACAAAGCGCTTGGCACGCAGCTCTGGATTTATCTTTCAAGCGTGCTTCGCGGTGATTTCGGTTACTCGCTCGGCTACCAGCAGCCGGTCATCAACGTCATCTTCGAGCGCATCCCCGCAACGCTCCTCTTGATGCTATGTGCCGTCTCACTGTCTTCCATTATAGGTGTGATACTCGGTGTCGAGGCCGCGCGGCGGGAAAACTCATTTTCTGATCGTGTGATAAATACTCTCGCGCTGTTAGGCCACTCCGTGCCTTCATTCTCTGTGGGGCATATGCTTCTCATCGTCTTTGCTCTCTACCTAGGCCTCTTCCCGTCGCAAAACATGGCGAGCGCGAATCAGGAATTAAGCGGCCTTAATTACTTGCTCGATGTCTTCAGCCATCTCGTGTTGCCAGCCGCGACACTCGCCATCGTGTACCTCGCGCAGATCATGCGATTGACGCGCACCGCCATGCTGAATGTGCTCGGTGAGGACTTCATCACAACGGCGCGCGCCAAAGGAGTGGGCGAAAATCGCGTGTTCTACGGCCACGCCTTACGCAACGCGCTCTTGCCCGTCGTCACGGTCGTGGGCAGCGATCTCGGTATGCTTTTAAGCGGGGCGGTGCTGGTCGAAACAGTGTTCGCGTGGCCGGGTCTCGGCAGGCTGATGATTGACGCACTGGCGATGAGGGATTATCCGGTCTTGCTGGGCTTATTCCTTCTGATCTCGATCACCGTCGCCGTCGTGAATTTCATTACGGACATAATGTACTCGGTGCTCGATCCACGAATCAGCTACGGACGAATGAGAAGATGAATCGAACGTCGAACAACGAACGCCTGCCGGAAGGGTACGAACTCTGGCGTAGCTTTAAGCGAAGCCCGACGGCGGTGGCTGGCCTCGTCGTGCTGGCGCTCTTTCTCTTCGCGGCTCTCTGCGCCGAACAGATCGCGCCGCGCGATCCGCAGAAGACATCCGACGACGCATTTCGACCACCCTCTTCGCAATTTTTGTTCGGCACGGACGATCTCGGTCGGGACGTGTTCAGCGGAGTCGTGCACGGGGCGAGAGTGTCCATCTCAATCGGTGTTATCGTCGCTTTGTTGAGCGGATTTTTCGGCGCGGTGGTCGGGCTGACGGCCGGGTACGCGGGCGGAGGCTACGACGATCTGTTGATGCGGCTCACGGAGCTTTTTCTCATCCCGCCGAGATTCTTTCTGGCGCTCATCACCGCCGCACTCTTCGGCTCGACCTTTTTTACACTGATCGCTGTGCTGAGTATTACCTACTGGCCGCTGACGGCGCGACTTGTCCGTGCGGAGGTCTTGTCACTTAAGGAGCGAAGTTTCGTTGAAGCCGCGCGTGCTATCGGAGCGAGCCACGCAAGAATACTGTTCCACGAAATCCTGCCTAACACACTCCCGCTCATCGTGACGAACATTACGCTGATGATCGGCGGCGTGATCCTCGTCGAAGCGGGGCTGGAGTTCATCGGACTCGGCGACGCCAATCACATTAGTTGGGGCTATATGCTGCACAACGGCCAGCACTTCATACGCGACGCATGGTGGATAATATTCTTCCCGACGCTCGCCATTTCACTGCTCGTTTTGGCACTGAACGCCGTCGGCGACGCCCTCAACCGCGCGCTCGATCCCAAATCCGGTATCGAACATCTAGAGAAGCCCGCGTGACGTTCAGCCTCTACGTGTTCTCCTTTTTTTGAAAACCACGATGGTGACGAGAGAGGCTAACAAGACAATGACGAGGAGCAGGTAAAGCCCGCGGCTGGACGGCAGCGCTGGGGCAACACGGGTCGAACGCCCGCCGTCAGCCCACCATGCATCCTGCGCGAAGTAGAGATTTGACTTCGCGCTCCACGTGTACATCCCCTGTAATCCGGTTTTGTAAGCGGCACCCACATTCGGCTCGTACAGCCAGAAGTACGGCAGATCACGGACTGTGATGTCCTGCGCCTCGAAGTAGTAACGGGCGCGCTTCTGTTTATCCGGCTCCGATGCCGCGAGCGCGAACAGTTCGTCCACACGCGCGCTTCGGTAGCCCGCGCCGTTGGAGAAAGGTACAGGCCCGATGTTCGATGAAACGACTGTGCGTTTGACGCCGATGTCCGGGTCGGGGCCGTTCTCGAAGGAAGCGAACCCCAGATCAAAATCCTTCTTAATGTAAACAGCGTCAACCGCTGCGGCGAACTCCATTTGCTGTAGGTCAACTGCGATGCCTGCTTCCCTTAATTGGTCGCGGAGCGCCTCGGCCACCTTCGCATAAGAGGCCGCATGAACGAACTTCAAATGAAAGCGGACGCCGTCAGCGCCGCGCTTGTGCCCGGCTTCGTCGAGCAGTTGGTTGGCGAGCGCGACGTTGTGTTCATACTTCTGCACATTCGGGTTGTACGCCCAGCCGAGCAGATGCGAGACAGGCCCCGTCGCAGGCGCGCCCATTCCGAGCAGCAGCTTATCGACCAGATAATCTTTATCAATCGCGTGGGCTATCGCCTGCCTGACGCGCAGATCGTTGAGGGGCGCGCGCGTGAGGTTAGGGATCAATGTTTCAACCGTTGCGAATCCTTCGCGGCCTTTGGTTGTGAGGACGATTCCGGGCGTCGTCTTCAGGCGGGCGACATCGAGCGGCGACGGGTTCAATAAATAATCCACCTCACCTTTCTCGAACGCGATGGTCGCCATGTAGGAGGCGGGCATGACCTTGTACACGATCCGATCCAGATACGGCTTGCCCGTTTTGAAATACCGCCCGTTGCGCGCCAATGTGATGTGATCGCCCTTTAGCCATTCCTGAAACTTGAAAGGCCCGCTTCCGACGGGGCGCGTGTTGTGCTGATTCGTGAGCGGGTCGGTGTTCTCGTACAGGTGCTTCGGCATCACGGGCGCGTTGGTCACGTCAATCAGTTGCAGGAAGGCGGCGTAGGGTCTGTCAAACTCGAAGACGACGGTATGCGGATCGGGCGTCTCGATGCGGCGCAGATTATCGCCAATCGAGGAGCGCGTGCGCGAGTGATATTTTAACAGTAACTGCTCGAAAGTAAATCGCACGTCTTCTGAAGTGACGGGCGCGCCGTCATGGAACTCGGCGGCGGGTGCGAGATGAAAAGTGTAAGTCCGGCTGTCGGGCGAGACTTCCCAGCGCTCAGCCAAATCGGGTATCGGGTTGAGGTTAAAATCGTGCGCCACCAGCCCGCTAAAGATTGAACCGCAGATGAGTTGAACGCCGCCTTGAGTCGTAATGGCGGGATTCAGGCCGCCGGGATCGGAAGAGACCGCGACCACGACGCTGCCCCCATAGACAGAATCGTTAGCGCGGCTTGAGACCGCACCGACAAATACGAGTGAGAGGAGCGCGGCGGTAAGGACAGCTTTGTTCTTCATCTTCCTTCTCATTAAGTGCCAGTGAGAGTTGAACGCTTTGCGATGCGCCCCGCGCAACTAGGGCTGCCGGTCAAAGATCAAGCCTACATTGCGTGCCGCCAAAGCCCGGATGCGCTTGCTATACGACAGAAGATGAAGCGCAAAGATTAATTGGCGGTGTTGGAGAGATCGCTCGCCGTTGACAAGTCGGCGATCAGGCATTTCAGTAACAAGCTCATTCGAGATACACGCACGCCGATGCCACACCGCGTTGTGCCGCCAAGCCGTTAATTCCCTTTCCGCTTCCTGCTGATCGTTCACAGTTCGCTCTGATTTATCTCTTCATAATCGGCAGAACAATCTGCGACGGATGCGCGCCGCCGTGATAAACACGCTCGGTGGCTTTTTGAAAATCGGCATTGGTCGCCAGTTTATAGTTCGGCATGAATTTTTGCGGATTGCGTGCGATGAGCGGAAACCAAGTGCTCTGGATTTGCACCATGATGCGATGCCCACGCTTGAAGGTATGCACCATCCCCGGCATCACAAAAGAGATTTTCGCGGGCGTGTTCGGCTTCAAGGGTTCCGGCTTTTCAAAGCTGTTGCGGAAGCGCGCCGGAAAGGGTTCGCCGCGCAGCAGCATTTCGTAGCCGCCCGGCTGAAACACGCAGGCCGCCGAATCTGCGGGCGGTTTGACGCTTTCGGGATATTTATAATCGTCCGGGAAAACGTCAATCAGCTTAACGACGAAATCCGAATCCGTGCCGCTCGAAGCGATGAAAAGTTGCGGCCTGATGTCGCCCGCAACCGCGATGTCTTCGGTTAAAGGTTCGGTCTGGTAAACGAGTACGTCCGGGCGATCTGCGGCGAAGCGTTGGTCTTCGGTCATAAAATCGCGCGGGTAATTGAGCGTGATCTTCTGCGTGTACGGAACCGGATGCAGCGGGTCGCTGATGTATTCGTCATAGGCCGCGCGTTCCGCACCGGCGTCGAATTTCCCTAACGAAAGTTTGCCGTTCGCGGCAAGGTAAAGCGGCGTTGCGACGGAGTTTTTCGGCTCCCATCCGGCAAGGTCGCGCCACTCGTTCGCGCCCGTGTCGAAGACGTTGACTTCCTTGATCTGCGCGATGTCGCCCTTGTCTTTCAGGAAGTGATTGAAGAACGGCAGCTCGAAGTGTGCGCGGTAATACTCTCCGGTCTTCTGCGCAAAGTAAGCCGTGCCGAGCCATTCGCCGTCGGAACGCGCCCAGCCGCCGTGAAACCAAGGGCCGACGACGAGTACGTTGAAGATGCCGGGATTCTGGCGTTCGATGTGCTGGTAAGTTTGAAGCGCTCCGAACAAATCTTCATTGTCATACCAGCCGCCAACGGTCATCACCGCCGCCTTGATGTTTTTTAGGTTCGGCAGGATATTGCGCTCCGCCCAGAATTGATCGTAGTTCGGATGCGCCACTAACTCGTCCCAGAATTTAATGCGCGTGCCGAGTTGCTTCTGATAAATGTCGCCGGAATTGCCCACGCCGCCCATTTCCAGATAAAACTTGTAGCCGTCCTGCGTTCCCCATTTGAAAGGTTTGAGATAATCCGTAGTCGAAGTTGGAACGGGACGCGGCTGGCCGAACTCTGTAAAGAAGTTGTAGTTTTGTGCAAGGAACAACGCGCCGTTGTGGTGCATATCGTCGCCGTGAAACCAATCGGAGACGGGCGCTTGCGGGCTAATGGCTTTGATCGCCGGATGGTTGTCAATGCCCGCCATCGAAGTGTAAAAGCCGGGATACGAGATGCCGTAAACGCCGACGCGCCCGTTGTTGGTCGGCAGATTTTTGACGAGCCACTCGACGGTGTCGTAAGTATCGGATGTTTCGTCAAACTGCTTTCCGGTTTTGTTCGCAATGTACGGGCGCACGTCCACGTATTCGCCTTCGCTCTCCCAACGCCCGCGCACGTCCTGATAAACGAAGATGTAGCCTTCGCGCGCGAAAAGCTCGTCGGGGCCTAAAGACGTTTTGTATTTATCCGCGCCGTATGGCGAGACGGTGTACGGCGTGCGATTGAGCATCACCGGATATTTTTGCGAAACATTTTTCGGCTCGTAGATCGAAGTGAAAAGTTTGATGCCGTCGCGCATCGGGATCAACACCTCGCGCTTGGTGTAGTTGGCTTTGATGTAATCGGCAAGCTGCTGTTGCTGCGGATTCAATTGCGCTTGCGCCAACAACGCAACCGGCGACACGACGAACAACAAAACGACCACCGCCGGATTCAAGAAACGATTCAGCTTCATAATTTCTCCGCTAGAACAATGGAAAGAGATTAGTTTTCAGCGCCCGCAGACGTTTGGGTGCTCGCCTTCAACTCGATCAATTGACCGGCAAACAGCGTGCTTGCGCCGCGCTCGATGGCGAGCTTATTGAAGGCGGCAACGTCCGTGACGAGAAGTTGATTCACGGTATTCAGGTAACCTTGGAGTTGGTTGCGAACGTCCGCCATCTCCGCTCTCTGAAGTTCGCCCGGCGCTTGGCCGTAATCGGAGAGCACGTTTCTCATGACTCCCTGCAAGCGATCATGGAAACGCTCTAGGAAGTGCAAACGATCCGACGCGCCCGGCTGGACTTCGTTGTTATAAAGCGGTAGCTCCGCTTCTTCCAATTTCTTGCTTAACAGGCGAGCCTGATCGATCACGGGTTGATATGCCGCCTTTGCGTCCACGCCTTGACCTTCGCCGCCGAGAAGCTCTTGCAGCGAAGCGATCTGTTTCTTCAAACTGTTGATGCGGTTCAGTGCTTCCGCGAGCGCCGAGACTTCGTCGCGTAATTCCAAACCGGCCTGCACCTGTGCGCGGAAGGCGTTCACGTCCGTCTGCACGCGCGGGTCGAGTCCGACTTGCACCGTCTGCGTCTGCGTTCTTCCATTCGCCGTGACAGCCACTTTGTAAACGCCGGGCATGACGGAGGGGCCGGCGGAATTGTCTTCCTGAAAGTCTGCGTCCTCGCGCTCGGCTGCCGGTGACGGCGTGAAGTTCAGTTTCTTCGCGCCTTCGTAGCGCAAGTCCCAGTTGGTGCGGTTGAGGCCGCGCTTTGCCGGGCCGTAGAATGTTTTGATGAGCGCGCCCCGTTCGTCTGTGACGACGATTTTTACGGGCGTCTCCTTCTTCTTTTTCTGTTCGGCAGTGGTTTTGATTTCAGACGGCAGATAGTAATCAACAATCGCGCCGCGCGGAGGATTCGGCGCGGCGAAACCGCCGAGGCTGAAGCCGCGTTTGTTCCACGTCAGCCAGTGATTTGTCGCGGACGTGCTGAAGAGTTGGAAGCCGCTGTTAGCCGCTTGCGTGTTCATCTCTTCGAGCGGCGTAATGTTATCGAGCACAAAGAGTCCGCGCCCGTGCGTCGCAACAACGAGGTCGCGGCTCTTTTTGACGAACTTAATGTCATAGGTGGGTACGGTTGGAAAGTTGCTCTTGAGCGGCGTCCATCTCGCGCCGTCGTCGTTTGAATAGAAGAGACCCGTCTCCGTTCCGACGACGAGAAAGCCGCGCCGGTTGGGATTCTCGCGGATCACTTTGGCGGGCTGATCGTTCGGCAGATTCTGCGTAATCGGCGTCCACGTCTTGCCGAAATCGTGCGTCTTGAAAACGTAAGGCTTATCGTTATCAACTTCGTGAAAGTCAACGGCGATGTAGGCGGTGTCCGCCGAAAACGGCGAGGCTTCAATCTGCTGCAAGCGTCCCCACTGCGGCAGGTTCTTGATGTCGGCGGCGGCGTTCGTCCAATGCTCGCCGCCGTCGCGCGTCACCTGCACGAGTCCGTCATCGGTTCCGACCCAGATTGTTTTTGGATCGACGGGCGAAATGGCGAAAGAGAGAATCGTGTCGTAAGTCTCTGCGCCGCTCAAATCGAGTTCAACCTGCCCGCCGCTGCTCTCCTGCTTCGTCTTATCGTTGCGCGTTAAGTCCGGGCTGATCGGCGTCCAGTGTGCGCCCGCGTCCGTTGACTTGAAGAGAACATTTCCGCCTAGATAAATTTCATCTGGATTGGTGGCGGAAACGGCAATCGGAGAAGTCCAGTTAAAGCGATATTTGAGGTCGGCGGGCTTCAACGCGCCGACGCCTTGCAGATACGGGCGAAGCGATCTCGCGAGACCGTTTCTTTTATCCAGACGGCGTATGAAACCGTTTTGCGAGTCGGCATAGATTATGTGCGAAGCACCCGGCGCAGGCACGACGTACTCGCCGTCGCCTCCCACGACCGTGTACCAATCGTTATTAGTAATTCCGCCGGGACTCAAACTGTTCGACGGGCCGCACCAACCGTTGTTGTCCTGCAAGCCGCCACATAAATTGTACGGCGTTTCGTCGTCTGCGGCGACTTGGTAGAATTGCTCTATCGGCAAGTTATCAAGAAAACGCCAGCTTCTGCCCGCATCGGCGGAAGTATAGACGCCGCCGTCGTTGCCTAGAATTGTGCGGTCGGGATTCTGCGGGTCAATCCACATCGAATGATTGTCTGGATGCACGCCGCGTCCGATGATGCGCGCGGTCTTGCCGCCGTCATCGGAAAGCAAAACATCGAAGGAAAGGAAATAAACTTTCGACTCATCTTTAGGCGAAACCGTTAGCTGGCTGAAATAGAACGGGCGCGCATTAAGAAGGTGGTTGTTGCTCACTTCGCGCCAGTGATCGCCGTAATCCGTCGAATCCCACAGCACGCCCTTCTTCGCTTCGACGAGCGCGTAAACGTGGCGCGGGTTCGACGGCGCGACCGCAAGGCCGATGCGCCCCACTGCGCCTTCCGGCAATCCGTCCGTTAATTTCTTCCATGTGCCGCCGCCGTCAATCGAACGATAAATGCCGCCGCTTGTGCCGCCGCTCTCGAGCTTCCAAGGGAAGCGCTGCACCTGCCACATCCCCGCGTAGAGAATTAAAGGGTTGGTCGGGTCTATCACCAGCGAGCTGACGCCGGTGGTCTCGTTAACGTAGAGCGTCTTCGCCCATGTCTTGCCGCCGTCGGTGGTGCGAAAAACGCCGCGCTCTTGATTCTGTCCCCACACGCGGCCAATCGCGCCGACGAAAACGATGTTCGGATTCTTCGGATCAACGATGATGGTGGAAATTTGCCCTGCGTCTTTCAAGCCCATGAAGCGCCAAGTATTGCCGCCGTCGGGCGACATATAAACGCCGCGCCCCGTAGAGATGTCGTTGCGTATATTGGCCTCGCCCGTGCCGACCCAGACGATGTTCGGATTCGACGGCGCAAGCGCAATCGCGCCGATGGATGCGACCGCTTCTTTTTCAAAGATCGCTTTCCATGAAAGTCCGCCGTCGCTTGTGCGAAAGACGCCGCCCGCCGCCGCGCCGATATAGTAGATGTTCGGCTGTCCGGGAATGCCAACCACGGATGTGACACGTCCGCCCCCGGCGGCTGGCCCCAGATTGCGGAACTTGAAATTCTCGAGCGGATCAAACGGCGTGTTTTGAGCCGGAGCATCCTTCTTCGACTGGGTAGATTGTTCTTCGACTCTCCCCGATTCCTGCGGTTCGGTGGTTTGTGCTCTGGCAATCGGAAAAACTCCGACGAGCATTAGCATCGCCAAACCGATTAATGAATACTGCGACTTCATAAGGCAAACTCCTGTATGAGGATGGCTTATAGTAATGAGCCATCTGTCTAAATAGATGTGTTGATCGTCGTTCGGTTGACCGGACTGAAAAGGACTGAAGATTACCACTTCGCGGGCTGTCTCATCAACACCTCGAAAAGAACGGTAGTGGGTCAGCTTGCAGATCGAGCCTATGGAATTTACATATCAAGGCTTCCTGAATTTGATATAGGCAGTCCAAGTTCCCTTCACTGTTTCACGAAGGCAGTAAAGCGCAATGGTAATTTTAAGCGACAGTGGTAAAGCTTGTACCCATCGCAAGATAGACGGGCGGCGCGCACGCTGGCTTCTCATGTGCCATGACCGTGTGGATAGAGACGAGTTTCTCACGCCTGAATTTATGGCGGACTTGCTCGGCGTTCGTCGCGCGGGCATCAGCGTGGCGGCAAAGCAATTATTGAATGAAGGTTTGATTGATTACCATCATGGACAATTTCGCATTCTCAATCGCAGAGGATTAGAAGAAAAGACCTGCGAGTGTTATCCGATAGTTAAAGAGGAATTCGACGGCCTGTATAGGGAAGCAGGCTAACGCAGCAGAATTTACGCCTTACACCTTCCAAAGCCGCCGACAGCTTAAGTTTTGTCGATTGTAGCCGTGTCAGATGCGGAAACCGTGCCGAACTCTTTTTTCCATTCCTGCGCCTGCCTTTCTATGTCACAGTTGAGTTGAACATATCTTCAGAGCCGTCTAAATTCAGGCGAGGTTAATCCGCATCCTTCTGCCGCTCATTCAAAAACTCATCTTTACTTTTTAATACTTATCTTTTCAAGTTTTATTTCGCGCCCTGCGGCTTCCGCAAAATAATTTATCGACCGAAGTGGAATAAGCCGCCGCCTCGCGGGTATCACCATTGTGAAGCGCAGATTTGCGCGAAGGACACGGCTGAATATGGTTAGCTTGAAAGTGCGTAGCAGTGCGCGCGAACAGCAGTGGAATGATTTTGAAGCGGAAGCGATGCCGCACATGGCCGACTTGTTCCGCATCGCTATGTGGCTCGTGCGCGACCACGCCGAAGCCGAAGACATCGTGCAGGAGACGTTCACGCAGGCGCTCGAATCCTTTCACCGCTACGAACAGGGAACGAACATCCGCGCGTGGCTGATGACGATCATGTATCGCGCTAAGAGTAAACGACAACGCAAAGCCGGGCGGCTGCGGCTGATGGACGACGCGGAGGAGCGCATGGCGGAGACCATCGCGTTCGAGCCGCCAATCGCGCAAGGATTGACCGACGATGAAGTGCTCGCCGCGCTCGAAAAATTGCCGCCGCAGTTCCGCGAAGTAATCGTGTTGTCGGATGTCGAAGAATTGTCTTACAAGGAAATCGCCGGAGTGATGCAGATTCCGATAGGCACGGTAATGTCGCGCCTCAACCGCGGGCGAAAATTGCTGCGCGCCGAACTCGCGGCTTATGCCGGAACTCACGGCATAGGAATAAGAGCGAAGGCATCCGGCGGCGCGGGCTAGTTTGTAAAAGCGAGCTTTCCATCGCGGGTAACCAAAGAAATTCCGTTAAGAGGATTATTAAAGATGCAATGCAAGGGATTTATAGAACGAATAGATTCTTACTTAAAGGATGAATTGCCGGTTGAAACGAATCACGACGTAATTCAACACCTCGAAGCATGTTCCGCGTGCCGCCGTGAACTCGCCGCGCGCCGAGAGATTCGCGCGCAGTTGCGCCGCGCCTTCGCTGCCGCACCCGATTTGCAAGTGCGCCCCGATTTTGCCTTTAAGCTACGGAACGAGATGAGGGCGCAGGCGCTCGGCAAACCGAAGCCCTCCTTTAATCTGTTCGCATACGCGATGCGCCCGCAATGGCTCACAGCGGCAGCAGCGGCGGCGTGCCTCGTCGCTGCGGTTACCTTCGGCATCTTCGCGCTGCATTATCAAAACGGCGATAGCACCGGCGGCAAGCATCTCGCGCGTGTGGAAAAAGGCCATAGCGAAGACTATCGGGCGGCTGCAAACCAACGCGCGTTGAGCGGCGCGGCAGTGGAGTTGGCGGGCTTTGAAGCGACGGAGCGGGCAGTGGGCGACCACCGTAATTGCGCCGTCCATTACAATCTGCCGGAACCACCGATTACGCTTGAAGAAGCGGGGCGCAAATACGATGCGGCTTATACGGATTTGGCGCGGGCTGTGCGGTCTGGCGGCGGCGCGCTCGCAAATCAAATCAAGTACGTCGAAGACCACTCATGCGTTTATAACGGGCAGCGATTCGCGCACGTCATTCTCGAATACAAGGAACACCGTGTTTCCCTGCTGGTGGCGGAAACCGACGGCAAGGCCGGAGACGCGCAGGGTCAGGCCATATTATGTTCGCAGATGGACGGCTATCGAGTCTCATGTTTCGGGACGAAGCGGCACACTGTTTTCGTCGTCTCTGACTTGACGGAAGCCGACAATTTATCAATCGCGCGCAACCTCGCGCACGTCGTGTCGGCTCACATCGCGCGCGCGGAAGCGTGAAACCTCAACGGGGCGCGACAAAGCAGTCTATGCTTACCCCGCAGAGCATTACCCTTTGTGGCGCGCCGAACTGCCGTTGATGGACTTGCCTTACGCGATGTTCGGCGAGAACTTCATGACAACCGGACTCAATGAATCAACGGTCAATACCGGCGACGAGTTTCGCGTCGGCGCGGCGCGGGTCATCGTCGTGCAGCCGCGTATGCCGTGCTACAAACTCGGGCTAAGGTTCGGGCGCGCTGACATCATCAAGCGTTTTCACCAGAGCCGTCGGACGGGTTTTTATCTGCGCGTGCTGGAAGAAGGCTTGGTCGGGGCGGGAGATGAGTTAGAGTTAATCAAACGCGGCGCGGGCGAAGTCACCATCGCCGACATCAACCGGCTTTTCTTTTGGGACAAGGATGATGCGGCAACACTACGCCGCGCCGTGCAGCTCGAAGCCTTGCCGGATTTTTTGAAGAGCCGTTTTCGGGAACAACTCGCGGAACTCGCATGACAACCCGCAGATAAACAGCAATTCAACGCGCGCCGCCCTTCGTCATTCGCCAATCTCATCGTAAAGCTTACTGCACCTGTCGGGCGCGTTTGATGCCGTGGCTGCTCGCGTAGTCGGCTAGTTCGGCGCGCAATAACTTGCGCCCGCGACTGAGCCGCGACATCACCGTGCCGAGAGGAATCGACAGGGCGTCGGCGATTTCCTTATACGACTGATCTTCGACATCGGCGAGCATCACTATCTGACTGTAATGCGCCGGAATGCGCGCGAGCGCGGCGAGCACTTCTTCGTCCGTCAAGCCTTCGGGCGTCGGCTCTTCGTAAGCAAGCGTCTCGCTGATGCGTTCTTCCTCGCCGCTGACGGATTGCACGCGCGACAACTTGCGCCGCCGCTTGCTCTCTATATGCGACATGATCGTGACAAGCCATGCATGACAATTTGTGTTCGGTTCAAAGCGATGAAAAGACTTCAATGCTTCAATCAGCGTTCCCTGCACGAGGTCTTCGGCGATGGCGCGGTCGCGCGCGCGCCACATAGCGATGCGGAAAAGGCTGTCCAGATGCGGCATCGCTTCCGCCTCGAAGCTTTCCCAGATGTTTACAGGCTCCGGTTCGGGCGCGGTTTGTCGAAAACTTTTAAGCATGGCGCAAGGCGAAAAGCTTCGCTGCCTAAACAAGCCGTTCACTTGATCGCTGATGTTACAAGCGGTGTGTGAAATTAATTTAAGGGTTCGATTATCTGTTAATTTCCCGTTTGCTTCATCTTTGCGAGGTCTTCAATGCAGCGCGTGACGAGCGCCGTCCAGCCTGTCTGGTGGCTCGCGCCCAAGCCCTCTCCCGTGTCGCCGTGAAAGTATTCATAAAACAGCGTGAGGCCGCGCCAATGCGGATCACGCGCAAATCGTTCGTCGAGACCGTGCCATGCGCATCGCCCGTTCTCGTCTGGAAGAAAGAGGCTGGCAAGGCGCGAGTTCAGTTCGGCGGCGACTTCGGCGAGGTTCAGCAATTGCCCGGAACCGACGGGGCACTCGACGCGGAAGTTGTCTCCGTAAAAGTGGTGATAACGCCCGAGCGATTCGATCAGCAAATAATTGAGCGGAAACCAAATGGGGCCTCGCCAGTTTGAGTTGCCGCCGAAAAGACTCGAGTTCGATTCGCCCGGCGTATATTCGACGCGGTATTCCATGCGTTCATCGCGCAGCACATACGGTTGCTCTTTGTGAAAACGTGACAACGAACGGATGCCGTAAGGCGAGAGAAATTCGCTTTCGTCTAAGACATAACGCAGCACGCGCGTTAATCTCTCGCGCGAAGGAACCGCCAGCAGGCGGTGTTTGTGCGAGTTCTTTTCGCCGAGTTCCATGTATGAAATATGCTGCGCGAGATCGCCGCGATTCTCCAAAAACCAGTTCATACGCTTGCTGAAACCGGGCAGACTTTGAATCAAATCTTCTTCTAGATTTTCGACGGCGAAGAGCGGAATAAGCCCGACCATCGAACGAACTTTGAGCGGTAAAGTTTTTCCGTCGATCCTTAGGCTGTCATAGTAAAAGCCGTCATCTTCGTTCCACAATCCTGTCCCGCCGAGTTTATTCATCGCGTCTACAATATCAACGAAGTGCTCGAAGAACTTCGATGCGATGTCTTCATACGCAGGGTTTTCGCGCGCGAGTTCGAGCGCCATCGAAAGCATCGTCGCGCAGTAGAAAGCCATCCATGCCGTGCCGTCCGCCTGTTCGAGCACGCCGTGCGGCAGCGGCTGCGAGCGGTCGAAGACGCCTATGTTATCGAGGCCGAGAAAGCCTCCGGCGAAAATGTGTTTGCCTTCCGGGTCTTTGCGATTCACCCACCATGTGAAATTGAGCATCAACTTCTGAAATACTCTTTCGAGAAAAAGGCGGTCACGCTTGTGCTCGTCGGCCATGTTGTAAATGCGCCACGCCGCCCACGCATGAACCGGCGGATTGACGTCACCGAAGGCGAATTCGTAAGCCGGAAGCTGACCGTTCGGGTGCATATACCACTCGCGCGAAAAAAGCAGCAATTGCTGTTTCGCAAACTCCATATCGACTTTCGCAAACGAGATCATGTGAAAGGCCAAGTCCCATGCGGCGAACCAGGGGTATTCCCACTTGTCCGGCATCGAAACGATGTCGCGGCTGAAGAGGTGATTCCAATCGTGATTACGCCCGTCACTGCGTTCAGCGGGCGGCGCGGGCTGTCCGGGATCGCCTTCGAGCCAGTCCTTAACTACAAATTGATAAAACTGCTTTGACCATAAAAGACCGGCGTAGGCTTGTCTCATTACTTGACGCGCGTCTTCGGAGATTTCAGCCGCGACGCATTCCTTATAAAACTCATCGCACTCCTGTTTGCGCGCGGCAAAGATTTCATCGAACTGCTCTGCAAACGCCTCGCCGCCTGCCGCTTCATCATCATCATCATCTTCTGCGCGCAGACGCAAACGCAGCGTCACCTCGCCCTGCGCCGGAATTTCAAGCGCATAATGCGCGGCGGCTTTCGTTCCAGATGCTTCTTCCTTCACCGCATCTTGCCGTCCATTAATGAGCAGTTCGTGGAAGGCATCTTTGACATACGGCGCGCGTGCCTCACTGCCGTAGAGACGCTGCGCGTTGGTTTCGTTGTCTGTGAACAGAAATTCCGTCACGCCGTTCGCCGCGACACTGTCAGCTTCGTGCGGTTCAACTTCAAAACGGAATTTTCCGAGCGTCGAGTGTTCGGCGGAAAGCTTATGGTCGCCCGCGCGCGTGATGCGCGGCTGAGGCCAGTACCCTTCGCCCTCGCGTCCCCATGCCCAAGTGTTACGAAACCAGAGCGTCGGCAAGACGTGAAGCGTCGCCGCGTCCATTGCGCGGTTGGCAATCGTCAAGCGAATCAGAACGTCGTCGGCGGAAGCTTTCGCGTACTCGACAAAGACATCGAAGTAACGCTGCTCGTCGAAGATGCCTGTGTCGGTCAGTTCAAATTCCGGTTCGTTCTTTCCGCGCCGCTTGTTTTCTTCGATTAGTTGTTGGTAAGGAAACTCGCTTTGCGGATATTTGTAGAGAGCGCGCATATAGGAATGCGTCGGCGTCGAGTCCAGATAGAAGTAGCACTCTTTAACGTCTTCGCCGTGATTGCCTTCGTTATTGGTGAGACCGAACAAACGCTCTTTCAAAATCGGATCGCGCCCGTTCCACAAAGCGAGCGCAAAGCAGAGACGACATTCACGGTCTGTGATTCCGAGCAATCCGTCTTCGCCCCAGCGAAAGGCGCGCGAACGCGCTTGGTCGTGCGGAAAATAGTTCCAGCAATCGCCGTTTGCCGAATAATCCTCGCGCACCGTTCCC
This sequence comes from Pyrinomonadaceae bacterium, assembly GCA_051000345.1. Classification (GTDB taxonomy): domain Bacteria; phylum Acidobacteriota; class Blastocatellia; order Pyrinomonadales; family Pyrinomonadaceae; genus JBHENC01. The sequence continues at coordinate 59,494 of JBPCOJ010000100.1, read as the reverse complement.
CACTGCCGCTCGCTCAGATAAGGCCCCCAACGCTTCCAGTTGTATTCGCGCTGCGAGTCTTCCGCGAGCCTTTGCCGCTCGACATTCGCAGCCTTCCCTTCCGCAACCTTCCTTACGGTTCTCGTAGTCATTTGTTATCGCTTAGCTCCCTCTTCCGAAAGAACATTTGAATCGGCTTTGTTTGTCACTTATAGCCGTTTGCGATTGCACGTGTCCTATCAAATAAATCGTAGGGGCAGCGGATTGTTCCTGCCCGTTAGATTGAATGCCGTTCAATCTGCGGGAAATCCGCTTGTGGTTGCCCCTGCTATTTGTTTCTCGTCTCGATGCCAACTATTTCAGAGCAGCGCATCCAGTTGCGCGGCGTAGTCTGCGGGCAGTTCGTTGCCTGTGTAGCGCACGACGCCGTCCTTGTTCAAGAAGATGATGGTCGGTGTACCCTGCACTTTGTAAGCCTTCGCAATGCTCGCGTCCGCGTCGCGCGCGACGGCGTACTTGATGCCGAAGTCGCGTATGCCGCCCGCCGTGCGCGCTTCGCTGTCCTGTATGTCGATGCCGAGCACGCGCACGCCGCGCGGTTCATACTTCGCCGCGAGTTCATTGATGTGCGGCGCTTCCTCTTTGCAGAACGGACACCACGCCGTCCAGAACACGATCACGGCGGGCTTGCCGCGCAAACTGTCGAGCGAGACTTCAGCGCCGTTTGTCTGCGCCAACTTAAACTCCGGCGCGAGATTGCCGACAGATGTGCCGCGCGCCTCTGTTGCGGTGTCGATTGCCGCCGTCTGCTTCGTTGTCGCGTCGGCTGCCGTTTGCGTCGTCGTCGTGCCCGTTGCTGTCGTGCTTGTCGCGCGGTTGTTCGCCGCGCAGCCAATCAAACCGATCAAGGCTGCGAACAACGCGCAGCCCAGCACGATTGCTTTTGCTTTACTCATGATTCTTTCTCCTTATCATCTTTCTTTTTCTTCTTTCCCGCGCGCGATGCTCGTTTGTTCGCGCCGCGCTGCCGTTAAACCAATCGCTTGCCCGCTTCGAGCAGTAGATACTCGGCCAGCAACATCATCACGACGCCGAAGCCTTTCTTAACTTTCTCCATCCATGCGCCCGAACGCGGGAGCGCGGCGAGCGCGCCGCTGAACGTGCCGAGCGCGATCATCAGCGCGCCCATGCCGAACGCGAACGTAAAGAGTATCGTCGTGCCGAAGAAGACATTGGCCTGCGCGCCGACGTAAGCCAATGCTGCGCCGAGCGCCGGAGCCGTGCAGGGGCCGACGACGAGGCCGGACGCCGCGCCGACCAGCACCGCCGAAAGATAGCCGTTGCCTTTACGCTCCGGATTCCAGCTCGAAAGAAATTGCGGCGTCGGCAAGGTGAATACGTCGAGCATCGAGAGCGCAAGCAAGAGCACGATGTTGCCCACCAAGATGTACGTCCATGGACTCGCCGCCCAAATGCCGAACAGCGTTCCCGTCAGGGAAGCGAACGCGCCGAGCGCGGCATAAACGATTGCCATTCCCGTGACGAACAGCACGGAGAGCTTGAAGCCGCGCGCGCTGATGCCGCGCGCTCCCGCATCGTCGGCATTCATACGCGCAGTCTGCCCGCCGATGAAGCCGAGTTGAATCGGAATGATTGGATAAACGCACGGCGTAAAGCTGATGAGCAGTCCGGCTAAAAAAGCTGCCGGATACGCGAGCAGCGAACCCGCTCTCAAATATTCTTGAAGGTTGGCAGCGATGCCGTTCATCGTCTTTATCCTTTGCGTAGAGTATTAAAAGAAATTGGAGCGCGGCGTGTTTCACGCTTGCCAGATTTTCAAGCAAGCGGAATGCGGCGTGCCATCGCGCCGCCGCGCTCCACTGAAGACGGCACGCCCCCTTTGCCGCCTTCGATAGTGTTGCGCGTATCAGCCTTTGGCAATTGCCGCGTCGAAGGCGCGCGTGTAAGTTTCGCGCTCGAAGCTGCCCTTAGGATTCGTGCTGTAATGAGTTTGGAACAGCACCTTACCGCCTTTGCCGACGACGGCGACGAGCGATGATTTCTTTTTGTTGGTTTCAAAAAATTTGCCGATGCCGAGTCGCTGCGCGGTCTTGGCGGCCTGCGCCGTCGTTTCTTCGTTCGTCACATCGAGTTCAACAAAATTGAGACGGTCGCCGTACTGCTGTTTGAGGTCGGCAAGTATCGGCGCAAGTTTTTTGCACGCGCCGCACCAGTCTGCGTGCAGGAGGACGACTGTCTGTTTGGCGCTTTTCTTTTTGACCGCAGAATTCCGCGCATTCGTCGTCATGAACGGCGTAAGCAAAGCGACAAAAGCCAGCGCGACGATTGCCAAACGAATTGTTTTGATTTTCATATCTTTTCCTTTAGGTCTGCTTGAATTATGCATTGCTGCTTAATTGATAATTGACGGCAGTGTTAGTCAAAGTTTCTTCATCACTGACGATTTATAATTCGCTTTCGCGCGAATTTCCTTGACCCACTGCGATCAGTTAATCGAACTGCTATGGTGATGCTTGACGCAGGCGGATTTATTCCCGACATAGTAGAAAAGTAAAAAAATTGCGCTCAGAAATTCTTATAGTTTCAGGCGCGCTTTACAGGATCGGGTTTCATCGCGCTACTGATGTATTGATGAACCGGCGGGAATTAAAAACGGAGAAAGAGGTATCAAACGTGCGTATGCGGAAGCGCTGCCAGCTAACTATGAATACTTTAGCCCTTTCCGACGGGGATAATAATGCTGAATACTGCTTGATTGATTATTGCTTGAGCCGAAGCGCACATCTGCTACTTGCGCCGGAAGGATTATGATGACAGTTATAGGGGACAATGCCGGTAGAAGCGATACTCGGTTTAGTGAAAGTTGTCGCGCGTGTATGCAGCAATAGAGCAGTAATGATCGCCGTAAGGTACTTCCCCGTTGTCTCTTTGCGTTGCGCTATGTGAAAGCGCAGATGCTTTAATGATTGACAACGCCTTTGCCTTCAAAAATGGTCAGCACGCGATCTACGCCGGGTACTTTTACTTCTTCCAGCGCGCCGTCCGGCCACTGCACTTCCAGCTTGTTTATTGCCGTCGCGTCGCCCAATCCGAAATGAAGCCGCATGTCGCTTTGCGAAGCATAGCTCGCGCCGCTCACGACGTCCGCGCGTTGGCGCAATTTGCCCGTCGTGACGTAACAGATTGCTCCCGTCGCATCGCGCGGACTATGTTTTCCCGCATCTCCGATCAAGCGCACTTCCAGCCAGCGGCGCTCCGGCTTCGTCACGTTGCGCAGGATTGCGGGCTGCCCGTCCATATTATTGATGACGACATCGAGCCGCCCGTCGCCATCCAAATCCCCTACGGCGAGACCGCGACTGCACCATGCTTCGGCGAGGCCGCTGCCGGGCGCTGCTGCGACGCGCTCGAATTTGCCGTTCGAGAGATTGCGAAATAAAAGCGGCTGCTGCCCGAAACTCGTTCTCCACTGGTGTTCGTCAACGCCCGGATACACATGCCCGTTCACCACTAAAATATCCTTCCAGCCGTCGTTATCAAAATCCAGAAAGCTTGTTCCCCAGCCGAGAAACGGCAGCGTCGTTTCGCCATGACCGGCCTGCGCAGTGACATCCGTGAAATTGCCTTCGCCGTCATTGTGATAGAGCGTGTTGGAATCATCCGAAAAGTTTGTGATGTAGAAATCAACGCGCCCGTCGTTATCGTAATCGCCGACGCCCAAGCCCATGCCCGCCTGCTCGCGGCCGTTCTCGTTCAGCGCAACGCCGGATTGATAGCCGACTTCCTCGAACGTGCCGTCGCCTTTATTGATATAAAGCTGCTTCGGCGTCGAATCGTTGACGACAATCAAATCGAGCAGTTTATCTTCGTTAATATGAACGAAGGCCGAAGATAATCCGTAATACTTTTGCGGATCGCTCACTCCTGCCTTGACGCTTGCGTCCTCAAATGTGCCGTCTGCTTTCTGATGATACAAGCGATTCCAATATTTCGGGTCGCGCTTATCGGGCATCGCGCCTTTCAGCATCGGATCATCGAGGCGCGCACCGTTAGTAAAGAATAAGTCCATGCGCCCGTCGTTGTCGTAGTCAATCGCGGCCACGCCGCCGCCCATCGTTTCCATCAAATACTTCTGCGAAGTGGGTGAAGCTTCGTGATGAAAGCCGATGCCGGATTGCGTCGTGATGTCTATGAAGGTAACGGGAGATTGGCCTTGCGAAACTGGCGGCGGCGGTTTTTGCACGGTGTCCGCGCCGCCGTAAGCTTTGCCTGTGCGTTGATTAGTTTGCGCAGGAGGAGGCTGTTGAGCGAAAAGCAATTCGTTACTAATTGGCGGTGCGGTGTGAACGAGCACGCAGAAGATCAGCAGTGCTCTGTAAATACGTTTCACGATTTGATTATCAACTTATTCTGCGCCGAAAAATTTATCCGGCACGTATATCTGAAAGTTAATCGGGCGGTGAACTCTTCGGCAAAGCTTTTACGGCTTCGACGCGAAAATCCGATTCGCTTCTTCCAATGTTTCCTTAGACCCCACGTCGTACCAAATGCCCGGCACAAGCCAAGTATAGAACGGGGTGCGTTTGTACATCCATTCGACGAGACGTCCCGGTTGATCCGGGTTGTTTCCTTCAGCGACATACTGCTCTATGAGCGATAGCGCGGACTTCGGGTAATAGTAAAGCGCGATTCCCGTCAAAGTGCTTTTGGGATGCTGCGGCTTCTCCTCAAAGAACGTAATGCGACCGTCACCGTCGGTTTCAATCGCATTATATTTTTTGATTTCGTCTAGATTCCCCACGTCATAAACAGCCAGCACGGGCGCGTTTTTCTCGCGGCAGATAGTAGAAAATTCCTTTAGACTGTGGCTGAAAAGATTATCGCCCGCGACCACGATTAGATCGTCTTCGATTTTCTCTTTCGTCAACACGAGACGCAAATCACCAATCGCGCCCAACTTGTTCGTATCATCTGTCGAGCCGTCGTTGACGATTGTAATATCGGATTTAATTTCACCGGCACGATACGCTTCCGACCAACGCTGAAAGTGACCGGCGAATTTGTTGTTAGTAACGATGTAGATGCGGTCAATGTCATCAATCGTAGTTAAGTTGTCCAGCACATGCTCTAGCATAGGCTTTCCCGCGACGGTCAGTAGCGGCTTCGGTTGATTGAGGGTGAGCGGATACAAACGCGTGGCGTAGCCTGCTGCCAGAACGATTAACTTCATTTGATTTTTCCTGTTCGCTTATCTTCGCCGGAAGGTTTAGGTATCGGGGTATTAATCGACACAGGCGCGCCGAAGTCCGGTGTGCCGTCGGCTTTCCACGTAAATCGCTGCGCACGCGGCGAGCGAAATCTGCCGCATCCCTGATGTGATTCGCTATTGGCGTGATACAGAATCCAATCCTCTTTGCCATCCGGCGATTTGAAGAATGAACCTTTGACACAAAGAGCAACGCTTCTTCGATCAAAATTTTCTCGCTTTACTAAACACCGACACGCCGAGACGAACCGATAAGGTATTACACTAAAAGGCTTGCAGCTAATCTTGGAAATGAGGAATGACTATCAAAGCAATCTCGTATATGGCCGAACAAATACAAAACTCAAACATCCAAGCAATAGAATTCGGAACCACCTAACCGCTAATCATTAAATAATATACTCGCTTGAGGTGTGTTTATATCACGGCGGCGCGTGCTTTTGTCAAGAAAATCGGCACCGCGCCGTTTCCAAACCGTCGCGCCGCTCCGCTTACCCATAAACTTGAAATAACACGCCGCCGGATTGCCGGAAACTTGCGCGAAGGCACTCTGCAATAAAGTGTATAATGACATTACTCGCCAGCGTTAAATAGTTTTAGCAAATCCCCTCGTTTTTCAATTGGGATGCGGATTCCGAAGGAGCGACGATTAATGCAGCTACGTTTCTGGGGAACAAGAGGCTCCATTGCGACGCCGGGGCCGACGACACTTCATTACGGCGGGAATACTTCGTGCGTCGAGGTAACGACGAGCGCAGGAGAAACACTGATACTCGACTGCGGCACGGGCGTAAGGCCGCTCGGCGCAGAGTTATTAGCGACGGCGACGAAGGCAATCAGCGCATCCTTGCTGCTCGGCCATACGCATTGGGATCACATACAGGGATTTCCTTTTTTTGCGCCAGCCTTTATTCCCGGCAATAAGATAGATGTCTATGCTCCCAAAGGAGGGCAGCGCTCTTTACAGGATATTCTCACAGGCCAGATGGAGTTCGCATACTTTCCAGTCGAACTGTCGCAACTGCCCGCCACCATCGACTATCATGATCTGGATGAAGGCACCCACACCATCGCCAATACGAGAATCTCCACACAATTTCCGCACCATCCCGCTTTGACTCTGGGTTATAGAATAGAGTGCGACGGCGTGGTGGTCGTTTACATAACCGATCACGAACCGTTTGCCGGAACTCTCTGGCGCAGCGGCGCTGAACCGGGACACGTCGATTCGATTTTGCATGAAGGTGATCGCCGCCATGCAAGGTTTATGGCGGATGCCGATTTAGTCATACACGACGCGCAATATACGCCCGAAGAATACAGCGCAAAAAAAAATTGGGGACATAGCCCGTATGATTATGTGGTCGAGATTGCGGCGGCAGCAGGCGTGCGCCGATTGGCTTTAACACACCATGATCCCACACATAACGACGCCTTTTTAACAGAGCTTGAAGAAAAGGCGCGCGAGGTAGCCCGTCGTTGTGGTTCTGATATAGATGTTTTCTGCGCTTATGAGGGATACACGGCCGTTATCGAGCCGAACAATGAACGGCAGCCGAAGCCTGTGACTGTCGTTGTTCCTACCGGCGTGATTCCTTCTGCATTGCACATTCTCGTCGTGGACGATGACTATGCTTTGCGTTTGATGACGAAAAGCGTGCTGCTGCGTCAGGGTTATAAACTTTCCGAGGGAGCCGACGGAGAAGAAGCGCTTCGACTCATTAGTAAGGAAATACCGGATTTGCTGGTGCTCGATTTTATGATGCCGCAGCTCAATGGCTTGGAGGTGCTGAAGGCTTTGCGCGCAGATGCTAAGACAGCGCACATACCCGTGCTGATGCTGACCGGCATGGACGATGAGAACAGCATCCGCCAAGCCTTCAACGCAGGGGCAACGGATTATTTAGCGAAGCCCTTTACAAGCCCGCAATTAACCGCGCGCGTTCATGCCTGCCTTACCCGCATTGTTAAATCTTAATTGCCCGACGCTGATAAAAGAAAACAGCGCTCGCCGAGTCTCACTTCGCGTCGAGAACTTCGCGCACCTTAGACAACAAACTGTCGGGGGTGAAAGGTTTTTCGATAAAGGAAACTCCTTCATCGAGCCCGCCGTGATGCACAATCGCATCGTCCGTATAGCCCGACATAAACAAGACGCGCAGCGACGGCATCAACTCTAATTAATTGTTGCGCCACCTCGCGCCCGTTCATCTGCGGCATCACGACATCCGTAAGAAGCAAATCCGGCACTCCCTGATATTGCTGACAAACTTGCAGAGCTTCATTGCCCTCACGCGCTTGTCTTCGAGAATTTGAAACACGCCGCTGTCGAAAAGCCCGTCGCGCGTCGTGTAGCTCGTGAACTTACGATCTTTAGGCTCGTGAAGCGATTGCGTCTTCCTTCGTCACGGCGTCGATTTTCGCTTGCGAGGAATTTATAGGATTTCCGTGCATATCTTTTTCCGTCTTAAAGTAATCGTTAGGCCGCGCATTTTTTGCATCGACAGCCTTTCGGCTCGATGTGTTCGTCAAAGTAGTCTGTGCCGTAGTCGATGGTAATTTCTTCGCCCGCACGGATAATTTTCCTTGACCAAATCCATATCCTTTTGCCGGTAACGAAGGCTTCCGCATTCGGGCGGCACGAATGATTAATATAGCGGGCGATATTGCTCCGCGCGCTGCCGTCGATGGCATATTCCTCGTCTATTTCAAACAAGTATTTGCCTCCCTTTCGTTTTACTTCTGCGGCATCTATCACGGGGCCGACGTATTGAATGATCCGTTTTCGCGGCGCGATAGCTTGCAAGGTAAACAAGCCTAAGCCTGTCTGTGTGCGTTTCAGAGCGTAATTTTGTAATGGCATTAGTATTCAATTTATAGAGCGCAGCGCCGGATTTGAAACGCGTTCGATAAGACGCTCCGCGCCGATTCGTTTGGTCAATCTGCGGCACTGCTGATCCGTCCGCACGTTGCGCCGGATAATCGACGAACGCGAGACCTCTAATCCCCTTCCTTAAATGGCTGACTTGCCTAAATAATCAACTTATCCCGATGTTCATCTTGTCCCAACCGCTCATCGAGATAAGCGCACCATATATGCAGCAGCATTAAATGAACTTCCTGAACATGAGCAGTCACATCGCTCGGAACTGCCAGCATGTAATCTGCCGTTCCACCAATCAATCCGGCTGCGCCCGTCACGGCAATCGCAATCGCTCCGCGCTCTCGAGCCATTGCCAGACCGCGCCTTATGTTTTCAGATTTCCCGCTGGTAGTGAAGCCGAACGCCACATCGCCTGCCTGCGCCAACGCTTGAAGTTGCCGCTCGAAAAGCACTTCATAGCTAAAGTCGTTGGTGATGCAGGTCACCGTGCCAGCATCGCTCGCCAGAGCAATTGCCGGAAACGGTTGTCTGGTCATACTGAATCGTCCCAACAATTCAGCGACCAAATGGCTTGCCTGTGAAGCACTGCCGCCGTTGCCGAAAGCCAAGACTTTTTTTCCATTCCTCAAGGCTTCGACTAAAACGCGCGCGACCTCATCGGCAGGCGCTTGCAATTCCTTGAGACTCTGCTCGACCACGCGCGCGTGCGCGGCAAAGTATTCTGCAATGTCAGTTATTCTCATATATCATTCAGACCTTCGCACGCCTTCGTATCTATAAACCGAACTCTTATATTTATTGAACGACGAGGCTAACGACCGGCGCGGCGAGACCATTTCCGCCGCATCGCATTGTCAACCGGCATCTCGATATACACGCCGCCCGCGCGCCCGAATTCGCGGACAGAGCGAAACCTATGCCGACGACAAAAGCGACATAGACAAGCATCACTGCGTAGTTATCCAGACCGACGCTGTCGTATGCTGCATAAACTGTGCTCCTCTTGAATTGTTGTTGAATGCTGACTATGCTCTAACATTATCCGGCACGAATCTCAAAACTTTATTTGGAAAAATTCGTCGCCGATGCCGGACACGGAAAGAGCGCGGGCGGCGATTCCCCTTCCTCTTTTGACACTGCCCCTCGACGCCTGACGAATATTTCAGGGTGTAAGCTATAATCCGCATTATGAATAAAAAAGCCAAAAAGCGATTAAAGGAAGCGATTCAGAAAGAGATCGCAGAGAAGGTAAAAACTGCCGCGCCGCCGCAGGATTTTTCCGCCAAGAAGAACACGCCGGACAGTCGCGGATTCACCGCCAAACCGGAAAAGAAACGCGGCTAGCCGTCGCGTATCGCATGTGTTCGGAAGTTCCATGCGTCATGGTATTCGATTGCGCAGCGACAGCCGCTCAAGGTTTGTGCGGCTGTCTTTAAGTCATCTCACGCGAGTCGTTCTTGAAACCTCATGTCCAAACAACTTCTCAATAACTACTACAACAAACTTGAAGAAACGATTCGCTTCGGCGGCAGCCGCAACGAAACGACCGTCGAGCACGCTTTTATACAGTTGGTGAATTCCTATGCCGAGCGGCGCAATTTGATGCTGGTGCCGAAGATAGCGATTAAGAGCGCGAAGGGAACGAACATTATTCCCGACGGCGCGTTGAAGAACGCCCTGCGCCTCGATTTCGGTTACTGGGAAAGCAAGGACATCAAGGACGACATCGACAGGGAAATTCAGTCGAAGATCGACAAGGGCTATCCGCTGGCGAACACGCTTTTCGAGGACAGCGAGACGGCTGTGCTGTTTCAGGAGAACGCGCAGGTGATGCGCGTTTCGATGAAGGACGCGGAATTGCTCGAAGGGATTCTGCACGCCTTCGTCAACTTCGAGCCGCCGCAAGTCCGCGAGTTCAATAAGGCGCTCGTGAAGTTCACGGAAGACGTGCCGACGATTGTGCAGAGCCTGCGCGAGTTGATTCAAACCGAAGCCGACACGAACAAGGATTTCATCGCCAAGCGCGACGAGTTTTGGATGAACTGCCGGACGGAAATCAACCCGGAGATTACGCTCGAAGATGTGCGCGAGATGATAATTCAGCACATCCTGACAGAAGATATTTTCAACAACATTTTCGGTGATTCCGGTTTTCTACAGAACAACAATATCGCGCGCGAACTCGAAAGCGTTATCGGCATGTTTATGACGCGCGCCGTGCGGCAGAATTATCTGGGCAATATACGCAGCTATTACGACACGATCAGAGACGCTGCTTCCGGCATCGCGGATCATCACGAAAAGCAAAAGTTTCTGAAGAACATCTACGAGAACTTTTATAAGGTTTATAACCCGAAGGGCGCAGACCGTCTGGGCGTGGTGTACACGCCGAACGAGATCGTGCGGTTTATGATCGAGAGCACGGATTACCTTTTGGAGAAATATTTCAACACGAGTCTGGCGGAAAAGAATGTGGAGATTTTAGACCCCGCGACAGGCACGGGAACGTTCGTCGCGGAACTGATCGAGCATATCCCGGCGCAGTATCTGCCGCACAAATTCGAGCACGAGATACACGCCAACGAAGTCGCCATACTCCCGTACTACATCGCCAACCTCAACATCGAATACACGTATCAGCAGAAGATCGGCAAATACAAAGAGTTCAAAAACATTTGCTTCGTTGACACGCTCGACAACACCGCCGCGCTCGACTACCTCGGCAAGCAAAGCATGATGTTCGGCATAAGCTCGGAGAACGCCGCGCGCATCGTGAATCAAAACGAGCGCAAAATCTCCGTCATCATCGGCAACCCGCCTTACAACGCGAATCAAGCGAACTTTAACGACTTCAACCGCAACCGCGATTACAAGGAAATTGACCGGCGCATCAAAGACACTTTCGTTAAAAACTCAACGGCGCAGAAAACGAAAGTCTATGATATGTACGCGCGCTTTTATCGCTGGTCGATGGATAGGATCGACGAGAACGGCGTGCTGGCGTTTGTGACGAATCGCAGCTTTATAGATAGCCGCACGTTCGACGGTTTTCGCAAAAGCGTTGAAGACGATTTCGATTACGCTTATATCATCGACACGCGTTCGGACGTGCGCGCCAATCCGAAGATCGCCGGAACATCGCACAATGTTTTCGGGATTCAAACGGGCGTTGCTTTGATGTTTCTGGTGAAGAAGGCGAAGAAGGAAAAGCAGCCGTGCCGTATTCATTACGTTACGATGGACGATTTCTGGCGCAAAGAAACAAAGCTCGAATGGTTCGGAGAAAATTCGTTGTCGTCAATTTCGTTTGAACGAATCACGCCAAGCAAGGAACACAATTGGCTGAATCTTGCTGATACAAATTTCGAGTCGCTACTCCCTTTAGTAAGTAAAGATGTGAAGACAGGTAATAAAGAAGATGGAGCGATTTTCGAGTTGTATTCTTTGGGCGTTCTTACCGCAAGAGATATTTGGAATTATGATATTGACAAGGAGAATTTGAAGAAAAAAGTTAAATTCTTTTGCGACTATTACGAAAGAAGCAAGAAGGCTTATCTAGAATTAGGCAACCAATCTGCTTTTAATGACACAACAATCAAATTTACTTCTGAAATTCTCACGCATTTCAAAAGAAATTCAAAGTTAGTTTTTAATGAGGACAAAATAAAACTTTCGCTGTATAGACCTTATGTCAAACGGTGGACTTATTTCGACAGAATTATTACTCACAGAATTTATCAGCAGGGCAGTATTTTCCCAATCGGTAAGACTGACGAAAATATATGTATTGGATATATAGGCTTGGACACCGTTGTTCCTTTTTCTGTTTTAGCATTCAACTTGGTCAATGACCTAAACGGATTGAGCAACGCTGCAAGTGGAACTAAAACCCTTCCGCTTTATCGTTATGACGCGAACGGCGAACGCCACGACAACATTACAGATTGGGGCTTGATGCAATTTCGTGAGCATTACAAAGACAAGCGCATCACGCGCGAAGATATTTTTCATTACACCTACGCCGTCCTGCATCATCCCGCGTATCGCCGAAAATACGAACTCAATCTCAAGCGGGAATTTCCGCGCCTGCCCTTCTACGCGGATTTCCGGCAATGGGCGGCGTGGGGCAAAGAGCTGATGATTCTGCACATCGACTATGAAACCGCAAAGCCCTTCAAACTGAAAATAGTCCACGCCAAAACAAACTCCACGCCGCGCCCGAAGTTAAAGGCCGACAAGACAAGCGGCACAATCGAACTCGATTCCGAAACAACGCTGCAGGGCGTGCCGTCGTCCGCTTGGGAATACAAGCTCGGCAATCGCTCCGCCCTCGAATGGATTCTCGATCAATATAAGGAAAAGAAACCGCAGGATGCGACCATCCGCGAGAAATTCAATTCCTATCGCTTCGCCGACTACAAGGAAACCGTCATCGATTTGCTCCGGCGCGTCTGCACGGTGAGCGTCAAAACAATGAAAATTATCAATCAAATGCCCACAGAAGATTGAGCCTGCTTCCCTCGCCCGCAATGCGTAAATCAGGAGTTACATCGCACTCTGCTCCAACATTAAATTTCAATCACTGATAGTCAGCCTTCAGGTTGGCTGCTGTCTTTTGATAAATCTCTTTCGCGTTCAGCAAGCGCCGCGCGCGCCGCCGCCAACCGCGCAATCGGCACGCGGTAAGGCGAGCACGACACGTAATCCAGATTGATCGAATGACAAAACTCGACGCTCGACGGCTCGCCGCCATGCTCGCCGCAGATGCCTACCTTCAAGCCGGGACGCGTCGCACGTCCACGCTGCGTTCCCATCTCGACGAGTTGCCCGACGCCCTCGCGGTCGAGCACAACGAACGGGTCTTGCTCATAAACGCCGAGCCGCTGGTAGGCAGTGATAATCGTTCCCGCATCGTCGCGCGAAAGGCCGTAGGTCGTCTGCGTCAAATCATTCGTGCCGAACGAAAAAAAGTCCGCGTGCTCGGCGATCTGGCCTGCGACGAGAGCCGCGCGCGGCAGTTCGATCATCGTCCCGATGCTGTATTCCACTTCGCGCCCGCGCTCGTCAAATACGGCGCGTGCGGTGCGCTCGATCAACTGCCGCTGAAGCGCTAGTTCGTTTGTCGTGCCGACGAGCGGAACCATAATCTCCGGCTTCGCTTCGAGTCCTTCATCCGCCACATCGCACGCCGCTTCGCAGATGGCGCGCACCTGCATCTCCGTGATTTCCGGGTAGGTAATGCCGAGCCGCACGCCGCGATGTCCGAGCATCGGGTTAATCTCCGCCAGACCGTCTATGTGGCGCAGCAGCGCTTCGAGTTCTTCGACCCAACGATAGCGCCCGTCTGCGCGCGCGTCCCTTAATTGATCCGCGAGGTTGTCACGGTTCGGCAAAAATTCGTGAAGCGGCGGATCGAGCAAGCGAATCGTCACGGGCAGCCCCGTCATCTCACGAAACAGACCGGCAAAGTCCGCCCGCTGCATCGGCAACAACGCACGCAACGCGCCCAGATAACTTTCGATATGCTCATCGTAATGTTTGTGCGCGGCAGACACTTCAACAGAAACGGCATCCACAGGTGAGCGATCCGCGCGCTTCTCTAATTCGCCGAGGCGCACTATGCCCTCGCGTCCCTTCGCCGCCGCGACGATCATGCGCTGGACAAACGGCAATCTGTCTGCGGCAAAAAACATGTGCTCCGTGCGGCACAAGCCTATGCCGCGCGCACCGAAGGCACGCGCCACGCGCGCATCGCGCGGAATGTCTGCGTTGGCGCGAACACCCAAACGCTTGACTTCATCAGCCCACGCGAGAACGCGCTGAAGCATTCGATAAACGTCCGAGTCTTCCGCTGGCATCTCGCCCTGCACGACGCGCAGCACTTCGGAATCCGATGTCGGCACGAGGCCCATCATTACTTCGCCCGTCGTGCCGTCAATCGAAAGTTCAGCTCCCTCGCGCACCACGATTGTTTCGGCAACGCTGCTGATGCCCGTGATCGTCAGCGTCCCCGCTTCTTCGTCTATGTGCAGCGCGGCACAGCCGACCACCGCAGGCTTTCCCATCTGCCTACCGACAACTGCCGCGTGCGAAGTTTGTCCGCCGCGCGCTGTCAGAAATCCCTGCGCGGCTTCCATTCCGGCGATGTCATCGGGCGTTGTTTCCTCGCGCACAAGCACTACGCGCGAGCCTTTGCGCGCTTGCTCGACGGCCTTCGCCGCCGTGAAGACGATGCTTCCCGTCGCCGCGCCGGGCGATGATGGAAGGCCACTCGCCACCACAGGAAATTTCATGCGCTCCGCCGGATCGAACATCGGGTGCAATAATTGATCGAGCAGCGCCGGATCGATTTTAGTCAGAGATTCATGCGCGGATAAAATTCCTTCATCGACCATCTCGCAGGCGATGCGAACGGCGGCCAGCCCCGTGCGCTTGCCGGAGCGTGTTTGCAGCATAAAGAGTTTGCCTTCTTGAATCGTAAACTCGAAATCCTGCACATCGCGGTAATGTTTTTCCAGCCGGTTGGTAATTGTTTTCAGTTGATCGTAAACGTCCGGCAACGCTTCACGCAGGCGATGAAGCGGCAGCGGCGTGCGAATGCCCGCGACGACATCCTCGCCCTGCGCGTTAATTAAAAATTCGCCGTAGAATTCGCGCTCGCCCGTCGCAGGATTGCGCGTGAAGCCGACGCCCGTCCCCGATGTTTCGCCCATGTTGCCGAAGACCATGCTCTGCACGTTGACGGCTGTGCCGAGCGCGCTCGTGATGTTATTCATGCGCCGGTAATGCACCGCGCGCTCGTTGTTCCACGAACGAAAGACGGCATCGCGCGCCTCTCGCAATTGTTCGCGCGGGTCTTGCGGGAAAGGCCGCCCGCCCGTGTTGTCGCTGACGATGCGCTTGAAATCTTCGACGAGTTCGCGCAAGTCGTCTGCACTCAAGGCCGTGTCTTCCGCAACATTGCGGCTCTTTTTACAGGCCGCGAGTCGCTGCTCGAAAAGATGCTTATCGACTTTGAGCACGACATCGCTGAACATTTGGATAAAGCGCCGGTAGGAATCCCAAGCGAAACGCTCGTTGCCTGTGCGCCGCATTAACGCCATTACGGTCTTGTCGTTTAAGCCTAAGTTCAAGATCGTGTCCATCATGCCGGGCATCGAAAACTTTGCGCCGGAGCGCACGGAAACCAATAGCGGGCGTTCTTCATCGCCGAGCCGCTCGTTCTGCAAGTTCTCCAATTTAAGGAGCGCTTTTTCTACTTCCGCTTCAATCTCATCGCCGAGCCTTTGTTCCCTTTCGTAAACCGTGCAGGCCGCCGTCGAGAGCGTGAAGCCGGGCGGCACAGGCAATCCGGCTGCCGTCATCTCTGCGAGTCCCGCGCCCTTGCCGCCGAGCGTATCCTTCATCGCGCCCGTCCCTTCCGCCGCGCCGTCGCCGAACGAATAAACGTATTGTTGAGCCATGCACATTCTCCTGTTTTCGTTTACCGACTAAGCCTGATGGTAACAGACTGCTCCACTGGATTAACTTTGCGTAGTCTTCGAGCGATGTTCGAGAGACGAAGCACTCACAACCATTTTTCTCCCTTGACGCGGTAATGATCGGGGAGCGTTTCGTGGAAATAGTTGTGGGGTTTTCTTATCAAATTAAAGTAGAACATATGCCTGAGCGCGGCGACCCCGTCCTTCCATGTAATCTTTTTTCCTTCGAGATACTTGCGCGGAAAATAAGAGATCGGCAATTCCATAATCCTCAATTGCAGACGCGCGATTTTCGCTGTTACTTCAGGCTCGAAGCCGAAGCGGTTCGATTCGAGCGTAATATTCTTGATTATGTCGGCGCGAAAAAATTTGTAGCAGGTTTCCATATCGCTCAGGTACAGGCCGCTCATAATGTTGCTGAGCATCGTCAGCGTTCGATTACCGAGATAGTGAAGCGTGCGGTGAACCTGATCGTTGTTCTTCTTGAACCGTGAGCCGTAAACGACATCCGCCTTGCCTTCGACGAGCGGCGCGAGCAGTCTCGGAATATCGTTTACGTCATACTCGAAATCCGCGTCCTGTATGCCGATAAAGTCGCCTGTGGCATGTTGTATTCCCGTTCTGATCGCTGCTCCCTTGCCTTGGTTGCGCGGTTGATCGAGGAGAATAACCGGCGATTGAAATCGATAGCTCGCCAGAATCTTCGCCGAATCATCCGTCGAACAATCGTTGACGATGACGAGTTCCTTTCGCAGCGGCAGCGGTAGTTTATCTATGCCGTCGAGGAAACGATTTAGGTGCGGGGCTTCATTGAAGATGGGGATAATCAAGCTGACTGTTTGCTGCATGAGAAATTCGCCGCCGAAGGGCAATCGAGTTGTGAGCGAAAGAAAAACCGTATAATCTTTATTCGATAAAGGCTAGTCTGAAACAACTTCCGTTTATTCACGCTTTCTACAAAGCCGCCATAGTAACGTGCGTGCGTAACCACTGCAAGCGTTGCCGCCGCCGCGCGACAAAGGTTGAGCCATCGCCGCCCGCAACGTTCGATTATCCGTTTATGTTTTAGGCTCTAGTGTAGCAAAACTTATTTAGAGCGGATGTATTTCAAGTAATGAGAGCAACTCCCGATACAAGTTTTTATGCCGGTTGTTGAAACGATATTCGCACTCTTTCAAGTGCAGGTAAAAAGTATGCGCCGGGATGCCATTGAACTTTTGCAATCTCCGTTTAGCATTTGACCGGAAGCTTTCAATGTCGCCGTCGCAAGCGCATGAAAGCCGCCATGTTATAATCTGAAAATCATCAGGCACGAAAGACTGGCAATCGAAGAAAGAAGGGTTCGGCAATGAATCGTTGGCGTGGACGATGGGAAGGCTTTTGAGAACTCGCCTTTGACGGCGGGCCTCCCGTGCGGGGGTCGAAATTAACGGCGTGGCAAGTGCCTTTCGTGATGGCGAACGGAACGAACGATCCCGTTCCCGAAAACTCGAAAGTGCCGCAAGCGCAGAAGCAATTGATGGACGCGACGCGCGCCGCGCTCGCTGCCATCAGCGCGGACGTGGACGCCGGACTGCGCGAAACCGTCGGCGTCGGTGCAACGCTCGACATCAATGAGCGCGCTAGCGTCATACTCGGACTTCCACTTGAAGCCGACGCGGAAATAATGGCGCGCGCCGTCGATATGGAAAACATCGAAGCATGGTGCGATGAAAACAAGCGCGTGCATGTGGCGATCAATCCATGGTATTCGACAAAGGAGGTGGATCAAACAGTGCTCGCGGTTATCAAGGTCGTCCACGTAAAGCTCGGAATGCACGCCTCGGACGCAGCGCAAAGGCCGCCGAAGACTATCGTTCAAAAATTATTGGGATCAGTCGCCGAAGTTTTGCTTGTCCAGAAACGCCTCGCGCGAGGCAAGGATTCCAAGTCTGACTGAAGCAAAGGAGTTTTCCTGCAATCGCAAATCCAAAACTGCAAATAACTTTGACGCATCAAAGATTCTTTTTCGAGCGCGGTGTGAGATCAAAGTGGTAAATCGCGTTGCCGCTTTCGGCTTCAACTCCGGTTAGAACAAACCCTATTTTGCGTGCAATGCCTTTGGCGGAAAAATTGTCTGGGTGCATCTTCAACATAATGCGGGTTGCGCCGCGCAGATTGCAAATCACTTTTGCAGCCTCAAGCGACAACATCTCCAGACCGTAACCGCGATAATCTCTGCTTATTATCAAACCGTAAGCGGGAACTTCAAAACCTGCATCCCATCCGCGCAGCATAAAAAAACCGACGAGTTTATCGTCCCAAATCATTCCCTCGTAAACATCTTTTTCGCAGTCTCGCAGAATCTCCGCGATGGCGGCGATGTCGAAACTGAACGGATAAAAGAAGCGCGCATATCGCGGCGGCTGCGCAAGAAGCATTGCGGATAGCAACGGCGCATCTTCAGCGCCAAGCGCGCGGATCGTCAGGTTATTTTCGCTCATAAAGTTCTTTAATTAGCTTTTCGCCGCAGCTTGCAGGCATACTCCGAGCGCATCGGTAATGTATGCAACTTCTTCTTTGGAGATACGCGCGGACGACGGCAAACTAAGTCCCTGCGCGCTCAACTTCGTTGTCACAGGAAACGTTTGATTTTCGGCATTGAGGCGGTACGGCGGCTGTCGATGTGTGGGATAAAAGAAGGGGCGCGTTTCAATGCCTCTTTCCAACATTCGCGTCATCAGCAAATCTCTATCAATCTCTTCTGGAATGCAAATCGAATAAAGCCAATAAACGCTTTTTGCCCATGACGCTTCCATCATCGTCGTAACAGGAAGATTCTTCAAAGCGTTGTCGTACCACGCGGCAACTTCGCGCCGCCTTTCAATGAACCAATCAATACGCTCCATTTGCGCCACACCGATGGCGGCTTGAAGGTTGGTCATGCGGTAATTGTACCCGACAATCGGGAAATGATAGCGGCGTTCCGGGTCCATGCCTTGCCCTTTGAGAAGGCGCGCCTGATCCGCAAGCTGAGCGTCGTTTGTCGTAATCATGCCGCCTTCGCCTGTGGTGACGACTTTGTTGCCGAAGAAACTAAAGGCAGCGATGTCGCCGATACTGCCGACGCGCTGGCCTTTGTATTCTGCGCCGTGCGCTTCGGCGGCGTCCTCGATGACATGAATATCATGGTCTTGCGCGAGTTCGAGGAGCGGCGTCATGTTCGCCGGATGACCGTAGAGATGAACAGGCATAACGGCTTTCGTGCGAGCCGATATTTTCGCGGCGGTGTCTTGCGGATCGAGCGTCCATGTTCGTGCGTCCACGTCTGCGAAAACAGGTTGCGCGCCGCAGTATGTGACGGCGTTGGCGGAAGCGATGAAAGTTAAATCGGGAACGATCACTTCATCGCCGCGGCCGATGCCGAGCGCGAGCAGCGCGACGTGCAGCGCCGCCGTGCCGTTGACGATGCTAACGGCATGTCTCACACCGCAAAAGTCCGCAAAGCTTTTCTCAAACGCTTCGACGTAATTGCCGCTGCCGGAAATCCAGCCGCTCTCCAAGCACTCATTAACGTACTTTTTTTCATTGCCCGCGAGCACAGGCTCTGCCACCGGAATAAACCGTCGCGTCATCGAGTGATTACCTTCGATCCAAGTCGTTCCATTTCGATTTAATCATTAAAGCACAGATGCGAAGGCTTCTAAATATTCGCGCCCGACGTGCGATAAGTTGCGTGAATGTATAAATTGCCGGGCGTTTTGCGCGCGCCGCGCGGATTGTGCCGGATCGTTAAAATGCTTGAGCAAGGCTTCGGCAAGCGATTGCGGCGAGTACGGATCAAACATCGAGGCGAGCGCATCATCTGTGCCGAGCCGTTCGGTGAACTGCGGAATGTTTGAACAGAGGACGGCTTTTCCGTAATACATCGCGTCCATAATAACCGAGTTGAGTCCGGCTTCGCTGATCGAGGCGCTGACGACGAGCGATGAACTTCGATGAAGAATCGGAATGTCTTCGTCCGTCACGTAGCCGAGCGCGAATAGATCGCGGCCTATCTCTAAACCGTGCGTATCGCTGCGCAAAAGCGTTTCCGTATTCGGCCCTGCGATGACGAGCGCAGCATCCGCATTCGATCTACGCTTGAACAATGCGAAGCCTTCGATAATTGTCTCCACGCGTTTGTGTTTTGCCGCCCAGCCGAGCGTGAAAACATACTCGCGGTTTGCGATGCCGTAACGCTGAAGCACAAGCGCGCTTTGCTTACTAATTTGTTCATGCTTGTCTTGTTCGCTTTCGTTTTGTTCATCATCGCTTGTTTCATTGGGAACAAGATAAATTCGTTTGGCGCGGGAAGCAGGCAAGCTGTAAATCGTCTGCGCTTCGTTGCTGATAAAGTCTGAGGAAAAGACAACGAGATCAGCAAGCTCCGTCCATCGCCTGACTTCACGCCGCAACGGCTCCGTCCATTCGCTCCATGCGTCCGTGTGCTCATGCGCCAGATCGTGCAGCGTGATGACAACGGGTTTCGTTGGCCGCCATTCTTCACTTTGCGGAAGCGTAAGATACGGATACGGCATAAAGATTAAATCGAATTCGTTTATTCGTTCATCGAGCCAGCGCAGTCCGCGTCCGTCAAGCGCGCGCAGGCTGCGCTGTTCGAGGAAGCGCGCGCGTTGTTCATAATCCGTAAAAAATTTGGAAGCCGGTAGATCGCTGGCGCAACTGTTTTTTCGGGCGCGCGCGTTTTTTTCGAGCGTCGTGAAGATTCGGTTGCGCGTGTTTGAATTCGCGTCGAGGCCGATTCGCTCGAAGCTCGTGTGCGGCAATTGCGGCGCGGGCAAAAAATGGTTGCTCGAATCAAAGAGCGGCCACATTAAATGAAAGTGCCAATCGTTTCCGGCGAGTCTGGAAAATTCTTCGAGCAGCTTGACCGTAAAGAGCCGCACGCCGCCGCCGCTGACAATCTGATCGAAGATACCGACGCAAACAGTTTTGCATTTCATATTTCGATGGCCTGAAAGCAGTACGGCTGAAGATCGCGCTTTGGATTGAAGAGGCGGCTCTTAAACTTTGAAAACCCGGTGTGTGCGAGATGCTTCAAGTGTCATTTTGTCGCCTCTGCCGGGCACGGTGAGATGACAGCGGCAGAAGATACTAGCGGAGTCATTGAAGGCCGCGCCGCGATGAGGATGCGGAGCGGCGATGTTAGTAAAGTCTGGCAAGAATTATATTGCGCGGGAGAACTTGCCCGCCGCGCTTTTAGGACTTCGGCAATTGTTTCAATAGCAATTTACCGACGGCCTCGCGCGACATCGAGAGTTTGACGGTGATTTGTTTTCCGTTTGACGACACAGAGGTGTTCTCATAAACGGTTTCTTCATCTCTCCCGCTTTTGACGGCACGACCAATAGCAAGCAGTGCGTTATAGCCTTTGGCTAATTGTGCGGCACGCGCGACGGATTTCGCTTCGGATGTGGCGGTAAGAGCGACATCGCTTTTGGTCAGCTTCGCTGTTAGATTCAGCGTCCCCGATCCTTCAAGAAAATCCAGCGCGTTGCTCTCCTTCAGTGCCGCCGTAAAATCTCTGGCGATAGCCTCGAATTTCGGGCTGCCGGTATTCTGGCTAACTGTCGCATCGCCGAGCGTACCATCGGAACTGCGATTAGCGGTGACGGTTATTTCAAATGGTTTTTTAAGATCGAAATCGCCCAAATCCTTCATTAATTTAACTTTTGCTAAAAGATCGACGAAGGGTTGTTTGGTGATTTTTTTCGGGCGCTGAATTTTCGTTTCTGTGACCACCTGATCGAGCTTTTCTGTGTCAAGCTTTTCCGTCGCCGCAGGTTTCGCGGCTTCTTGTCCCTGCACGGTTTTTGTTCCGGCAGCCGCGACATTCGATAAGATCAGCATTAGCGCAAAAATATTACTTAGCGCCCAATGCTTGCGAGACGAGCTGCATGTAAATCTCAGATTGCCCTTCGATAAAGGCGTCGGCTCCGCTTTACGCACTTCCGGCTTCATACCTTACTGCTCCTTAATTATTCGCGACAGTTAAACTGTTTCTCATTTATTAATTCGGGAGATTACTAAATTACTTTATATAGCACTTGTTGATAACGCAAGTGGAGACACTATGGGAGTGAATACCTAAGAAGAATTTGCACGGAGGTGCTGCGCGGTAAGGCCATTGAACTTTAAGAATTAAAAACAAGTGAACGCCAACGCGTTGCGCCCGCAGTGGAAAGTTGTTGGCAATCAACGGGAACGTGCCTCGCTTACGCTGCCTTAATTATTTCGTCGTATAAGGCGATGATCCCCGCAATGTAAGCGTCAAGGCCGAACTGCTGCGAAGCCCACACTCCTGCTTTCGCTCCGAGTTGCGCACGCGCGGACTTGCGCCGATGAGTCCGACGGTTGTTTACAGGCGCGCACCGCTTGCGCGTCATGGTTGGAATGAGCAATCAAGGCTGGAAGATTACGAACTCTACCTATTGTTGAGTGCAGATGGCGATTTCGCGTTTGATCCACAAGTGCTGTCGGCGTGGCGCAGGCACTCTTACAATACCAGCCGCGATCTGGAGTTTATGGTGACTGAGCTGCTTGAAACGCAAGGCCGCGCCGGAGCGAAACCGGGCATCGGCGCAGAGCGGCTTGCAGACATACAAACATCGCTCAAATGGAAATGCGCGGGGGATTTCGCGCGTAACTCAGGCCAGTCTTCAGGCATCTCAATATATTCTTGCAACAGAGTCTAATTGTACTGCGCGGTGAGCCGGAAGTGTCAGCGTGGCCGGTTCTACGGCAAACTTGCTGTTGCCGGTTTGTTGCTAACTTTCTTCCCGTGATTCGCATAATTTTTTGTGTTGGAGAGCCATCCTATTCTTGACGAAAGCATTGATTCGATGCTCGATCCATTGCGCGAGATTAACTGAAGCGAACACGCAGAGCAGCGTTGCGGGCGCAGCCATGAACCGTGTACCTTGATAGAAATAGAAAGCGACAAGAACGAGAATGAAGCAAGAAAGAAGAATTATGTGCAACGCTGCTTAATGAGAAACGAGAGACAGAACTTGTATCGGTGTACCACGGGATTCCAAACCGCTCAACATTGAGATGGAATTCCTCTCTTAAGTTGTGCCAAGGATATTATTAAGAATGGCGTCCGCTGAGACAATTGCCACGCAATCGGATCGCCCGCCGCGCACAGTTGGCGGAGATTATCAAAGCACATGGCGGGAGACTTCCCTGCTAGTAATTATCGGTAGCGTGCTACTGTTCATGATGACGCAACCGTCCTTTCGCACCTTTTTTGTCGCTGAGAATTTTGAATATCTGGGGCAATACCAGACACACGGCGCGAGCTTCTGGCGCGCGATTGCCAGCCCGACCAATAGGATTTTCTTTCGTCCGGTTTTCTTCTCAGCGAGCCTGCCATGGTACTACGTCCTGCCGCTGGAGCCATGGGCTTATCATCTTCGCAACTACGCTTTCACGGTTATCAATCTTTTATTGCTGCACCGCGTGCTGGTGCGAATGGTAGAGTCGCGCCGGGCGCGGTTGCTGTCCTTTCTCTTTTTCGCGCTGTCTAAAATTCATTTAACGACCATTGGATACATCAACATCTTTGACGCCACCGTGATGCTGATGTTGCTGCTCACGACGATTCTTTTCTTTCTACGCTATATCGCCGGGCGGCGCGAGCGCGATTACGCGCTCGCGCTGGTGTTTTGCGCGCTTTCCATTTTCAGCAAGGATTACGGTCTTGTCATCGTCTTCGTGGTCATCGCGCTGGTCGCGTGTTACGGCGTGAAAGTAGGGCGGTGGCGGGGCGATTCCATTTGGTGGGTACGGCGTTTGTCGCCTTTGTTGCCGGTTGTGTTTTTATATCTGGGATTGCGTTATGCGATTGTCGGGCCGCTGCCAGCATCCGATCCTATTTATGCGCCGCAACTTCGCTTCGGCCTCAGCGTAGTTAAGCTACTTGTATTCACTTCGACGCTCGGCAATTTATCATTCGCCGCTAACGGCATCTCCGGTGCGAGTGGAATCGGCACATGGTTGACAGTTAGCGCGGGCGGAGCGGGCGCATGGCTCTCGAAGACGCTTTATGAAGCCGACACGCCGATTATTAGTTGGGGAGATATTCTTCTCTATGTCGGGCTAATGGCATTGATGGTCTTCACAATTGCGCGCGCTCGTCGCACGGCAGGGCAAAGGCTACTCTTTCCGCTGATCTGGATCATGGTCTATTTTGCGCCGACGCTGCTCACGCGCAATATGCAGATGTACTACAACTACGAACCGCTCGCCGGCGCAGCCGTGCTGCTCGGCATCTGCCTTGATAGAGTCAATTGGCGAATGCTGAAAACATGGAGCGTCGTGATAATTATCATCGGCATCAATGGCATAATCAGCAATTACACTTCGCTCTATGGTTGGCAGTTTGTTGCGCACGGAGCGCAAAAAATTGAAAGACCGCTCGTCGAAACTTATCGCGGCAGATTCATCGAATCCGTGACATTTTCTTCTTCGCAAAGACCTTTGTGGCAGTTCACATTCGGCAACAGCGATTATCCTTTGATAGCAGCGATGATGAAGCTGCCGGAACTTAAAGTAAAATACATTTCAAGCGATGAAGCGAACGCACGGCTCGCGCAAATGAGTTCTGCTGAGCTGCTGGTTGATATTGATAATAATTTTCTAGTTTACTCCGGACGACGCGCTGCGCCCGCGATTCGAGAGCTGCCTGATGCTCGCACAACCCATTCGGCACGCATTATGGCTAGCCCGAATCCTGTGATGGTAGAAGGCACGCAGTCCGGTGCTACGAGCATCTCATGGAGCACCGGAGATGGTAGTACGGGACAAGTTTACGTGTCTGAGAATGGCGGAATAGAGAGGCTCTTCGCGGAAGATAGTGAGAACTCCAGCGACGCGACGTGGATCAAAGCTGGCCCGGCTTATGCCTTTCGTTTATATGCCGGAACTGAACATCGTCACCAACTCGCCGAAGTTGAAGTCACTGCGACGATGAATCATCCGGCGCGCTGAGATTTGCGCTGACCGTCCTGACCATGGGTTTAATGTTGGTAACACGTATACCTTACAACCTTTTTCTCCCTTGACGCGGTAATGATCGGGGAGCGTTTCGTGGAAACAGTTTTTAGATTTTCTTATCAAATTAAAATAGAACATATGCCTGAGCGCGGCGACCCCGTCCTTCCATGTAATCTTTTTTCCTTCGAGATACTTGCGCGGGAAATAAGAGATCGGCAATTCCATGATGCGCAGTTGCAGGCGCGCGATTTTCGCAGTGACTTCAGGCTCGAAGCCGAAGCGGTTCGATTCGAGCGTTATATTCTTGATTACGTCGGCGCGAAAAAATTTGTAGCAGGTCTCCATGTCGCTCAGGTATAGGCCGCTCATAATGTTGCTGAGCATCATCAGCGTCCGATTACCGAGATAGTGAAGCGTGCGGTGAACCTGATAGTTGGTCTTCTTGAATCGAGAGCCGTAAACGACATCTGCCTTGCCTTCGACAAGCGGCGCGAGCAGTCTCGGAATATCGTTTATGTCATACTCGAAATCCGCGTCCTGTATGCCGATAAAGTCGCCTGTGGCATGTTGTATTCCCGTTCTGATCGCCGCGCCCTTGCCTTGATTCCTTGATTGATTGATAAGAATAACCGGCGATTGAAACTGAAAGTTTGCCAGAATTTCCGCAGAGTCGTCGGTTGAGCAATCGTTGACGATGACGAGTTCCTTTCGCAGCGGCAGCGGTAGTTTATCTATGCCGTCGAGGAAACGCTCTAGGTGCGGGGCTTCATTGAAGATTGGGATAATCAAGCTGACTGTTTGTTGCATGGGAAATTCGTCGCCGAAGGGAAATCAGATTGTGAGCAGAAAGGAAACCGTATAATCTCTCCGCGATACACGGCTCGATTGAAACAACTCTTCATCCATCCACGCTTTTTGCAAAGTGGCAATAGTAACTGCGTGCATGGTCACTGCAAGAGTCGCTGCGGCGAGAGAGGCCAGCACCCGCTCATTTTAAGCGTTGATTTAACGCAGAAGGCGCTGGTATTCGACGTCGCGCGCGGCATCCCGCGAAAACTGTTTTTGATCCACCAACGGCAATGAATCTTGCGCAATCCACAGTCGGCTTCTGGCTCGGCGACCTCTCTTTGCAACATGGCGGCGTCGGGCTATACGCGCGGCGAACGCTCCATGCGCTGCTCACAGGGCGCGAAGCTAACTGGCGTTTCTCGTTGCTGTGCCACGCCGATGCGCGGGCGAGCGCGGCTTCTCTCATAAAGGAATTTCAGGATTTCGCAGAGATTCAAACGATTCCCGTCGCGCCCTTCGCCAAAAGCAATTGGCGGCAGCGATTCCGCAAGACAAGCGGCAGCATCGAGACATCGCTCGACGCGCGTGCAGACGTTCTTGCTCATCAGGATTATCTTTCCGAATGGATGGACAAACTTCCGCTCGATCTTATTCATTTCCCGACTCCGACGCCGCCGTATCCCGCCGGTCATGTTCCTTACAAGGTACCCGCGCTTTTGCGTTTGACGCGCCCTTTTATTCTGACCGTACACGATGTGCAGGAGTTGCGCTTCCCTGAATACTTTTCTGCAGCGCAGCGCGCCATACGCGCCATGCACCACTGGGAAGCGCTCGATAAAGCGCGCAGGTTGATTGTTTCCTACGATCACGTCAAAGCGGACTTAATCAAATACTTCGCGCTGCCCGAAGACAAAATCGATGTCTGCCCAATCGCGTACCAATCAATTAATTTGCAGGAACCGACGGGCGACGCCATTCTCGCTTATGAGTTGAAGTACGGGAAGAAATCACCGTATCTGCTTTATCCTGCGCAGACGTGGCGGCACAAAAATCACGCGCTTCTGCTACGGGCATTGCGGAAGGTGCGTGAGCGCCACAGGCCGGATTTGCAATTGATTTGCACGGGACGGCGCAATGAATTTTATACGGAGATCGAGCGGGAAGTCGAAGCGTTGTCGCTGGGAGATGCAGTGTTTTTTACGGATGTCGTGCCGGAGGATGAATTGGTGTGGCTGTACCGCAATGCGGCGCTCGTAGTGATTCCGACGGAGTACGAAGCGGGAAGCTACCCGTTGCTCGAAGCAATGATGCTCGGCGTGCCTGTCATCTGCTCAAACGTCACGTCTTTGCCGGAGACCATCGAAGATAAACGATTTCTGTTCGATCCTTACGATGAAGATGCGCTGGCCGCTTTGATCCAGAGTATGCTGACAAGCGAACATCTGCGCGGTGAAAATATGGCTAACGGCTTAAGGCAAACAAAGAAGCTGCGCAGCTTCGACGCGGCAGCCTGCTTTTACAAAACTTACCGCAGCATTCTTTCGTCAACGAATCCTGAGCGGTGAAAGGGAGAAGCCTTTGCGGTGAAACTTTGCGGCGCGCCGATGCCGGATATTCGCGCCCGTCAGTCCGTCTTCAGCATCTCGGCATACTCATAGGCAAATTCCACATCTATCTCATTTCGGCTGATGCCGCCTCCTTCGTAATTAGCAATGACATACGCGACGTATTTTTTCGTGATCCGGTCATTCCAGAAACACTTGATATTAAAGGCATGATCGGCCAGCACTTTGTATCTCAGATCATACATGCCGAACATATCGAAAATCGTTCGCCCGTAAAAAATTGCTTGGTGACAGATGTTACGTCGCCGAAGTTTGGCCTTGCTAAATTCTCCATCGTAAACAATGCCCTGATCCACCATATAGGCATTTCCATAAACGAGCGAAAGATTATTTTCAGGCAGCACGCGCGCGATTTTGCCGAGCATGTTTTCTCTCAAAGAATCGCCCGCGCCGATAAAGTATAGATACCAGCCCGATGAGGCCTCTATGCCTTTGTTGATCGCGTCGTACACGCCCGCGTCCCGCTCCGAAATGACTTTCAACTTGTCGCCGTAGGTTTCGAGAAGCGGCAGCGTTTCATCCGTCGAACCGCCATCGACGACGATGTATTCGAGCAAGTCCGATTCTTGCGACAAAACCGAGTTGACGGTCTTCTCAAGCTTTAATCCGCTGTTATACGTGGGCGTAATAATTGAAAACAGTTTGCGATCCATCGGCTCTATGATTATATGAATTACAGAAATTTTAGCGCTTGAAATTGAATCTTATCACAGCGATTCTTGCAGGGCGGTGCGAAGGCTTGAACGAACCGTATCAATAATTCATAATAATCATACCGATATGTTCTGACAACTTATTCGATGAAGTCACCGGCGGCTCAATGAGCATCACAGAATCCGAATCGCTTTCTTTCCGCTGCAACGTCTGCGGGCGAATGTGCGCGGCGAAAATGGCTGACATCGGTCGGGAAATTCCATCCTGCAATAATTGCGGGTCAACGCTTAGGTGGCGCTCCGTCATTCATGCGCTGTCGATGGAACTTTTCGGCAAAAGTTTAAGCCTTCAAGACTTTCCGGCAAGCCCTCGTATCACAGGATTGGGCATGAGCGATTGGGACGGTTATGCCATATTGTTAGCCCGCAAATTTAATTACAGGAATACTTATTACCATCAGGAACCGAAATTCGACATCACACGTTTCGATCCGTCTCTCGAAGGCACATTCGACTTTATCGTTTCATCGGATGTTTTCGAGCATGTACCGCCGCCGGTTTCAAAGGCTTTTGAAAACGCCCGCAAATTATTGAAGCCGAATGGAGTATTGATTTTTACCGTGCCTTACTCAAAGGATGAGAAAACAGTAGAGCATTTCCCGGAGCTTTATGATTACAGGATAACCGAAACCAACGGCCATTATATTTTAAGAAATATTACAAGAAATGGTGTTCGACAAACCTTCGACGAGCTGGTTTTTCACGGCGGGCATGGAGCGACGCTTGAAATGCGTTTGTTTTCCGAATTATCGCTGCTTGAAGAATTCCGAAAAGCAGGCTTCGACAAAGTTAAAATTTACAAAGACGATGATCTCGCTCATGGCATACATTGGAGCCACGACTGGTCTTTGCCGATCTCTGCAAGGTGACTTTAGGATAACGAATGCCGAACGCATACTCGGCGCAGAGAAAATATAAACTAACCACACTTCATCATTTGACCCGGGTGCAAATTGTTTATGGCTGACGAGCTGAAAGATTATGTCTAAAATGAAATGAGCGGCACAGAGTTTTCCACAACCGGCACGCACAGCATACCTATGAACAGCATTGTTCGCCTGCGCCCTGCCATAAGCGCCCTCAAGCGTTTTCTATTTAGCCGCAGCCTTCGTTCGGCAGCTTTCGCTTTCATGTTGACGCGGGCGATTGTCTTCATAACTTTCGCGCTGACAACGCATTATTCGTTAAGAGAGTCGCCTGTTCCCAACTCTCCCAAAGAGCCGTATATTTCGCTGCACGCGGCAAGCGTTGCGCAAGCTTTACGCGGGTTTGCTTTCGTTAATGACGCCGGATGGTATTTCGATATTGTGCAGTCGGGGTATGAAAAGCGATTGTTTGAGGCGAGCGCGCAGCACAACTGGGCGTTCTTTCCGCTTCACCCTTTGCTGTGGCGATATGCGGCAAAGCTTACGGGGAAAGTAGCGCTGACCGGCATCGTGATGGCAAACACATTCTTCTTCTTTGCGCTCATACTGCTACATAAAATTTCTACCGAGTTTGAGTATGACGAAGCAACCGCCGACCGCGCCGTCTTCTATGCCGCAGCGTTTCCGACGAGCTACTTTTTTTCGTTGCCGTGGACTGAATCGCTCTTCTTCCTTTTAGTTATCGGGAGCTTTTATCTGGCAAAACGGCGTGCATGGTGGCTGGCATGTATGCTGGGCGCGCTCGCTTCGGCAACGCGTGCGACGGGTATCATTCTAGTGCCTGCGCTGTTTGTACTGTATCTTCAAAGCCGCCCGCGCCCGTCGCGCGTGCATTTTCTCAGCCTGCTGCTGATCCCTTTGGGATTGGGTGCGTTCATGCTTCACCTCTACAATCTTACGGGCAATGCCCTGGCTTTCAAAGACGTGTTAATAGCGTGGGGACGCAAGCCCGGCTTCTTCGCTGCGCCCTTTCTCGATTACATAAGCAATCCGGCTGAAGTCGGCGTGCCGTGGAACTTCAAGCCGCTTAATGTCGCGGCGGCTTTTCTCGCATTGGTGTGTGGCTTCACGCTGTTAAAGAAACGCTCATGGGCGCTCGGTGTCTTTACGTTAATCTCTGTGTTGATGCCTTTATCAACCAGCAATTCGATGTCGCTCGCCCGCTACGTTATGGTAATCTTTCCGATCTACATGGTGTTAGGGGCAGCTGGACGTTCGCCGCGTATAGATCAAATCATTCGCGCCGTGTTCATCGTATTGCTGGGTTTGATGTCGGCGTTGTTTGCTGCCAATATAACGCTTGCCGGAGCTTAGGAATCTGAAAGAAACAGTATGCCCCGTATTATCCTTCGTAATCGGACGAAGCAAGAAGACGGGCATGGGAACGATTAATCTACCAAACACTTACATATCAATATGGGTAAATCTTTTCGCTACAGTCTGCCCTCCTCACTAAGAAAATCGGCAAGGCGCTTGATTGTAAGCGTTGTCGCACGCGTCGTTCGTTTTACTAATGACGTGCTGAACATCGCCGTCACCAACGGCCTCGATCTAAAGCAGGAATTGACGCCTTATGTCAGAGAAAGCTTAGCCAGCGTTCTCGGCGCGCTGCCGCAACCGCCCGTGCAGTCGAATGCGGTGCCGCAGGATGCCGCCGGTGGATCAAACGCGCCGCGTCCGCTGAGCGCGCGGGACTTTCTATTTTTGATGGATGTTATCGCCGCCGGGGGCGACAATGCGGGAGCGTCGAAGAAGGCTGTGCGCGCCTCGATTATCATTCCCGTCTTCAATAATCTCGATTACACTTTTCAATGTCTCAAAGCGCTGATGCGCGAGATAGATTTACAAACAGACGAAGTCATCATTGTCAACAACGCTTCGCAAGACGATACGGAGTTTGTGCTTTCGCGCATGAAGGGCTTCGTACACTTAATTAACAATTCCGAAAACATGGGCTTTGTTCACGCCTGCAATCAGGGAGCGAGCGTTGCGCGCGGCAAATACCTGATTTTTCTGAATAATGACACGATGGTTCAATCGGGTTGGTTAAGTAATCTCGTGGAGACGGTGGAGCGGGATTCGGCAATCGGAGCCGTCGGTTCGATGCTGATCTACCCGAACGGGCGGCTTCAGGAAGCAGGCGGTATTATCTGGATTGACGGCAGCGGTTGGAACTACGGACGCGGGGAAAGCAGGGAAGATCGCCGATTCAAGTTCGCCCGCGAAGTCGATTATTGTTCGGGCGCGTCCTTGCTCGTGCGCAAAGAGATTTTCGATTGTCTCGGCGGCTTCGATGAGCGCTACGCTCCGGCCTATTACGAAGACGCGGATTTGTGCTTCGGCGTGCGCTCGCTCGGGTTCAAAGTCGTCTATCAACCGATGTCGCGCGTCGTCCATTACGAAGGAATCACCGCCGGAACCGACATCGAATCGGGCTATAAGCGGTATCAGGAACTCAATCGTTCCAAGTTCGTCGAAAAATGGCGGGAGGTGCTGCGCGCGGAACATCTGGAAAACGACGCGGATCAAGTAGAGATTGCGGCGAACCGGAAGGCGGGGCCGCGCGTGATGGTCTTCGACGATATGTACACGTCGCCGACGCGCGATTCAGGCAGCTTGCGCATGACGATGATTTTGAAAATCCTCGCGCGTTGGGGGCACGTTGTGTTTGTACCCGTCGGCGCGCAGCTTTTGCCGGAGTCCGAATACCTTTTAGCGAAGGAAGGAATCGAAGTCGCTTATTTGTCGAGTTACAAGAGCATCCTTAAAAAAGGCGATTTTAAGACCGTCATCCTCAGCCGCGCAGCAGTCGCCGACGGTTTGTTGTCCACTATTCGTAAACTCGACCGAACGAT
This sequence comes from Pyrinomonadaceae bacterium, assembly GCA_051000345.1. Taxonomy (GTDB): domain Bacteria; phylum Acidobacteriota; class Blastocatellia; order Pyrinomonadales; family Pyrinomonadaceae; genus JBHENC01. Next base: position 27,916 of record JBPCOJ010000100.1, on the reverse strand, counting down.
CAAGATTATTTACGATACGGTTGACATACACTTTTTGAGATTGCGACGCGAACACGAATTGACCGGAGATGAAAGCTTTGCGGCGGAGGCGGCGCTACTGAAAAAACAGGAAACGCGCGTTGCTTCGACGAGCGATCAAGTCTGGTGTGTCACAGGCGACGACAAGGAAATATTGGAGCGCGAAGCGCCGCTCGCGCACATCAATGTAATTCCCAACATACACACGCTGCATGAGCGTGGAGCGGCTTTTGCCGAACGCGACGGCCTGCTCTTTATCGGAAACTTCAGCCACCGTCCAAACAAAGATGCCGTGCAGTATTTAATGCACAAGATATATCCGATCATCCGTGCAGAAATGCCGGACATGAAAATATATATCGTCGGCAGCAATACGCCGGAGGAACTGCGAGCTTATCAATCATCGAATGTACAGGTAATGGGCTACGTTGATGATGTAGATTCTTTATTCCACAAGTGCCGCGTCTTCGTTTCGCCTTTGCGATACGGATCGGGCATGAAGGGCAAGGTCGGGCAAGCACTCTCATATGGCCTTCCTGTCGTAACCACACCCATTGGCGCGGAAGGCATCGGGCTGGAGCACGGTCACAGCGCTTTCGTCGCCGATGATGCCGAATCGTTTGCGGCGGCGGTGCTGCGGCTCTATCGAAGCAAAGAATCGTGGCAGCGACTTTCCGACAACGGCTACCGGCACATAGCGGAAAACTATATTCCGGCAATTGTCGAAGCAAGAATACACCAAGCGCTCGGCGAACTCTCACGCCCGGTCAAGACACCTTTCAATGCCGCGCCGCAGAAACTAGCGAAGGTCGCAGACCAATTATAAACCGGCAAGAAGCGGTAAATCTTTCAAGCGTTAACCATGTCTTCGGGACTCGCTTGCCGAGCGTCTTCCGGGACGCAATACTGCGTCGTCCAATTCAGCAAAGGTCTTATCACGCCCGGCACAGTCCCGACGTAATCGCCGCGCGCCGAATCTCCTTCCTGAGTATCCACTACCTGAAAAGTCACGACGTTATATTCGCGTGTGTGCAGGCGAGTCGCCGGAATGTGCGATAGAATCGCCGCGTTGACCAGCAGGCTGCCTTCCGATAAACAATTACCGGGAATCCACACGGTGCTTGTGTAAACGCCTGCTGCGCGCGGCGTTCGCCGCCACTCCGCGCCGACATCCTGCACGGTGAACAAATGCACACCCGATTCATTCAACAAATCGAAGCTAGGCGTCAGCACATGGCCGGGTTCGAGCGTCTCGTACTCGATTTCGAGGCCGACCGGATGGCGTATATCAAACGTCTCCGCTGTTCGCCCGTCTTCAGTGCAAACGCGCACGCGCCGCAGTCGCACGATGTCGTCGCCGGGCGCTTTCAATGGATCGAGCCATTCGCGCGTGCATCCGATCTTCAAACTCGAACCCATATAATCGTTGACGATCTTGGGCGCCGCACCATCACCGACAACGTGGCCTTTATCAATCCAGAGCACGCGCTCACACAATCTGGTGACAGCTGGCATGTTGTGCGACACAAAAAGAATTGTGCGTCCCTGCTGTCTGATCTCGTTCATTTTGTTCAGGCACTTTTGCTGGAAGCTCGCATCGCCGACCGCAAGCACTTCATCCATCATGAGTATTTCCGTATCGAGATGCGCGGCGACCGAGAATGCAAGGCGTAGGTACATGCCCGTCGAATACCATTTGACGGGCGTCTCGATAAACTTCTCGATTTCGGAAAAAGCGACCATCTCATCGAAGCGGCGACTGATCTCCGCGCGTGCCATGCCGTGAATCGCGCCGCTCAGGAAAACATTTTCGCGCCCGGTCAAATCCGGGTGAAAGCCCGTGCCGACTTCCAAGAGGCTGCCGATTCTGCCGTAGAGTTCAAAATAACCGGAGGTCGGCTCGGTGATGCGCGAGAGAATCTTGAGCAAGGTTGATTTGCCCGCTCCGTTTTGTCCGATCAGGCCGAGCGTTTCGCCCTGTCGCACCTCGAAACTCACGTCCTTCAGCGCCCACAATGTTTGCTTTGTCGAATAGCCGTTTCCGCGCAGACGCTTGTAGGGCGACAGCACGGCTCCGGCGATTGTTTCGCGAAAGGTGTGGTATCCGGCGTGCAGACCGCCGATGCGATACTGCTTGCAGAGCTTTTCAATTCTGATAATGGGTTTCATCGTAGTCAAACAAGGTCAGCGAAGCTACGCTCAAAACGGCGAAACGAAAAAACGGCGACGACGAGCATTGCCAACACCAAAACAGTCGCCAATCCGAGCGATTCCCAATTGACGTTTTGGCCGGTTAGTGACGCGCGGAAATTTTCGATGATCCCGGCCATCGGATTAACCAGCAGTACCCAGCGCCAGCGCGGAGTCACGACACTCGACGGATAAATAATCGGCGACGCGAACATCCACAGTTGCAGCACAAACGGCAACGCATGACGCACATCTCTATACTTGACCGTCAAAGCAGAGAGCCACACGCCGACGCCGAGCGCAAACAAGGTTGTCAGCGCAACGTAGAGCGGCAACATCAGCAGACCGCTCCATGTGACGGCAAGGCCGTAATAAAGCGCCAGCCCGACGAGAATAATCGACGCGATGGCGAGATCGACCAACCCCGCCGCGACCGCCGCCGCCGGAATCAACAAGCGCGGAAAATAAACTTTCGTAATCAGGTTTGAATTATTGACAAGGCTTGTGCTGCAATTGTTGACGGCGTTGGCGAAGAACGTCCATGGCAAAAGTCCCGTATAAGCGAAGATCGGGTACGGAATTCCGTTTGAAGAAACGCCGACGAATTGATTAAAGAAAAGCGTAAAGACGAGCATCGTCACAAGCGGCTGAACAATTGCCCACGCCGCGCCCATCGCAGTTTGTTTGTAGCGCACCTTGATGTCGCGCCACGTCAGAAAATAGAGCAGCTCGCGCGCCGCCCACAGTTCGCCGAAATTCAGCGAGCGGTGACCCATGCCGCCTGTAATTAAAGGTTTGTCGGGTAGCGGCGCGCCGCTGTCGTGAAGAGAATCAATCGAGGCCGCGAGGCCGTGTTCTGCCGGAGCAGCGGATTCAAACATAATGTAATTACTGCCGGACGGCAAAGCAAACGTCGCTTGTTTGACGGGCAAAGAATACCCTGATTTGTATAGTCGTTGAATTGATAATCTAATGGCGCATGTGGCGGTGCGTCAAGCAGTCGCCCGCACCGGAATGTAAACGCGGCAATTGAAAGAAGCGCTTTGTGACGCACACTTATGCACCGAATAGCGCTGGCTATTTCCTGTTATTTTTTATCGGGCGTTCGCATAAAATCGAAATGATAAATCAAATTGCCGCTTTGTGTATCGACTCCTGTTTGAACAAATAAGGCTTCTTCATACAAGCTTCTTGCCGCCTCGTTGTCAGGGTGAACTTTTAGCAGCAGACGAGTCGCCCCGCGCAGCTTGCAGATGCTTTTAGCCATCCTCAAGGATAATTGCGCCAACGCGTAACCGCTATATCTTTCGTCTATCAGCACTCCGTAAGCGGGAACATCAAAGCCCGCGTCCCAGCCGCGCAGCATAAAAAAACCTACCAACCCGGCTTGCCAGTAGATGCCCGTAAAAACGTCCCGGTTTCGCTTCGCAAGCAAACTCGCGATTGTTTCCGGGTCGAACTTGAACGGATTAAAAAAACGCGTGTAGGTCTGTGATTGCGCCCTCAGCATTGCGGAGAGCGCAGGCGTATCCTCGACTTCGAGCGAAAGAACGATTAAAGCTGTTTTCATCTTCGACACATTTTTACATCGTTATCGTCAAACACCGAGAACTTATTTCGACCAAAATAATTTATCAATAAACGATGTTCATGATCCTCCGGCGCGCGGTAGATTGCAGTTAGATGTTCTACAAAACTTGCTTGAAAAGATTTTTAATTGATGGTTTGTAAAGAATTTCGATTGACTAATTTCGACTTATTGAATTACTGTTAACGACGTAACAAAGCTAAATCAAAGCTAAAAAATTCTCCCTAGAGAATTGTAATCCAAACCAACCGGGCTGTCCGTATATAACATGTAGGACCGAAATTTTGTTCAGGCAATGATTGTATCTTACATTTGTATCTTACAGTGCCTGTACATTTGTTTGAATCTTTGGCCGCCACGAGAGCGGTCGAAGCCTACTCAACCCGAAGCATCAACAATTTGTGCAGTGCGCCTGCCACGCTAAAAGTGCGCTGCTAAAGACCCGGTTTCCGGGTCACTCAAGGAAAGGAAGCACAATGCGAAGACTTTTGAATTTTGCCGTCACCGGCCTGCTGGTGCTCTCAATGCTTGCCATCGGCCCGCTGAACGCGACCGTGCAGGCATCGAGCCACCGCGAAGCTCCGTCAACATCGGTTGACCCGGAGGTTGACGCAACCGACGTATACGCCTTTGTCGATCCGAACGAACCGTCAAGGGTTAACCTGATTATGAACTTTATCCCGTTCCAGTTGCCGCAGGGCGGCCCGAACTTTTACAGGTTCGACGATAACGTTCAGTACGCGCTGAGAATCGACAACAACGGCGACGCCGTAACGGACATTCAGTATGTATTCCGTTTCAGAACGGTAGTGTCCAACCCGAATACGTTTCTTTACAACACAGGGACGGTGCGCAGCCTCACTAATGACCCGAACTTGAACATCAAACAGTTTTATTCGGTCACGGTGCTTAGAGGAAACGGCTCGAACGTGACGAGTTCGACCGTTGCGCCGACGACGCCCGCCGCCGGATCGCCAGCCGGTTTCCCGTTTGCCGTGCCGCCCGTCAATGTCGGCATACGTTCGACGCCGAATTACGAAAACAATTTCGGCTCGCCTGCGGTGACACCCGTCAGCACTACGTTCGGCACGGCGTTGGTGTTTGCCGGTCAACGCGACGAAGGTTTCTTTGTCGATGTCGGCTCGATTTTTGATCTTCTTGGACTCCGTCCCTTTAACTCCGCCCACGTCATTCCGCTGGCGAATAGTCCCGGCGTGGACGGCACCGCGAACTTCAATGTCAGCACCATTGCTATTCAGGTGCCGATGTCTGCGGTGACGGCTAACGGAAGTTTTCCGACCGGGCCGAACGACCCGAACGGCGTCATCAGCGTTTATTCCGCTTCGTCGCGTCAGGCACTGATTGCTTTTCCCGAAGACCGTAGCGGCACCCCGACCTTCTCCGGTAATTTCGTGCAGGTCTCGCGCCTCGGCAATCCGTTCATTAACGAACTTCTGGTTCCGCTCCCGATGAAGGACAGATTCAATGCGTCGCTGCCCGGTGCCGACGCACAGTTTCTCCCCTTCATCCTCGATCCCGAACCCGGCAGGCTGTTCGGCTATGCGGGGTCGCCAGCGGCGTTAGATCTCTATCCGACCTTCCAGGCTCCGGCTCCGCCGCGCAATGATGTCGCGACGGTTTTCCTGACGGGAATTCCGGGTCTCAACGTGCAAACGAATACATCCACCAATCCCAGCGTTGCGGCATTTACCGGTCAACCGGCGAACACCGTGCCGCAGGAACGCATGCGTTTGAACATGGGTATCGCTCCGACCGGTGCGGCTAATGCGCAGGGCACGCCGAACCGGCTCGGTTTCCTCGGCGGCGACAACGCGGGCTTCCCGAATGGACGACGCCCCGGCGACGATGTAGTTGACATCGAACTGCGCGTGTTCGCAGGCGCGACAACGCTCACGCCGACCTTCAACGTCGCGCCGAACAATTTGCTCGGCGACGGCGTCAACCAAAACGACGTGCCGTTCCTGACACGCTTCCCGTATCTCGGAACACCGCGTTCCGGTTACGATACTCCGACGAGTCAAGCCGTCGGCACAACGGATACGAATGCAACGGCGACGGCGCCCGCGCAACCCACGCCCAGACCATAGGGCGATACATTAGACGGCGCGCGGACAAGCAAAAAGCGGCAACGCGAGTTTGCACCCGCGCCTCGTTGAAATAACCTTGAAGCCGGAGTTAGGCGAGCATTAACACCCGACTCCGGCTTCAAACTTTTGTTTAAGCTCTTAAAAAGCCTGAATTGCAGGTAGGACGAATATGCGCAACAAGTTTTTGATTGTGGCTGGGACTTTTCTTGCCGGTCTGATTATCGTATTTGGTATCCGTGCGATCTCGAAGCACTATTCTCAAACGGCAACGGTTGGACAGGAAGCCACGCCCGCCGTTGACCAGCGCGCCACCCCCGCCGATTCACTGATCAGACAAGCGATATATGCAACTATAAGAGAACCCGATTCGCCGAAAAGTTATAACCTGCTGGCGGCAGCCTATATGCAGAAGACGCGCGAGACCGCTGACTTCAGTTACAACGCGAAAGCCGAAGCAGCGCTCAAGCGTTCCTTTGAAGTTGCACCGGACAATCACGCAGGCGTTAGTCTCAACGCTTATCTATTGCTTTCTTATCATCGCTTTAATGAAGCGCTCGATGTCGCGCGCCACGCCGTTGAGCAAAGCCCGCGCGACTACGAAGCATACGGCGCGCTTGTCGATGCGCTCGTCGAAACAGGTAATTACCCTGAAGCGCGCGTTCGCATACAGCAAATGCTTGACCTGCGCCCGTACACGGCATCCTACGCGCGCGCTTCGTATCTGCGTTCGCTCTACGGCAATACAGACGGCGCGATTGAAGCAATGCGCCTCGCTGCCGAATCGTCATCGCCCGCCGACCCCGAAGGCATGGCATGGTGCTATGTGCATCTCGGCGATGAATTAACGAACGCCGGAAAATTGGCCGAAGCCGAATACAACTACGATCACGCGCTCTTCGTATTTCCCGACTACCATCTTGCTCTCGCCGCCAAAGCCCGCGCGCGCCTCGCCGCCGGTGATACAAACGCCGCGATAGATTTTTACAAACGCGCGTTGGATCGCGTGCCGCTGCCAGACACGGCCATCGCGCTCGGCGATCTTTACCAGAAACTCGGGCGCACGGATGAAGCAAAGAAGCAGTATGATCTCGTCGAATTCATCGAACGCACAACCGTCGCCGGCAGCACTTACTCGCGTCAGCTCGCGCTCTTTTACGCCAATCACGACATGAAGCTCGACGACGGCTTGAGCATTGCGCAAAGCGAGCGCGCCAAGCGCTCCGATATTTTTACATGCGATGCGCTCGCATGGTGTCTCTACAAAAAAGGCGATCTGGCGGGAGCAAAAAAATCGATTGACGAAGCCATGCGGCTCGGCACGCGCGACGCACGCATTAGCTATCACGCAGGCATGATTAATCAAGCGCTCGGCAATCGCCGCGACGCTGCCAAATATCTTCAACTCGCCCTTAAAATAAATCCTTTCTTCAATGTTCTTCAGGCAGACGTTGCGCGGCAAACTCTGCACAACATCGATGCGTGATAGTTTCGACAGCCCGGTTATGTTTTATCGCCGATATCAAGCTATGAAGCATTGCCGTCGCGCGGGAATGCTGATTGCCCTTGCTGCTCTCGCTTTGCTATGCGTTGTAAAGGCCAGCGCGCATCCGCTCGGCAATTTCACGATCAACCATTTCACGCGTATCGAAGCCGGCACGGATCGAGTGCGGCTGCGCTTCGTCGTTGACATCGCGGAGATACCGACATTTCAGGAACTGCAAACAATCAATTCCAACGGCGCGCCTTCAAAAGAGGAATTGAATGCTTACCTCGAACGCGAAGCCGCCAAATACGGCGACGGCCTCGTGCTTCGCATCGACGATGCACGCGTGCCGCTCCGCGTCGTCGATAAAAGCATCGCGCTGCCGCAGGGAGCAGGCGGATTACAGACCTTGCGAATAGTCTGCGATTACGAAGCGTCGATTAGCGCAAACGACGCGGGACGCGAGCATCACATGCGCTTTGAGGACACGAATAACAAAGGGCGCATCGGCTGGCACGAGATTGTCGTCACGCCTGCGCCGGGACTCGCCGTGTTCAATAGCAACGCCTTCGGCAACGGCGTGACCGACGAGCTGAAACTTTATCCGCAGGACATGCTTGCCGCACCGCTCGATGAACGCATCGCCGAATTCTCCTTCAAACAAAGCACTATTCCGGCGGGCGCAAGCGGGCTTCGCACGCGTGACGGGCGCGTTATGGAACAATCGCGCGACCGCCTCGCGGAATTAATCAATGTGCGGGAAATAACTCCGTTGACGGCGCTGCTCGGACTGTTATTTGCCGCCGCGCTCGGCGCTTTTCATGCGCTTTCGCCCGGTCACGGCAAAACAATCGTCGGCGCATATCTCGTCGGCTCGCGCGGCACGGCCAAGCACGCCGCATTTCTCGGATTGACGGTGACGATCACGCATACGCTCGGCGTCTTCGCGCTCGGACTCGTCACACTCTTTGCGTCGAACTATATCGTTCCCGAACGGCTCTTTCCTATCTTGAGTTTCGTCTCCGGTGCGATTGTTTTGGCTATCGGTTTCAGTCTTTTCGTCAGCCGCTTGCGCGCTGCACTCGGCGATAAAACAAACAGACCGAACGCTCGATCAACAGCCGCGAATTTGCAAGCCGGTGAATCCTTACAATCAAATGAATCAAGCGATTTGCTTCAGCGCGATGCGCTCGATGAAACGCTTGTCGATTACACGCACGACCACGCCGAACAGCAATCTGCCGAAGCCTTCAGGCACTCGCATGGCGGCGGGAGCGCGCACACGCATCTTCCGCCGGGAGGAGACGGCGGGCGCGTGACTTGGCGCAGCCTTCTCGCGCTCGGCATTTCGGGCGGATTGCTTCCCTGCCCGTCGGCGCTCGTCGTGCTGCTTTCGGCGATTGCCTTGCACCGTGTCGGCTACGGCATGGTTCTCGTCTTGGCGTTCAGCATCGGACTGGCGGGGACGCTGACCGCAATCGGGTTCGCGTTCGTTTACGCAGGGCGCTGGATGAAGCGTCCGGCGAGCGTCGCCGGAAACCGCCTTGTGCGCGTGCTGCCCGTCGTCAGCGCCCTTATCATCGCGTGCGTCGGCGCGGGCATTTGCTACGAAGCGCTCGCGCAGGCCGGATACAATGTGCCGTCTCTATCGGCAACGCTTTCGCTCAAATGAAAAAGCGGTGTGTGTATTCGCCGGAAGATGAATTCCCGTGCGAAAACGCGCTTCAGAAAAAAGCTGCATAACTTAAAACTCACGGGGAATAAATCCGGCGGCGGCTGGAATATACACGGCAAGCGTGCTACGAATATGAGAATCGTGTAATCGAAGAAATGAACAAAATGATAGTGGAGAATATTCAGTGAGCGAACTACTGCGCTTCGGCGTGAGCATCGAGAACGATCTGCTGGAAAGCTTCGATAAATTAGTGGCGGAGCGAAAATACGCGACGCGCTCCGAAGCACTGCGTGATTTGATTCGTGATGCGCTCGTTCAATCGCGCCTCGAAGAGCGGGCGGGCGACGTGGAAGTATTAGGCACGCTGACGCTCGTTTACGATCACCACGCGCACGAACTCTCCGACCAGATGGCCGCGCTGCAACACGATCATCACGAGATGGTTATTTCCGTGCTGCATGTTCACATCAGCCACGACGATTGCATGGAAGTAATTGTCTTGCGCGGGCGCACGAAAGCAGTTCGTGAACTCGCCGATGCGCTCCTTAGTTTGAAAGGCGTCAAACACGGCAAGCTCTTTACGACACTGCCAGCGCAAATCATCACAGACGGCGCGCGGCATTCAAACACGCATACACATTCGCACAACGGCAACGGGCAGAAACACTCGCACACACATTCGCACAAGGGGCGCAAATCCACGGCGCGGCGCAACAATAGCAGCAAATAAAATTATCCTGCGCGTTTCGCTCTAGGCGCGGCGAGAGCACGGCACTACATTTTTTGCAACGCTTTTTCGCATTCGGTGTTACGAATTTGTATTAAGTGCTACCGCTGTCAAACAATTCTCTCAATCGGTTTCGCCGGAAGGGATCATGGTTATGCGTCGATTATCAATTCTCGTTTTGGCCGCCGCGCTGCTTGTGCTCCACAGCGCGCAAGGAACACGGGCGCAGCAGCAGTCGCCGATGAATCTCTCATCAGTCGCCGTCTCGGATACGCTCCAACCGTCGCAGCAGCAAGCAAGCGGCGATATGCGCACGCTGTCCGGCGTGATTCTTTCGGAGAAGGATGAGCTTGTGCCGAACGTCACCGTCACGGCGCGCACTGCTTCAGGCGCGGAACGAACGACGAAGAGCAATGCCAACGGAAGTTTCAGCCTCGCCGTTCCGAAGGAAACCGTGACCGTGCGTTTCTTCGGCAACAACATCGCGCTGCAATCGAGAATAATCGGCGCGAACGAATCATCCGACAATCTGCAAATCAAAATCGAGTTTGTCGTCGCGCCGGTCAACGAATCAATCGTCATCGTCGCGTCCTCGCTCGATCCGACGATTGACCGCCGCAATGATGTTATTTACAAAAACAATCTTTTTGAAAGGGACGACCAGCTTATCGAAACGCTCAACGCGGGCATCAACGTCGGGCAGCACGAAGGCGGCGGAAAGTCTCTTGAGATACGCCGCTTCGGTTACAACTTGGATCACGGCGGCGTCAATGGCGGCCTGAAAATCTTAGTCGATGATGTACAGCAGAACGGGCAATCGCAGGGACACGGGCAAGGTTACTTAGGCCAATTGAAAAGCCTCACGCCTGAATTAGTGCAGGGCGTGGACATCCTCAACGGGCCGTTCAGCGCGCAGTACGGAGATTTCTCCGGCCTCGGCGTCGTTCACATACGCTTGAAGGAATCCCTGCCGGATCAACTCACGATGCGCTTTCAGGCCGGAGCGTTCGGCAATCGCCGTATGTTTCTCGCCTATAGCCCGAAGATTGGCAACGCCGATTCCTTCATCGCTTATGAAAAGTCACATCTGGACGGCCCCTTCATTAGTCCGGGACGTTATAATCGAGACAACTTAACGGGCAATTACACTTGGCACTTGAGCGAGAACGAAGCGATTGGTTTCAAGATGAACTTGGGACGCAACTACTTTTATTCTTCAGGGCAGATTCCGCTTGACTTGGTAAGCGCAGGGCAACTAGACCGCTTCGGCTTCATTGATCCGACGACGGGCGGGCGCATCCGCTCTGCGATTTTCGGCGCGTATTATCGCAAGGAATGGGAGAACGGCAGCATCCTCAAGGCGGACGGCTCTTTCACGCGCTCTTTGTTTGATCTACTCTCCAACTTCACGCTCTTTCTAAATGATCCAATCAACGGCGATGGCATTCAGCAAATCGATTCGCGCTTGCAGCAGGGCGGCAACATTCAATATCTTCGCCCCTATCATCTGTTCGGACATCAAGCGCTATTCATGGCGGGCGGCTACGAACTCGCTAGTCAGGCAAGGGTCTTGCTATATAGACAGAAGGCGCGCGTGCCATTTGAAACCGTCACATTGGCTCACGTTAACGTGGCTAACACCGCCGGTTACGTGCAGCAGGGAACCGATTTTATGCACGGTCATTTGCACATAGATTTGGGCTTGCGCTACGACTACTTTCATTTCAACGTGGACGATAAAATCAACACGGGGGGTTCTGGTACGCGCGGGTCTGGGCGCGTGCAACCGAAAGTCAACATCGCCTACACGCCTTCGGATCGCATCCCCACGACCTTCTATTTCAACTACGGGCGCGGCATCAACAGTCAGGATGCGCGCGGCATCGTGCGCAACGGGATCAGAGAATTGCCGACGCCGGACGTGAATCGCGGAACTCCCGGCCAGAACGTCGGCTCAGGAATTGGGCCGCCGATTGCCACCACCGATTTCTACCAGACGGGCGCATCCTACAACCGCAAGCGATTCTCTTTCAGCACCGATCTGTTTCTGATCGACCACTCCAACGAGCAGGTCTACATTCCCGACGACGGCACGCTCGATTTCGCGGGGCCAAGCCGCAGTTCCGGCTACGAGTTCAAGGCTTCCGCGCAACTCACGCGCCACATCGCGTTTACGGCGGGCATGACGCAGGTGATGAATGCTTTCTTTCGCGGCACTTCTCCGCGCGTGTATGTTGATAGCTCTCCGCACACAGTGGGCAACGCCGGATTTACGCTGGCGAACTTTCACGGCTTCAACGGTTCGATGCAGTATCGTCATGTCGGCAACTATCGGCTTGACGGCACGGATGCTGCGATTCGCGCTTCCGGCCTCGACGTGGTGGACTTCAGCATGAATAAACGCATACGGCGATGGGTTGATGCTAACTTCTCGATTGACAATCTTTTCAATAAGCGATACCTCGAAACACAAAACTATTTCGAGTCGCGTGTCAGCCCCGAGGCCGAAGCGGTCACCAGAATTCACGGCACGCCGGGCTACCCCTTCGGTGCGACTGTCGGAGTCACGTTTCACCTCTTCAATAAGGATAAATGAGAAGATAGGCGCAGGAGATTTGGATGCACATTCCCGACGGTTATCTTAGCCCTTCGACGTGCGCGGCGCTTTACATATCAGCCGCGCCGTTCTGGTACGTCGCCTTGCAGCGCGTCAAGCGACAATTGAATACGCGGCTTGTGCCGCTGCTCTCTGTCTTCGCAGCATTCTCGTTTGTCGTGATGATGTTCAATTTGCCGCTGCCGGGCGGAACGACCGGACACGCCATCGGCATCGGCATCGCAACTGTCGTGATGGGGCCATGGGCGGCGATGCTGGCCGTCTCGGTCGCCCTGTTGATTCAGGCGATTTTCTTCGGCGACGGCGGCATCACAGCCTTCGGCGCTAATTCCTTTAACATGGCAATCATCGGGTCACTTGTCGCTTATGCGGTTTATCGCATCGTCGCGGGCAGAGCGGCGTTGACTTCCGTGCGGCGCGTCGTCGCGGCCTCGCTCGCAGGATACGCGGCGATCAATGCTGCGGCATTTTGCGCGGCAATCGAATTCGGCATTCAACCTTTGCTGTTTGTAGATGCGACGGGCGCGCCGCTTTATGCGCCGTATCCGCTTCGCATCGCGATCCCGGCGATGATGATCGGCCATTTGACGTTTGCCGGATTAGCCGAACTGATCGTGTCGGGCGGCGTCGTCGCTTATCTGCAACGCGCGGACGTGTCGCTTTTGAAACCGACTGCTCCGCGCGCGATTGACATCGAGCGAAGCACGCAAAGTGTTACTGCGGCCTACCGAAATAAATCGAGCGCGATGCGTTCGTTGTGGATTGGTATTGCCGCGTTGATGATTCTGACGCCGCTCGGATTGCTAGCGGCGGGTACGGCGTGGGGCGAATGGAAGGCGGAAGATTTCGGTAATCGGGAATCACGCAAACAGATTGCTGTGGTTTCCGGCGATCAAACGCCGCCCGCGCAAATGCCGCAGGGACTCTTGCGCCTTTCATCAATCTGGACTGCGCCGCTCGCGGGTTATGCGCCGCCGTTTATGCGTAGCGCCGCGTTCGGTTACATACTGTCGGCGATGCTCGGAGTCGGGCTGATTATCCTGACGTTTTTGTTGATAAGCCGTTTCACACGCAAAACTTCGCCCCTTATACATTCATCCGATACAGCAAATTCGCCAACAGGCGTGACGAATTAAAGCGATGGCGAGTTCCAAAGAAACATTGGCATCCGAACCTTTAATGCTCAAAACGCGCGTGCGAAAACGGCGCAGTAATTTCATTGAACGCACGCTCGCAAGCTTTGCGGGTAAAATGGAGAGCGCGCTCGATGCCGAAGAATTGGCGAAAACGAACGGGCTGCTTCAACGCCTCGATCCGCGCGTTAAGGTCGTCGGTCTTTTGAATTTGACGGTTGCTGCCGCGCTCGCGCATCGCATCACAATTATTCTCGCAATCTTCGCCGTTGCGCTCGTGCTCGCGTTTTTGTCCCGCGTGCCTGTGCGCACACTCGTGACACGCGTGTGGTTCGGCGCGCTGCTTTTTACGGGAACAATTGCGCTGCCCGCGATCTTCATCGCGCCGGGACGTATCCTGTTGAGAGTCCCGCTACTCGATTGGCCTATCACAGAGCAGGGTATCCGCAGCGCCCTGTTTTTAATCACGCGTGTTGAAACGTCGGCAACTCTTTCAGTGCTTTTGATTCTCACAACGCGCTGGACGCATGTGCTCAAGGCATTGCGCGTATTACGCGTGCCGGTGGTGTTCGTCGTGATCTTGGGTATGACGTATCGTTATATTTTTTTGATGCTGGCGACGGCGCGAAGTATGTTTGAATCCAGACGAAGCCGGACAATCGGCGTAATGTTGGGAGCAGAACGCCGCCGCATCGCCGCCGCAAGCGTTGGTGTGCTGATGGGCAAAACGTTTCAGTTGAGCAATGAAGTTTATCTGGCGATGCAGTCGCGCGGCTTTCGCGGCGAAGTCTATACACTCGACGAATTTCAAATGCTGCCGCGTGATTGGTTGGCGCTTGTACTCTTTATCTTAATCGCCGTGTTCGCCTTCTGGTTCGGAAGGTAAACAAAGGCGTCGGCGCGTTAAGATGTAAGCCGTCTTTACATGGAAAGCAATATAAGGAAAGCAATTTCAATTGTGACTGATACGGTATTCGATGTTCAAAACGCGGTGTACCGCTATAACGATGTCTTGGCGCTCGACGGCATGACGCTACAGATTAAAAGAGGCCAGCGCGTGGTTATCTTGGGCGCGAACGGCTCCGGCAAATCGACGCTGCTCAGGCTTCTCGACGGGCTTTACTTTGCGGACAGCGGCGCGGTTTCCGTCTTCGGCGAAGCGTTGACCGAAGCGCGCCTTCAAGATGAAGAATTCGCTTTTCAATTGCGGCGCAGAGTGGCGTTAGTATTCCAGAACCCGGACGTGCAATTGTTCAGCCCGACGGTGTTTGACGAAGTGGCTTTCGGGCCGCTGCAACTTCGCTGGCCGAAAGATGAGATTCTACGCCGCGTGAAAGAGACGCTCGAACGGATGGACATCGCGCACTTGAAAGACCGCTCGCCGCATCGCTTGTCGGGCGGCGAAAAAAAGCGCGTCGCGCTCGCTTCCGTGCTAATTATTGACCCGGAAGTGCTGCTACTCGACGAGCCGACTGTCGCGCTCGACCCGAAAAGCCAGAGTCAGGTAATAGATTTTCTGGCAGGCTGGAGCGACGGCGCGAAGACCGTCGTGACGACGACGCACGATCTAGGCATTGTCGAAGACATCGCCGACTACTGTTACATTTTTCAGCACGGGCGCATTGCGGCACAAGGCAGCCCGCGCGACATTCTGCGCGATGAGGATTTGCTCAGGCGCACGAATCTGATTCACGCGCATCGCCACACGCACGCAGACGGCGTCACACACTCGCACACGCACACGCATCACGAACACAAGCACTAATTTTCGTCTTGCAGCGTGAGTGTTAGCCGTCGCAAGCGCATGAAAGCCGCCATGTTATAATCTGAAAATCATCAGGCACGAAAGACTGGCAATCGAAGAAAGAAGGGTTCGGCAATGAGTCGTTGGCGTGGACGCTGGGAAGGCTTTTGAGAACTCGCCTTTGACGGCGGGCCTCCCGTGCGGGGGTCGAAATTAACGGCGTGGCAAGTGCCTTTCGTGATCGCGAACGGAACGAACGATCCCGTTCCCGAAAACTCGAAAGTACCGCAGGCGCAGAAGCAATTGATGGACGCGACGCGCGCAGCGCTCGCTGCCATTAGCGCGGACGTGGATGCCGGATTGCGCGAAACCGTCGGCGTCGGCGCAACGCTCGACATCGGCGAGCGCGCCAGCGTCATACTCGGACTTCCCCTTGAAGCCGACGCGGAAATAATGGCGCGCGCCGTCGATATGGAAAACATCGAAGCGTGGTGCGATGAAAACAAGCGCGTTCATGTGGCGATCAATCCTTGGTATTCGACAAAGGAGGTGGATCAAACAGTGCTCGCGGTTATCAAGGTCGTCCACGTAAAGCTCGGAATGCACGCTTCGGACGCAGCGCAAGGCGCGCCGAAGAGTATCGTTCAAAAATTATTGGGATCAGTCGCCGAAGTTTTGCTCGTCCAGAAACGCCTCGCGCGAGGCAAGGATTCCAAGTCTGATTGAGATTCCAAATCTGACTGATAAGAACGCGCTTCCCTTCCGTGCGCCCGCTTGCCAACAGTTACGACGCGAGCCTTCGCCGTTATTTGCCTGTTTGGGCAGTTGAATACTTGCCGCGCGGCTTCGTTACTTCCGAGAGCACATCGGGCTTCGTCGCGTCGCGCTCCAGATGCGGGTAGCGCTCGCCGTTGTGGTAATCCACATTGTATGTTTGATGAAAGCTGCTGTTCTCCACTAAAAGTTCGAGCGGCTTGGGATTAGTTTTTCCGGCAGCGATTGCTTCGTGCAAGGCGTCCGAAGAATATTTTCGATTGTTGACGGCGATCAATTTCATGCCCGGCGCGATGCCCGCTCTGGCCGCCGCCATGTCCGGGTTGACATCCGAGATACTGCCGTCTTCTTTTATGAGCAAGCCGAGCGAGTAGGACAAGTCCGTGTATTTTCTCAACTGCTCGTTGATCTTCGTTTGATTGTTCGCCGTGTCGTTGTAGACGAGCCGCCAGCCGCCGTTCGTGATTCCGTCGAGCGGGGGTTTCAAGGCGATCATGTTGACACGCTCTGTTAAGAACTTGCTCCAATCATACGGAGCGACTTCGCCCAGCGTCGCCGCGACTTCGTCGAAAGTGTAAGGCTTGACAGCAGGCAAGGTGTTTTGACCGCCGTGAAATCTGCGGCAGAAATCATCGAGCGAGCGCTTGCCTTTGCTTTGCCGACGGATAAGCACATCGGCATCCATCCAGAGCAGCAATCCTTCGTAATAATAATCCACTCCGCGACGGCTGTTTCTCCAAGCCCTCGGAGAAGCATAAGTCAATTGCACGGCGGTGGCGGTGTCTTCCAGAGGCCGCCATTTGCGACCCGCTTGATTCTCCATTTCGGCGGCGACGACGGCAACTGATTCGCGGAAGTTTTCCGGCGTCCACAGCCCGCTGCGCGTCGGCAAAACCTTGCCCAGATACTCCGTCAATCCTTCATAGACCCAGAGCAAATTCCCCTTCATCGGCTGCTCGAAATCCGGTGTGGCGAGACCTGCGGGGCGGCGGTATTTGCCGTTCCAAGAATGAGTGTATTCATGCCCGAGCAAATCGCCGAGATCAATCAATTCGCCCGCATCGCTCAAGGCATGTTCGCCGACTCCGTCTTCGCTCGATTCGTGATGCTCCAAGCCTTCGCTGCCGCCGTAGTCGCTCAAGGTGATGAGAAAGCGATAGCTGCCGTAGTGTCTCGCGCCGAACAATTCGTTTGCTTCGGTGATGAGATGCTGAAAGCCTGTCAGCGTTTGCGGCTTTGCTTCGAGCGCTGACGGAGTGTCTGCGACGATGTCCATTTCATGCGGCACAGCATTGGCGGAAGGAAGTTGAATCCGTCGGAAGTTGGCTCCGATGATCGCCGGAGAATCAACTAATCCGGTCAGGGAAACTTCCTTGAATTCGACATCATTTCCCGTCTCGCGCGCCAAGGGCAGCGCCGTCGCATACTTCCATCCGGCAGGCAGCTTCAATGCGGCTGTGACGCGGACGGCATCGCTCATAGAGCCTTGCGGATAAAGAATCAGGCGGTTCCATTTAATGCGTGCGAGGCGCGCGGTCATCGTCGTGCCGGGCTGCGAAACGTCATCGAAGGCGGCTTCGATCTCATTCACGCCGGGCGGAATATCGCAGTGAAAAGCGAACATCTCGACATCGTCGCGCCGCCAGGGAATAGCACGGCCTCCCGCGCTCAAGTGCAATCCGACCATGTCATTGATCGTGCCTGTCGGAGTATGTTCGCCGGGAATCCATTTCGGGTAAAACAAAGTGAGCGCTCCCGGCTTGACGGGAATAATCAATTTTGCGTGAAGCATGTTGCGCGGCGCATCCGTCGCGTCCACGTTCAACTTGATGCCGGACGTATCTTGAGCCAGTGCTCTCATCGCGCCGGACATAAAAAGCAGCAACAGCAGCGATGAAAGAAAAGCGAATCTGTAGTACATGTTTTTCAGCCTCGATGTTTAGATTTTCAGTGTGCTTTAGGAATGATTTAATGTTTGCTCTGCCGCTTGTTTGATGAGTCGCAATGTTTCCTTGCGCACAACGCCGCTGAACGGTTTGACGAAAGACCAGTAAAATTTGAAGCTTCGACGGCTCGCCGAATCCAGACAGGTCACCCTCGTTTCAGTCGTTAATCGCGTGACATTTTCTCCGAGCGGTTCGAGCGAAAAGTTCCACACAGCTTTAGCGTAGCCTGCCTCATCGAACGAACGAAAGCTGTCCGCAGAAACATTTTGAAGCTCGCCGGAGAGAGACCAGAAACGTCCCGCAAGGCCGAGCACTAATTCCCTGTCCGGCACTTCCGCCAGCAGCACAAATCCCGTCTTGAGCAGTCCGTCCAACGTCAGACATTCGAGAGGCATTCCGCGCAGTCGAAACAGCGTGCGAACAATCGCGGAGCGGCTTAAATCCAACTTGCGAATTGCCGCATACACGTTCTTCGCAGGAGCATATACTTTCGTTTGATGCCGCGCGGCGACATCGTATCGAGGCGCAAAATGATCGAGCCATGAGGTTGTACGTGAATCAATTAGTGCTTCAATTTCTTTCAGATTCATACGAATCAACGCTCATGTATGCGCGCAGTTGATTGCCGTCGGCGGTGTAAAGCAGATTGGTGGCTTCGTCGGCGATAAAGAATGAATCGGGATCGCTGACCCGTATCGCGCGTTCGGTACGGCCTGTGTTGACGTTGACGCCAGCAAGCCCGCGCCCGCCGCCCGCGCGCCCCGTTAAATCCGTGTAGAAATACATGTATGAGCCGCGCAGTGCGGCGAGCCTGCGACGGCGCAAGAGATACGCCGAAAGCCTGTCGAGCTGCTGCGCCGGATCGAGCCGGTCAAGCAAGCGTTCTTCCACATTCGCCGCTGACGGGCGCGCGGCGGAAGCGGCACGGCGCGCGATGCCGGATGTCACGCGCGAGCGAATCGCCGAAGCCGTCGGCACAGCGTTTGGAATCGAAGACGCGGCAGATGAAATTGAAGACGCGGTTCCCGCTGCTTGCCGCACGCGCGCGAGCGCGCCGAAGGATGTGAACTGCGCGGTGAGTTGTCGCTGCGCCGCGCTTGTCGCAAGCGTCTGCAAATTCGGCAAAGCGGCGCGCGCAGCTTCCAGCCCGCCAGACCAGCGCAATCCGGTGGCGGCTGCCTGCGCCAATCGCACGCCGCGAAAAGCGGATGTCGCCGCGTTGCCGTAGCGAAAATAAACGGAGGCAGCGCGTAAGGCAATCGCCGTCGTGATACGCAAAATTCCGCGCCCGGGCGGATTGTGTCTCGCACGCCAGACGTTGCCGATGCTGCCTCTTTCATTCATGTTGATAGTATCGAAGGCGGCGAGTTCGTTGCGCCCGCCGACGACAGCCTGATTGCGCTCGTTGAGAAGAAGAAAAGCGGCGTTGTCGATTTTGTGCGAAATCTTGGCGCGGCGTTTTCCGCTCTGCGCGTCGAGGCTGATAAGGTCGTCGCGGTCTGCCACAAGGACAGTCGCGGGATCGGGCAACGCGAAGTTGGTGATGCCCTTGTCTGCGCCTTTGTAGCGCCAGAGAATCTTGCCTGTCTGTGCGTCGATGGCGCTGACGCCGTAAGGCCCGCGCTCGATTGTTTCGCCGTCGCGCAGGCGCGTGAATTGCCCGCCCGTTCTCGCGTACAAAACATCGCCCGCGAGAATCAATTCCGGCGTCTCGCCCAAATCCTTCGCTTCCCAAGCAATCTCTCCGGTTTCGCGCGACAGCGCACGCACATGCCCGCGCCCCGAAGCGTAAACGAATTGATCGCCCACTACCGGATCGGCTTCCGTGAGCGCGAGGCCTTCTTCGTTGACGCGGAAACGCTCGCGCGATTGCTGCTTGCCTGTTTCGGCATCGAAGGAAGTAAAGCCTTCGTAGAAAACATAAAGCCTGTGGTCGAGAAAAAGCGGCGGGTGATAATTGTCGAGCGTGTAATCAGTTTCGTCTGCTTCCCTTTCGCTCCAGCGCGCGGGCATCATTTCGATGTCCGTTGACAACTCTCGCTTCCAACGCTCGTCGCCTGTCGCAAGATCGAAAACGTGTACGACGGGCTTGCGCTTGAAGCCTTCGCGCGCACGCCCCCTCGCATCGCGCACGAAAGTGGCGGCAAGCAGACCCCCGTTGTTATCAACATTTTTATCAACCGCCATTTGCATGACGCTGCCGCGCACTTTGTCTGTTTGCCAGACCGGATCGCCCGTCAGTATGTCCGTCGCTTCGACTCGCGTGCGATCACCTTTTTGAAAACAAAGCAGCATGATGTCTGTGCCGGGAACGGCGGCGACATCCGTTTCGTCGAGCCGCGCGTCCTTGCGCCGCCAAAGGATTTCGCCGCTCGCACCGTCAATCGCGTACAAGGATTTTTCCGTGCCGACGATTAACACGCCGAGTTCCGTCATTTGATAAAAGAGCGCGGGACGGTCTAGCTTCGCCGCCCATGCTAACGCTACGTCGGCGCGCACGGCAGCGGCAGTAAATGCAAAAGCGCAGAGTATCAAACAGCTCGCCGCCGCTAGCATGGCGGTGCGCCGTTTGGTTTTCATCTTCAACGAATGAATCGACATTTATTTACTCGGCGAGCAATTTTTTAATCGCGTCTTCTGTTTCCTTATACATGCCTTCGCCGACGTGCGTGAAGCGTATGTGTCCCGCTTTGTCGAGCAGCACAACGGTAGGCCATGCTTCCATCTCGAAGGCGTCCCACAATCGATGCCCGTTATCCGTTACGACCGCGTAACGCACGCCGAGTGCATTCACTTGCGCGCGGACGTTTCCGAGAACTTTATCGCTTTCCATCATCGGCGAGTGAATCCCGATAACTGTCAGGCCGCGTTTGCGAAAACGCGCATCGAGCCGACTAAGTTCCGGCAAAGCGTTGCGGCAATACGGGCAGCGGTAGCTCCAGAAGTCCAGCAGCACGACGCGCCCATGCAAGGCTTCGAGCATCAGCGGTTCGGAGTTGATCCATGTGCCGTCGGCTGCAAGCGGCGGCGCAGGCGCGGCATCATTCACGTTGACGAGCGTATCACGCCGCGCGTCATAGACCTTGACTGCGCCCATATTGTTCTTGCCCTGCTGTTGAATTTCTATTACGGCAGCGCGGCTAGTTCCCGTCTGTGCCGTAAGATTGGTTTCCGTGCTGCGTAAAGACTCCTTCGCCGGAAAAGGAAAAGCCGCGAGGATGCCGATGAGCGACATATATATCAAACTAAATTTGCTGTGCGTCATAATCGCTTTAGAGTACATATTCGCGTATCATCGTTGCCAGAGCAGAAAACTCCCAGCGATTAAAAACCGCCCGCGCTGTTTGCCGCCGCGTATACGGCAAAGAGCGCGCATGTGCGTTGCGGCTTGCAAAACAAGCGCGCTCTTTGCTAAATCTCAAGTTGCGCTCTTCCGTTATCAAAAGTTTTTCATTTCAGAGGAGATTTATGACATTCAAAACATATAGCAATTACATAGTCAAGACGCTGGCGAGCCTTTTGCTCATCGCGTGTTTCGGCACTGCGACAATTTTCGCGGACACGATTCGTTTGAAGGACGGCTCGGTGATTCGCGGCGAAATCGTCGGCTTCCGCGACCAACAATTTACAGTGCTGATCGGCGCGGGGACGCGCGGACGCCGCAGCCGCATTACGCTTTATATGGAAGACGTTGACAGCATCGAATTCGATTCGACGGCGGCTGATGCGCGTGGCAACGGCAACGATAATGCTGCGGGCAACGACGCGAATACCGGCAACAATAATACGGGATCGAACACCACGACCACACAAACAACGACGACTGTGCGGCAGGGCGGCAACACATTTCCTTCGGACACCGGCACAAACGGGAACACAGCACAGCAGCAGCAAGATGAGCGTGTCACTACTCTGCCGTCGAGAACGCAGGGCGCGCCGACCTTCTTTCAAATCAACACGCGCGTGCGCGCAGACAACTCGACGAACGGCTGGACGAACAGCGGGCTTGTCGTGCGACGCGGGCAGCGCATTCGCATCAACGCATCAGGCCGCGTCTCGCTCGGACAGGGACGCTATTCGACGCCCGCCGGATTGCCGACCTTGCCAGACCGCGACAAGCTAATGCGCAATGAACCGACGGGCGTCTTGATCGCCGTCGTCGGCGACAACAACGACGATTTTATTACCGTCGGGCGCAGCCGCGAATTCACGGCGCAACGCGAAGGAGTGCTTTTCCTAGGCGTCAACGAAGGCAATCTGACGGACAATTCGGGGACATACGATGTCGTTATCGAAGCCGAAGCCACGACGGGCGCATCGACAACCGCGCCTTAATAGATTGTCTGCGATTGACAGCTTGTCATTTACCCGACGGGCGAACGGATAGAGAAGGCGGCGCATCATAAAAACAGATTCGGTAAAAAGTTGTAAGGCTTGACGGCGCGCTGACGATGGCGCAAGAGATTTAAGCAAGCACGCGCGCCCGTCGATTCTTTCCTTGTCATTGTTTTTCGCTTCCCAAGGTATCACCGCATGAAAATCAGAATCTCGCCGCGCCGCCTTCTACGCGTCTCTCTACACTCTTTCATCGCGTTTGTTTTGTTCGGGCAAATAATAGAGCCGGACGCCTTCAAAGTTTTCGCGCAGTCGCGCCGCCAGCCGCCCGCGACACAGCAGAAAAAGAACAAACGCCCGGATGAAACCAAACAGGGCGATAGCAGCAGCAGTAAGGACGAAGAAACGCCGCAGGACGTTATCAACAAGCCGCAGGAAGCCGAAACGATTACGATCACTTCCTCGCTCGTCAACGTCGATGCGGTGGTTTACAACAAAAAGACGGGTAAGGTTATCACCGGCCTCAAAAAAGAAAACTTCACTTTGTTCGAGGACGGCGAACGACGCGACATTACCAACTTTTCCACGCCCGAAGCGCCGATCACCGTCACGATGCTGCTCGAATACAGCAAGTTACTGGAAAGCTATTCCGGCGATCAATTTAGCCCGCAGCGCTATGAAGTCTTGCGCCCGATGGTGCTGTTTCTGTCGCAGTTCGTAAAGCCGCCCGAGGATTTCGTGTCCGTCGTCGCATACGACATGCGCCCGACTCCGCTCACCGATTTCACGAATGATCCGACGCGCATACGGCAAGTGATAGACCTTTTGCTCAGAAATTATCCGGCCTCGCGCGAAGCCAATTTATTCGACGCGCTGAAATTCACGCTCGTCGGCGGGCGCGGCGATTCCGTAGTGCTGGAAAACTCTAAAACGGAAAAATCCGATTACGCGGGATTGTCATCTTTGAAAGGCCGCCGCACAGCGATGATACTGGTTTGCTCCGGCATCGATACGTTCAGCAAGATCAACTACGATCAAGCGCGCAAAGTCGCACAAAATGCCGGTGTTCCCATTTATATCATCGGCACCGGAAATCTCTTTTTCAAAAAATACGGCGACGAACTAGGCGCGACCGACGGCTTGCTCGGACAGCCCGGCAGATTGACTTTTTTACAGGCACAGAATGCGCTTAAAACTTTTGCGAAGGAAACAGGCGGCGAATACTTCCCCGTTACGTTCGAGGGCGAATTGCCGAGTGTGCTTGGTTCGATCAATGCGCTGCTGCGCAATCAATACAGCCTCGGCTTTAATCCCGGCGACAAGCGCGACGGCAAACAACATAAACTCCTCGTCAAAGTCGATGTGGACGGCGACGGCAAGCCTGACGATAAGGAGTTCGTCGTTAAAAGCCGCCCGTTCTACAACGCGCCGAAAAGCTAAACAATCAACTCACGCTTTTATGCAAAAAAGAGAGAAGACAATGTGCGTCTTCTCTCTTTTTTTTGCTGAAGTCCGTGAACAATAGTGCTAACGGTTCGTTTGTTTCTACCCCTGCTCAAACTCCGTGCAGACGCAAACGAAATTCATCATTGAAGGCGTGTATCTCCGCGCGCTTGCCGGAGAATGCACGCGCCTCGCGCAACAGCACGGACAGCCCGCCGCGCGGCAAATCTGGCAATCCGTAAGCAGAACTGGCAAGCATCGCTTTCAATTGCGGATTGATGCTCTGCGGCACGCCGTAGCGAATCGCCTTTAGCGCAACGGGCGCAAATCCGTTTGTCCGGCGCGAATTAATAATCTCTATCGCGCGGTCAAAAATATACAGTCTGGTCAAATGATCGCGCAGCGCCAAATCTCTATGCGCGAGCGCGTTCGCAACGGCTTCACGAATCACACCGTCAGCGTAATTAGCGCGCGGCGCGGCAATGCCTTCCAACACCGCATCGTCGGCAGTGCTTCCGGGAAAACTGCGCGGGCGCGCCTTCCACAAATCGCAGTAACGCGCGACGAAACGCAGCGTCGCTTCGTAAAGCGTAAAGAGATTGCCAGTGAGATGCACGCGCTCAATTATAGGCGACTGCACAGTGTCTCCGGCGAAGCGCGTCGCGGTGATGGAAGCGCGCGGCAAAAGTTCCGCAACGCGCTCGTCGCGCCCGAACAGCAGAAGTCCTGCGACAGTCGGCGCGAAACGGTTTCCGTCGTTCGCCGCAAGCAACAAATCGCGCTCCAGCAGTTCGCCCGTCGGATAATTCACGATGCTTTTTTCTTCGAGCGCATCGCCCTCGAAAAAGCGCGCGAAACTCCACAAATGAGCTTCGTCTATGTCATCGATCAGCGCGCCCGGCACGGGCACGTTTTCAAAGCGGAGCGGGCGCGCTTCATCCATTAACGCGGACAATTCTTCACGCGTCGCTTCACGTTTTTCCGAGCCGATGCGTATGTAATAACGCCCGTCGCGCGTGCGGTACGGGCGGCGCTTGCCTTCTATGTCGAGCGCGACGATGCGGCGTCCGTTGTCGAACGCGATGCGGTCAATGTACGGCACGAGCGAAGGATAAATTTCTTCGCGGCAGATACGCACGATTTCTTCCTGCACATCGTCGGAATCGTCAAGGCCTTCGACGCGCAGTTGATCGTTGACGCCGAAGACCATTGTGCCGCCGCCCGTGTTGGCGAGCGCGACGATCTCCTGCGCGATTTTTTCCGTGTTCGAGAGTTTGACTTTGAGTTCGAGGAAGGTATCTTCGCCGCCGCGCACGAGGCGCATCAATTCGTCGCGCGAAGTCTGCGGCGTGGGCGAAGAGAAAACGTACTCATCAAAGGAACGTGGCGGAGCGGAATCATGCCGCTGGCTGTTGCGAAATTTTCGGCGAGCCATTTGTGTCTTGACGGAGCCCAGCGTCCATCCCGCCCGGATGCTTCGGCGATTCGTCTCTAACGAAAGATGCGCGCCGTACATCGCTGGATTCAAATTAAATTTTGTTGCGAATTGCTTTAGCCCAGCACGCGGCTGTCATCGCTGCTTCGCCCCGTGACCGCTTCGAGAATCTCTAATTCCTGTTCATGCAAAGCGCGTCCCTGTTTTGTGATGAGCAATCGGTAAAGCATCAAACTGCCGCCCGCAAACGCGATGAGTATAACATATTTGAGAAGCAGGCTTTCGGCGAAGTAAGCGGCGGCGACGGCGATGGCAGGCACGAGCGCGCCGCAAAACATAAACACCATAACCATTATTCCCGCGACGCCCGAACGCGCGATGCGTTTGCCCATTTCAACGCGCTGCGGATGGCGCATCGAAAGCCAATTCCCTGCGAGCGCAAAGCCTGTGGCGAAGATGACGAAGCACAGCACGGCGAACCCGACGGCCTCGAGCGATAAATAACGAAACAGAATCTCGCTCAATAAAAGTCCCGCCGAGACCATCACGAAGCACAGCATTGTCATCGCAATGTTTTTACCGAGCAGGATGGTGCGCCGCTCAACCGGCGCGAGTACGAGAGAGCGCATTCCCGCACCGTCGTAACCGAAGATGTTTGTCGTAAGCCCTGACATGAACATAAAAACATACAGTGTGACCAGCGCGGCGAGGCTTCCTTCCGCATACAAACGAAACCCTGACGATGGCGTGCCATGCGTGAGGCTCTTGCTTGCGTAAGCGAAAATGAACACGACGGAAAACACGGGAGCCATTAACAAGAGCGTGCGCACTTGCGGATTGCGTACCAGATAACGCAATTCCTTGCCGACGATAGCGGCAAGCGGCGGCGGAAGAAAAGGAACTTGCCAGCCGCCTGTGTGCGCGTTCGCTTCGACGCTTTTGGCAATCGAGCCGCTGCGCTTCGCCGAGCCTTTTGCCTTTCCGCCGCTGTCCGCGATGCGCAACGCGACGCGGTAACAAATCAGTACCACGAGCGACGTATAGACGATGACAAGAAGAAGCGAGAGCCACAGCGTCGCAGCATTGCCGGGACGCAAGCCTTCCGTGAGCGCGACGGCGACAGCGCCGGGCGGCGTCAAGCGCAAGGCTTGCGGGAGTTCTATGTGGCTGGCAAAATTCTGCATTGCCATGCGCTGAAAAAGCGGGCCGAGCACTGCGCCCGCAAGTCCGCCGACGCAGCCGATAATCGCAATCAAAGCTTCGCCGCGCGTTCGCTTGCGCTGCATTAAAAAGCCGACGAGCGTCGCAATCGTTTTCGAGAGCGCCACGCCGAGCACGCTCGCGCACACGGCGCAGACGAGCGCAGGCAAAACATTTCCGCTGGCGAGTCCTGCGCCGAGCGAGACGGCGAAGACGACCGGCACGGCGAAAATCGAAGCCAACGAAGTAAGCTCGCTCAACAAATCAATCGCAAAAAGTTTCCTTAAGCTGATCGGGTAAAGCAGCAATCGTCCGGGATCGAACGCGCCGCCGCCGCCAAAATTCAAAGGCAGCGTTATCCACGTCAAATAAACGAAAGACATAATGCCGAACAATACGAGCAGCGCGGGCGTCGCTCCCTCTTCGCCGTCGTTGCTTACAGACACGTAAGCGAACACGCCGAGGCCGCCCGCCACCAGCAGCGCCAAACCGAGCGCCGCCAAAGTTCCGAGCAGCGATGCCGCGCGATTCGCCGCTCCCTTGCGCGACCTCATAGCGCTACGAAACAGCGTCCACTTTAACCAGATAAGCGTGCCGAGTTGTGACATGAGAATTACGATGCTTCGCTTTCAGAAAAAGTAACTTGCGGACTGCCTGCATGTATAATCCAGACGCGGCAGCGACGCAAGACAGCGCAGTTTGAACATGCCGCGCTTTCGCCTCTTCGCAGCGCATGTTTACGCTATCGAATGTTTGATCGTCAGCTTTTTTCCGCTCGATTTATTTATCCATCGTGACAACTGAAACCATCGCCGACAACCAAATCGCTTACGTTTGTCTCGGCTCTAACTTGGGAGACCGCGCGGGGAATCTGCTGCTCGCCGTGCGCGGCATGATGAACGCAGGGCTACACGTCGCGCGGCTCTCATCCGTTTACGAAACGCAACCCGTAGACGTGATAGACCAACCTCTTTTTCTCAACATGGTCGCCGAACTCTCCGGCACAATATTGCCCACGCCCGAACAACTGCTCGCCAGACTACTGCGCGTCGAATACTCGCTCGGACGCCGCCGCGACGCACACACCATTCGGGGCGCGGCACGCATCATCGACTTAGATTTGCTGCTCTATGGTGACATGCAAAGCGACACGGAGTTTCTGCAACTCCCGCACCCGCGCTTGCATCTGCGCCGCTTCGTCCTCACACCGCTCGCCGAACTCGCCCCGCATCTTTTGCACCCGACGCTTCACAAAACCATCGGTGAATTACTCGCCACAACGCCGGATCACTCTGCCGTCACGCGCTGGCAAGCGCGATGAAGACAAGCAATTCAGGTTGCAAATTATCAGTTGCCACTAGCTTCAGCTAGTGGACACAGTTAGCTAGCGAATCGGCTTTAGCCAAAAAAGGTCGGCTGAAACCGAAAAGGGTGAAAGCTCTCTTCCCCCCGCTGAAGCTCGTGGCAACCCAACAAAATGAAATTGCAATGGCTGACAAC
>JBPCOJ010000048.1:0-5439 GCA_051000345.1 Pyrinomonadaceae bacterium | reverse complement strand
TCCCCCTTGTGTGTCAAGCTTTTTGCGAGTTTCCGAAACTCTGTTTTAAGGCTTACCTTTCGCTTCTGGAAAGCGTCGCATATCTGCTCTATGTAAACAGGTGTTTGATGCAAAGTTCTGCAAATTGCGACGCGCGCGCCGCGTGTGCTAGGCTGCACGATGAACCTTGCAGACTAAGCTTTGCGCCGAAGCTGTTTCATACGACGTAAAATTTGTCACCAACTCATTCGGTCAGTAGTTCAGCGAAGACGATAAGCAAACGAGTTGCTTTCAAGGATTATTATGGCGACTAAAACGAGCGCGGAGCGGCGCGAACGCTTTCTCACATCATCCGGCATCGAACTGCCGAACGATTTTAATCCGTCTAATACAGAACCACTTGATTACGAAAGTGAATTAGGCGCGCCGGGCGAGTATCCGTATACGCGCGGCGTGCGCCCGAATATGTATCGCGGGCGCTTCTGGACGATGCGGCAATACGCTGGCTTTGCGAGCGCCGAAGAATCCAACGCGCGCTATAAATATCTTCTCGCGCACGGCACGACGGGACTCTCCGTCGCCTTTGATCTGCCGACGCAAATCGGCCTTGATTCCGACGACACGCTCTCCGCAGGCGAAGTCGGCAAAGTCGGCGTGGCGATTGATTCGCTCGAAGATATGCTGCGACTCTTCGACGGCATTCCGCTCGACACAGTCTCGACTTCGATGACGATCAACGCCACCGCTTCGACGCTTTTGTGTTTGTATCTGGCGGTGGCGCGCAAACAAAATGTTTCGTTCGATAAAGTAAGCGGCACAATCCAGAACGACATTCTGCAGGAATACATCGCGCGCGGCACATACATTTATCCGCCCGCGCCTTCGATGCGGCTCATCACAGACACGTTCAGTTTCTGCGCGACGGAAGTGCCGAACTGGAACACGATTTCCATCAGCGGCTATCACATACGCGAAGCCGGATCAACTGCCGCGCAGGAACTCGCCTTCACGCTCGCGGACGCCATCGCCTACGTCGATGCGGCGATTGAGTCGGGCTTGAAAGTTGATGACTTCGCGCCGCGTCTTTCCTTTTTCTTCAACGCGCACAATAATCTTCTCGAAGAGATTGCCAAGTTTCGCGCCGCGCGTAGAATCTGGGCGCACACGATGCGCGAGAGATTCGGCGCGCTCGATCCGCGTTCACTGATGCTGCGCTTTCACACGCAGACGGCAGGCTCGACCCTGACCGCACAGCAACCGGAAGTCAACGTCGTCCGCACCACGATTCAAGCGCTCGCCGCTGTGCTCGGCGGCACACAGTCCCTGCACACGAACGGCATGGACGAAGCGCTCGCTCTGCCAACTGAACGAGCCGCGCGCGTCGCACTCCGCACTCAACAAGTAATCGCGCACGAATCCGGCATCGCCGACACGGTTGATCCGCTCGCAGGTTCTTACGCCATCGAACAACTGACAACTGAAATCGAACATCGCGCCGTCGATTACATTCAGAAGATAGACGCGATGGGCGGAATGCTGCGCGCGATTGAAACAGGCTACGTGCAGCGCGAGATACAGGAGGCGGCCTACGTTTACCAGCGTTCGGTGGAAACAAACGAAGCAGTCGTCGTCGGCGTCAATCGCTTTCAGATCGAAGAAGAAACGTCCATCCAGACCATGCGCGTTGACCCGGCAATCGAACACGCACAGATCGAACGCCTGCGTGCTCTGCGTGAACGCCGCGACAACCAACTCGCCGACACACTCCTCGCGCAATTGGAAGCCGCCGCGCGCTCAAACGAAAACCTACTGCCGCGCATCCTCCACTGCGTCGAAGCCTACGTCACCGTCGGCGAAATCAGCCACACACTGCGCCGCGTCTGGGGCGAATACCGCGAGGCCGTGACAGTGTAGTTCAAGTAAGGTTACAGGGTATTAGGTATGAGAAGGACAGTCTAAGAAGAGTTGTATGACATACTAAATACATGCAATTATAGCATCGAAAAGAGAATTTATGGAGTTGATAAAGATGACAAGCAAAAACGACGCTTTGTGCCTTATTCTTGGCCCTTTAGATGGGGAATTTGATCTCGTTCGAGAGACCATAAATGAAATACTTGTGGGATTAGGCATAAGACCGATCAGGATAGATGACCGAACTTACGGCATACATCTTTCGGAGTCCGTTTTGCAGGATATTGCAAAAGCGGATTTGATAATTGCTGACATCACAGGAAGCAATCCGAATGTTATGTATGAATTAGGCTTTGCTCACGCATTAAAGAAGCCGGTCTTGCAAATAGTTGAAAAAGAAGCAGGAAATATACCATTCGATCTTGCAGGCTCGCTTTACTACTCTTATGACTCCCCGAAGAGACCCAATGAGATAAAGAAATTCAAAGAAAAATTCGGAGAGACAATAGCAAATTGGGCACAGCGAAGCTTGAGCTATGCGTAAAGGAACAAAGCATGAGCAATGTTAGATTGAAGTGTTTTGTAATAATGCCTTTCACGCCAGAGTTGCACTACTTTTACTTGTACCTCAAACAGCACATAGAACGAACTCACCATATTGATTGTGAAAGAGCTGATGCACAGGTTTTAACAGTGCCGATGCTCGAAAAAATTAATGATTACATTAGACGGGCTGATGTAATCATTGCTGATTGCTCAGACAGAAATCCGAATGTTTTCTACGAACTTGGTATAGCACACGCATACGATAAAAAAGTCATACTGATTACAAAAGACCCAATTAGTGAAGCGCCAACCGATATAAAGCAATTCGAGTTTATCCCTTACAAACTAGACAGCCACACCGAATTCTTTGAGCGTCTGGATAATGCTCTGCGGAACGTTTTTGTCTACAGATACGAGAAGTGGTACGAACGCGCTACGGTGATTTTCAGGGAGTTTAAAAGATCAACCCACGCTAGAGTCGAGATGGCAAGTAAAGATACCTTCATTCAGCGACTGTCTGCCGCCGAACAAACGCGCGAGTTGCCTTCTATCAAAGACGAGCTAGGAGTTGCGGAATTGGTTCTACCCAGAATCATCGCCGATAGTAGTGATATAAACGTTATGAATAGCATAACAGAATGGCTAACGGCAAAATCCAAAAAGGCTGGTGGTACAGGGAAGAGTTAGACTGTGTCGCATCTACTCGAAGTCAAAAATTTACAGACGCATTTTCAAACACGCGCAGGGCTTGTGCGCGCCGTTGACGGTGTGAGTTTTCATGTGGACAAAGGCGAGCTGCTCGGGCTTGTCGGCGAGAGCGGGTGCGGGAAATCAATCACGGCGCTGTCGGTGATGCGGCTCGTTGGGAAGCCGGGAAAGATTACGGGCGGCGAGATTGTTTTCGATGGAGAGGATTTGCTGGCGGCGTCGGATGAGCGTATGCGAGAGATACGCGGCGACGACATTGCGATGATTTTCCAAGACCCTATGACTTCGCTTAATCCCGTTTACACTATCGGCGAGCAGATTGCCGAAGCGCTGCGGCTTCATCGCAAGTTAGCGCGGAAGGATGCTCGTGAGCAGGCTGTTGAAGCGATGAAGGAGGTGGCGATTCCCGATCCGGCGAGGCGCGCGAATGATTACCCGCATCAATTGTCGGGCGGAATGCGGCAGCGCGTGATGATTGCGATGGCCTTGGCGTGCGACCCGAAATTATTGATTGCGGACGAGCCGACGACGGCGCTCGATGTCACGATTCAAGCGCAGATTCTCGAACTCTTGAACGAACTGCGAACGACGCGCGAACTCGGCGTGTTGTTGATTACGCATGATCTGGGCGTGGTGGCGGAAGTCGCGGATCGCGTCGCCGTCATGTACACGGGACGCATCGTCGAAGAATCGCCGGTTGAAGAATTGTTCGCGCGCCCGAAGCATCCGTACACGGAAGGCTTGCTGCGCTCTGTGCCGAAGATGAGAAGCGCCGAAGCGTTGAAGGCCGTGCGTTTGGAAACGATTGAAGGCATTGTGCCGAGTCCGACGCAGCTTCCGCCGGGTTGCCATTTCGCGCCGCGCTGCGAACATCGTATGCCGCGTTGCTCGTATGAAGGCGCGATCCCGCTTTATGAAATCGAAGGCGGCGTGCAAGTGCGCTGCGTGCTTTACGATCTGGCGGCAGCCGTCAGCGCAGACACGCACGAAGCGGAAAGGCGCACAGGGCAATGAATTTGAAACAGGAAATGAATTTCGATGCGCACCCGAATGCTGCGAGCGTTCCCGAACGTGAAGCGGCGGCAGCTGACGCGCTTGATGCAACTCAATCGGAAACGACGGCGACAATCGAACTCGTGCGCGTGCGTGGTCTCGTCAAACATTTTCCGGTTGAAGGCTCTGACGATGTAGTGCGGGCGGTGGACGGCGTGACGTTCGAGATTTTGAGCGGCGAAACTTTAGGGCTGGTCGGCGAATCCGGTTGCGGTAAATCAACCGTCGGGCGATTGCTGCTGCGCTTGATCGAACCGACGAGCGGCGAAATAGAATTCGACGGACGCGATGTCGTGAAGATGAAAAGCAGGGAACTTCGCTTGTTGCGCCGCGAGATGCAGATTATTTTTCAAGACCCGTATGCGAGTTTGAATCCGCGCATGACCGTGCGCGACATCGTCGGCGAGCCGCTCGTGATTCACAAGCTCGGAAGCAAAGAAGAACGGAAAACGCGCGTCGCGGAATTGCTCACGAAGGTCGGCCTCGATCCTGATTACATGAATCGCTATCCGCACGAATTTTCCGGCGGGCAACGCCAGCGCATCGGCATCGCCCGCGCACTCGCCTTGAATCCGAAGTTGATTGTCGCGGATGAACCCGTCTCGGCGCTGGACGTTTCCGTGCAGGCGCAGATCGTGAATCTGCTGCAAGATTTACAGCAAGAATTTGGCTTGACGTATCTCTTCATCTCGCATGGCCTCGCTGTGGTCGAACACATTTCGACGCGCGTCGCGGTGATGTATCTGGGTCGCATCGTCGAAGTCGCAAGCTCGGCAGAGCTTTACGCGAATCCGCAGCATCCGTACACGCAGGCGCTTTTGTCTGCGATCCCGATTCCCGATCCGACACGAAGGCGCAAGCGCATTGTGCTGCACGGCGATGTGCCGACGCCGATCAATCCGCCTTCGGGCTGCCGCTTTCGCACGCGCTGTCCGCAGGCGATTCCCGAATGCGCGCAGATTGATCCAGACCTCAGAGAGATTGCGCCCGACCATACCGCCGCCTGCATACGCGTGCCGGGCTGGAAAGATGCGCCGACTCTCGCGTGAGCCTTCCCCGCGAACTTCAAAGTGTGTGAAACAATCAGCACGTAGTAGGCGTATTCACACATGTTATACCGAAACCATGTAGGTAGGTATGTTAAAATGCAAAGATGAAAAGAATAGATTATCCCAACTTGATAAAAGAGAGTGTTAGTGAGTTAAAAAGGTTGGAGAAAAAAGAGAATAACGCTCGCTT
>JBPCOJ010000022.1:0-75379 GCA_051000345.1 Pyrinomonadaceae bacterium | reverse complement strand
TGGATACCGGGAGCTTGTCTGACCGACTGACTTGCAAGTCATAATTCCAGCACGGCTTCACCGGCATCCTGTGTGGCTCAAGCTTGCGGCTTCAGCACACTTCAGTCAACATACAAATTCCGGCGTTCGGCTGCTCACATTGAGAAAAACAATCAACGTAAGACTTGTCGCTACCGGGCGGCGCGCGGCTCTCTTCAACTTTCGGAGAGCATGCCGGTATGATGGTGTAAAGTACTTTCAATGGTCGTAACTGGGTAGAGGCAGCCCCGTCAAGCTTGACAAGCGCATGAAGGCTGCCATACCGTTCACGGTCTGAATGGCGTTCGTCGCTTCCACTTGCAAGAAGTTTTCCTACTCCGGCTCGTCAGACTCAACGCGCTTTTTTCTATGCGTTATGCCGCCACACGAAAATCAATTTCGCCGCCTGCATCGCGGCCTTCCGGTGTTCAATAACTATGAAAGCAAATATCGAATTAATCGTTGCAGCAAATTTTCGTTGCGCCCCGCTGCTCACATCTGTCAAAAAGCAGATGGCTGCGCCGCGCTTGAGTTTCGGAATTTCTTCGCTGCGTTTTTTGGTATTGGCGTTGATGTTCGCCTGTTTCGCCTTTTCTTCTGCTCGCTTTGAAGTCAACGCTGCTAACGGGATTTTGTCGGAGAGTTCGACAGCGGTCGTTGTCGGAAGGCCGGAGTTGGTGCTTCAGACAGGCCACGCGATGCGTGTTGACGGCGTGGCGTTTAGCACGGACGGGCAACTGCTTGCCTCCGCGAGCGCCGATAACACAGTGAGGTTGTGGGACACTGCGACAAGGCGCGAAGTGCGCACGCTTACAGGCCACGCACAGGGAGTCAAGGCCGTCGCCTTTAGCCGCGACGGGCACACCCTTGCTTCCGGTTCGATTGACGGTCAAATCAAGTTATGGGATGTTGCGAACGGGCATGAATTACGCACGCTTTCAGGCGGCGGAAGCATTACGTTTATCGTGTTCAGTTTCGACGGGCAGCGGATTGCTTCCGGCAACATGGAAAAGATCGTCAAGCTCTGGGACGTGTCGTCAGGACGCGAGTTGAATTCCCTCACAGGCCACACGAAACAAATCACTGCGCTGGCCTTTAGCCCGAACGGAGAGTTGCTTGCTTCGGGCAGCGCCGACAACGCCATCAAATTATGGAACACGGCGACAGGCACTGAAGCGCGCACGCTCTCAGGCCATAAGGATCGCATTACTTCGCTGGTCTTTGATTCAACGGGGCAAACGCTTTTTTCCGCGAGCTTTGATTCGACAGTAAAGCTTTGGAAAACGAATAAGGATCAAGCGCAACGAACTTTGCAAGGCAACGGCGGCAAGCTTCTCGCCGTTGCGCTCTCAATTGACGGGCGAAGCGTTTTGGCTGTTGCCGCCAACAATGACATTAAGGTGTGGGACGCCGCGAGCGGGCGCATCTCGCGCAGTGTGAGCGCGCCAGCGAGCGATAATCCTATTGAATCTATCGCCGTCGCATTCAGTTCCGACGCGGCGACGGTTGCGACCAGCAGCGGCGATAAAACCGTTTCACTGCGTGATACCGCGACGGGTCGCGACGTGCGCGCGCTGACGACGCATTCCTACGGAGTTTATGCGACGGCGTTTAGCCGCGACGGAAAGTGGTTCGCTTCGGGCGGCAAGGAAAACACAGTCAAGTTATGGGAAACGGCGACGGGTCGCGAACTATACACGCTCGATCCGAACGGCGGATTCGTCGGCGCGCTCGCCTTTAGCCCGGATGGAGAAATGCTTGCTTCCGGCAGTTTGAGCGGGGTAATCACTCTGTGGGATTCTTCGACGGGGCAAAAGCTGCGCACGCTCTCCGGCCACGAAAGCAGCGTCAACGGCGTTGCCTTTAGTCCAGACGGCAAAACGCTTGCTTCCGCGAGCGGCGACAACGCAGTTAAATTGTGGGACGCCGCAACGGGACACGAACTGCGCACACTCGCAGGCCACACGGCGGAAGTCAACGCCGTCGCCTTTAGCCCGGATGGAAAATTCGTCGCTTCCGGCAGCGCGGACAAAACTCTCAAACTGTGGGACGCCGCGACGGGGCGCGAAGTGCGCGCGTTCGCGGGTCACGCGGGCGAAGTGCTCGCCATCGCCTTTAGCCCGGACGGAAAACTTCTCGCATCGGGCAGCGTCGATAACACTGTAAAGCTCTGGAACGCGGCGACAGGCACAGAAGCGCGCACGCTTGCAGGCCATACCGCAGAAGTCAAAGCGCTGGCCTTTAGCCCGGACGGGCGCACGCTTGTCACAGGCAGCAAGGATAATTCAATTAAGCTCTGGGACGCTGCGTCAGGGCAAACGACGCGCACGCTCACAGGCCACGACAACGAAATAGACGCGCTCGCCTTCAATGCCGATGGGCGCTGGTTCGCTTCCGGCAGCGACGACGGCAGCACGCGCATCTGGGACGCAAAGTCAGGCGATTGGATGGCGACGCTTGTCAGCTTGCGCGAGAACGCGGGCGGGCTTTCGACAGGACAAACGAATTGGATCGTCGTTTCGCCCGACGGCCTTTTCGATGGCTCGCCCGCCGCATGGAATCAAATTCTCTGGCGCTTCGAGCAAAACACCTTCAATGTGCGCCCCGTCGAAGTCTTCTTCAACGAATTTTATTATCCGGGCTTGCTGGCGGATATTCTCGCGGGCAAGAAACCGCGCGCGCCGCACGACATCGCGCAGATTGATCGTCGCCAACCGCAAGTCTCCTTGATTACAAGCGACCGGGAAGCCGCCGCCGAAAACGTTGCGACGCGCGATCTGGCAATTAAGATTTCCGTCGCCGAAGCGCCGCCCGACAAGGATCATCCGGCGGGTAGCGGCGCGCGCGATGTGCGCCTTTTCCGCAACGGCGCGCTCGTTAAAGTCTGGCACGGCGATGCGCTCGAAAATAAGAATGGCAAAACAATTCTCGAAACGACCTTGCCCATCGTCGCTGGCGCAAATCAATTGACGGCCTATGCGTTTAATCGCAACGACGTGAAAAGCGCTGACGCCACGCTTACCATTACGGGCGCAGACAGTTTGAAACAACCCGCGACTGCATACGTTGTCGCCGTCGGCGTTAACTCGTATTCCAATGCCGGTTACAACTTGAAATTTGCCGTACCGGACGCCGGTGACTTTAGCGGCGAAGTCGAGCGCAGACAGCAAAATCTGCTCGGACGCTTCGCAAAAACCGAAGTCGTTTCCTTAAGCGCTAGCGAAGCGACGAAAGCCAACATGCTGCTCGCGCTCAATCGTCTTTCAGGCGTAGAGACGGGCGCGTTGCCGAAGGATGCGCCCGCCGGACTCGAAAAACTCAAGCCCGTGCAGCCAGAAGACACCGTCGTGATTTTCTTCGCCGGACACGGCATCGCTTATCATTCGCGCTTTTATCTTTTGCCGCACGATCTGGGCTATGCAGGCTCGCGCCGCAGGCTCACGGAAGCGGGCTTTCAAACCATCCTAGACCACAGCGTTTCGGATAGAGAATTGGAAACGGCGTTCGAGAAGGTTTCCGCAGGGCAAATTCTGCTGGTGCTGGATGCGTGCAATTCCGGTCAAGCGCTCGAAGCAGAAGAAAAGCGTCGCGGCCCGATGAACTCGAAGGGACTCGCGCAGCTTGCCTACGAAAAAGGCATGTACATTTTGACCGCCGCGCAAAGTTATCAAGCGGCGCTCGAAGCAACGGAACTCGGACACGGGCTTTTGACCTACGCGCTCATCGAAGAAGGCTTGAAGAAGAATCTAGCCGATGTCGCGCCGCACGATGGCCGCGTGCTGTTGCAGGAATGGCTCGATTACGCGACGAACCGCGTGCCGGAAATGCAGGAACAAAAAATGCAGCAGGGACGCAGCGTCGGCGCAAACGTCGCATTCGTCGAAGGCGAAGAAAACGTCAGCGATGTGCAGAAGCGAAGCGTCCAACGCCCCCGCGTCTTTTACCGGCGCGACACGCCGATTCCCTTAATCGCAATCAGCGCTCAAGCACCGCAATAAACAAAACAATCCGGGCGCGAATCCTTCGCCCGCACAAGAAGCAAGAGGCGCGAAAGTCTTTAACAACTTTCGCGCCTCTTGCTTTTCTGTCTGTTGCCATCCTCATAAGAAAGGCTTTCGGGTTGGCTTCGCTAGACGACGAACTCACCTGCAAGCGCGAGTTCGGCTTTGCGTAGTTCAAAGCGCCCGCGCCCTAGGTTACCGTCGGGCTTGAGCGCCAGCGCGATAAAGTAATCGCGGTTGAAAAGCCGCATCACCATCGTCATGCTGTCGAGGGCGATGACGAGTTCATGCAAGCCGCCGAGTCCCGTGTCAGTGCCCGTGCGCTGCGCGTTTCGCACAAGCGAAGTGAATTCGGCGGCGGCGACATCTAGGTTGGCTTCCGCTCCTTCGGCGAGCAAAGCCTTCTCCACCGCGATGCCGTCCGTACCCATGATGATCGCGCCCAATGCGCCTTCCGTGCGCTCAACGATGCTGTTCAGAGTTTCTTTGAACATCGACTCGATTCTCCTTACGGGCGCGTGCTGTTGCTGGTCGTGGGTTGTGAAGTCGGCAGCGTCGAACCCGGAGCGGGCAAAACGCCGAGTCCCGGCTGCACATTCTGCTGCTGCTGTTGCTGCTGCGTCGGCGTGTTGGTCGTCGGATTGCCGAGCGGCACGGGCTGCGTGATGGTCGTCGAGCGAGTGGAGTTGCTCACCGTGCCGGAAGTCGGGCGTCCCTGATAATCCGGGCGATAGATACGCGGCGTGATGAAGAACAAAATCTCCTGCGACTGTCTGGCGACGGTGTTGCGTTTGAACAGATTGCCGAGCACGGGCAAACCGCCGAGGCCGGGCGTGCGCGTTTGATTGTTGCTCTCGTTGTCGTTTAGAACGCCGCCAATGACGGTTGTTCCACCATCAGGCACAAGCACTTCGGTTTGCATACGTTGCGTGCTGATGCCGGGCGAGCCTTGAGCAGAGACAATCGTCGTGTCAACGGTATTGTTTTCCGCGACGACGCGCATGATGACGGTTCCGGCGTCGGTAATCTGAGGAGTCACAGAGAGACGCAACGGCACGGACACATACGTTGTGGTAAAAAGAAATGCGCCCGAACCTCCAGCGCCGACTTGCGGCGTAATGATTGGAATCTGACGGCTCGACTCGATTTCCGCCGGACGATTGTTAAGCGCAGTGACACGCGGCGTGGCGATAACTTTTGCTTGTCCCTTGGCTTCAGCAGCCGTAATCTGCGCGCTGATTTGCGCTGTGCCGAAAATGCCTGTCGTCAAACCGATGACCGTTGTCGGAGCTGCCGCGTTGAGGGCGGTAGTGGTGCTCGCGTTAATGTTGCCGCCTGTACCCGTGTTGAATACGGATGCAGACAACAGTACACCGAGATCACGACTGAAATTGCGTGTGGCGACGACGATACGCGTTTCGATTTCAACCTGCGGCTCGGGCTGGTCGAGTAACGCGACGAGTTGGCGAACGGCCTCGATGTTTTCGCGCACGTCCGTGACAATCAACGTGTTAGTGCGTCCGTCAACTTCGATGCCGCCGCGTCTGGAAAGGCGGCGTTGAATAATCGGCAAAATTCCTTCGTCTGCGCCCGTGCCGCTTACAGCGCGTGTTCCACCGCCGACGACAGCAAGGCCGCCGTTGCCGTTAGAGACTATTGATGTGGGCAGAACGACGCCGCCCGTAAAGCTTCCAGTGCTACCGGCAGCCTGAGCAAGCGTGCCGGAAGCGCGCGCGTAGTTGAGGCGTATGAATTCGGTAACGAGCGGCGAATTATCCAACTGCGCTTCTTTGATTCTTTGCCTGATGTTGGCTTCGGCAGCGAGCACCTCGCTCGTTGCAATACGCAACAGATTACCGTTTACCTGCGCGCCCAAG
Source organism: Pyrinomonadaceae bacterium (assembly GCA_051000345.1). Classification (GTDB taxonomy): domain Bacteria; phylum Acidobacteriota; class Blastocatellia; order Pyrinomonadales; family Pyrinomonadaceae; genus JBHENC01. The sequence goes on along the minus strand of JBPCOJ010000022.1, from coordinate 69,483 downwards.
CGGTTGGCCTGCAAAATCGAATCGAGCACAATGTTCCAAGGCACATTCGAGACGTTGATGGTGATGGGAACCGCGCCGACGGAGCTATCTATAATGAAATTAATGCCGTACTGCTGCGTGAAATAATTGAGCACATCGCGTATGTCGGCGTTGGTCACGTTGATGTCCGCCGGTTCGCCGACGAATCCGGGCTGCCCGTACTGCAAGCCTTGCTCGGTTTGCTGCGTCGTGTTCGACGAAGCCGCCGTCGTCGGCGTCATCGAAGAGGTTTGCGGCATCATGCTGCGCGGCGTCACGATGATAGGTGTCGGCGTCGGAACAGGGCGCGCAGTCGTGGCAGGGCGCGCGGTGGTTTGTGTAGTGTCCGGCGACAACTCCACCACAAGATTTGTGTCCGTGATTTGCGAGCGGTCAAGCACAGGCGCAAGCAAGTTTACGCGCACGCAAGGAGCGATTTGCTTCGCGCCCGTGAGATGCTCGCGTTCGATTGAAACGCCTGCGATGAGCGGCGACGACACGGCATAAGTCGCAGCGAGACGCGAAGCATCCACGCCGGGAAGCTCGATCAAAATCGTGCGCGCGTCGGGATGCGAGACGGCGTAGGCCATCGGCGCGGTGCCTGCAATGGTTATCAGCGTCGATGCGCCGGAATTGGCTACGCGCACGTCTGTCGCAAATGGGCGTGTCGGAGTGTCGGCAAAAGTGAGCACGTTGAGCAGACATAAAAGCAAGAAGGCGAGCGCGCTTCTTGTGATGACTGCACGTAAAGAAAAATGAGCTGGCATGGATTCCCTCCTTCGGGGGAAGCGCCATAATGTTTCGCCACGCGCTACGCTCGTTGGCAAGCCTACACCCGAAGGAGCGTAGGCTCTTGACAAAGCGCGCGCCGCACATTTTGCGAAACACACGGCTAGTGATTGTCAAAGGCAATTGTCGCAAACGAAGCCGTGTGTCTCGTTCAAAACTAAACACACGCGGGCTTGCGACTGTTCGCGTAAAAATGTTTCGCGCGCGCGGAAAGCGGCTCAGGCTTCCACTTCCCGCGTGCGAAACAAACAGTGAGCTTTATGGTTTTTCCGCTTGCGACGTTTTGGCTTCCTTCGATTTATCTTGATCGGAAGCGGTGCGCGACGGAGCGGAATTCCCGCGCGTCGCCGCGAGCGAATCCGTCACGGCGTCGGGCTTGCGCAAAGGCTTGATGTCCTCTGCGATGTCGCGTTTACCGTTCGTCCAGCGCGTTTCGCGTCGAAAGACGAGGCGATTGTCTTCGATGGCGACAAGCTGCCCGTCATAAAATTGCTCGCCCGGATACACGACGTAAGTGAATTTGATCGGCGTCGCTTCGACCATCGCCGCATAGCCGCGCGGCGTGTGAAAGATGCCGACGACTTGCAGCTCGCTTAAGAGCATCGCAGTCGTAGCCTTCGGCGCGGGCTGAAGCGCGGCGCGGGCGGCGGCCTTCTGCTCTTTGTATTTGTCTATGCGCGCTTGAATTGTCGGCGCTTCGACGATGGTCGGCTTGGCAGGAGGCGCAGCCTTGACCTTGGCTTTACTGACGCGTCTGACCGGCGGCTTGTACTTCGTAAACGGATCGCGTCCCTGCGCTAAGGTCGTGTGCGCGGCTGCGCCGTTCAGCGCGAGCAACGCGCATAAAGCGAAACCGAATTTGGCGAAACGCGTGTGTGTGTTGTGAAGCTTCATTGTCTTTGTTCCTGTATGGCTATGGAAGTTCCCTTAAGTGAATGAACACTTTTTACAAATCGATTATTTCGCGGCGGGCGCGGGCGAAGCAGCAGCGGGCGCTGTTCCGGCGGCGGCGGGCGCGGGCTTCGCCGCAGAAGTTTGCAGCTTCTCGGCGGACACGTAGTAAGCGGTCAAGAGAAACTGTGCGTCAATGCTTTTGTTCGCATTCTGATCGGGCGCTTGATTAATCTTAAAGTCCGAAATGGAAACAATGCGCTGATACTTCGCCATTTGATCGAAGAACTGGCGCAGGCTGGCAAAGCTGCTGGTGACTTCGACTTCAATCGGCTTGCCGCTGTAAAAATCCTGCTGCAAATCTTCCTTCGGCGAAAAGCGGCGCAACGAAAGACGACTGCCGCGCGCGCGTTCCTGCACGCTTTGCAGCACGCTCGTTAGTTCACGCTGTTCCGGCAGCAGTGCCTTCAGTTCGTCGTACTCCGCCTGACGGCTGGCATATGCGGCGCGGAATTCATTGAGACGCTGCGAAGCGATTTGCGCCTGCGCGTTCTGCCCCTTGAGCACTGCAACTTTATCGTTTAAGTCTTTGGCTTCGGCGCGCGTGCCGCTGGTAACGAAATACCAGAAGCCAGCATAGACGAGCAGCGCGAGGCCGCCGAAGACGGCGAGTTGTATGTACCAAGGCTTTTCTTGCAGTGTGTCTAATTTGAACATGACTCGTTTCCCTTTTAAGTATGAGCGGCGAGCGGTTATTTTTGCGCGACCTGATTGACGGCAGGAGCGGCGGCGGCGGCGCTTTGCGGCGCGGAGCCTGTCGGCTGATAACTGCACTTAATCGTGAAGTTGACGACTTCCACAGGCACAGGCTTAGGTGCATCCGGCGCGGCACCGGCGGCAACGGGTACATCCGCGACGGGTTTGCGCAATGTTTCAATGCTCAGGTTGCTAAAGAGGCCAGAGGAAAATTCGAGGCTCTGGCCGAAGCGCGTGACGGAGGCTTCGTTTGGCGAATCGCCTTTGATGACCACATCGTTGCCCTTTTGTTCGACGCTCTCGAGGTACAGACCGGGCGCGCCGTCAAAGCGTTGTTTGATCGCCATCAGCACAGCACTCGGCCCCAGTTGCGCGGCTCTTAATTTCTGAATGGCGTCGATGCGCGCTTGTATGTCCTTGGTTTTCTTTTCGAGTTCCGCCTGCTCTTTATTGACGGCGGCCATCTGCGCGGCAATCTGCTGCTGCTGATCCAATTCCTTCTGCGCCGAATCTCTTTCGGCGCGCGAGTTGAGAAAATCGTAGCCGCAGCCGAGCAAGGTGAGCGCGAGCGCGACAAATGCGAGCATCAGCATTTGCGTGCGCGGATTGGAAACTCTTCGTTCGACGACGGCAGCCGTGCGTGTGCGGTCTGTGACGGATTCTAGTAAATTAACTTTAATCATCGCGCGTCCACTCCTCTCAAAGCGAGACCGACCGCGACGGCCATTTCCGGCACGACCTCGCGCATGTAATCCGGATCGAAACGTCTCGCATCGACCTTGATGCCCTTGAACGGATCGAAGACTTCAATCGGCATCTCGAAACGGCTGCCGAGATATTCGATCAAGCCGGGAAGCTTCGAGCCGCCGCCGGAAATCAGAATCTTCTGCACCGTCGAATCGCCTTCTTCGGCAGTCGCGCGGTAAAAATCCATTGTCTTTTGCACTTCGAGCGCAAGGATGTCGGAGACGGTTTCGAGAATCGGCTCTATCTGCTGCGCGTCCGCGTTCTCCGGCATCATGTGCCCGCGCTTGACCGATTCCGCTTGCTCGAACGGAATGCCGAACTCCTTCTGCAAGAGTCCCGTGTACTGGTTGCCGCCCACCGAAACATCGCGCGTGAAAACAGAGCGCGTGCCGTTTAGGATGTTAATGTTCATCGTTGCCGCGCCGATGTTAAGCAGCGCGACGATGTAACCGGGCTGCGCGTCGTAATTGACTTCGTAGCAATTCTGAAGCGCAAAGGCATCGACGTCGATAATCGCCGGTTGCTTTCCGGCGAGTTGAATCGCTTGCTTGACGTTGGCGATTTTGTCGCGCTTACAGGCCGCCATCAATACATGCAGAGCGTCGGGCGAAGTTCCCGTTATCTGGTAATCGAGGCTCACGTCGGCGATGTCGAAGGGAATATGCTCTTCGGCGTGCCAGTCGATGGATTCCTCTAATTCCTCTTCGCTCATTTGCGGCACGACGATGTTTTTGACAATCACGGAGTGGCCGCTGACGCCCGCCGCGACTCTGTCTGTTTTAATCGACTGCTCGCGGAAAATGTTTTGAATGACGTTGGAGACGTCGTTGAGTTCCATGATTTGTCCGTCAACGACTGTATCGACCTGAAGAGTTTCAAAGCCGAGGCTGACGAGTTGGAGATTGCCGGGCTTGCCGCTCAACTCGACGGCCTTGATCGAGCTTGAGCCGATGTCTAAACCGACGAGGCCTTTTTTTCCGAGACTGCGTTTCAACATGACTTGAATGTTCCTTGCGAAGTTTGGGATCGCTTTTGTTTGCTAAGGCGAAGGCGCGCGCGCGCTTTTCTGGCACGGGACAGCTTGGCGCGTACGTGCTTCAAATGAGACGAATTGTTTTTGGCTGCGGGTTTCATGTTTTGGTTGAGAGACAACGCGCACATGTGTGCTCAATTGGTTATTTGAGAGAGTGCGTTGTGGTAATTCGAGAAAACATTGCCGGTGCGCGTGCCGGAAAGCAGTGGCGTGCGACAAAATTTCAAAATGAGTGGACTGAAGTGGAGGGACTTTTCAGCGGGCGCGCGGACATAGAAGCCGGACGCGCCGGACTGTGTGTCTCACTTCGGTAACCCGGCCAAGTCTCAAATGCGCGCGACATGCGCCGTTTCGACTTCCGTAGGCTTTGCGACCCCCGCTCGCACGGAGTGTGCCTTTATCGGCTGAGAATTCAAGGAAGGACGCGTTGATTTCCATTACCCTGCGGCACATCTCGCTCCCCGAAAGCTAATTGTCAAATTGCTAATGACTTACAGGCGGCGTAAAGAACACTAACTGCCACGAAGAAGATTACAGCACGGGCTAAACATTGTCAATCAGTATTTTCGTTTGTTTAACGCAAATTGATTTTTAATACTTAACGGTTGAAAGAGGCGGCAAAACTGTCGAAAGGTGTGATTAGAACAGTAACCGACGGTGGGAATAGCTACGCAAACTTTCTGAAAACTCATGAAGCGCGTTAAGAATCATTCAATCGCTATTTGACCAAGTAACTATACCGGAATCGCTAGAGAAGCCGTTAAACTCTTTAAGCTCATCCTCTTTATCATCAGTCAAAATTGTAATGTGAATCCATGCCTCGTGTGAGTCAGCTAACTTCTCTCGGTTTACCTTTAATCTTTTTGTGTATAAGGAAGAACCAAGAACTTCATCAATAAAACCTGCAGTTTCTTCATCTATCCCTCTAAAACACGCTCCATTCCACTTAGAACCTGTAAAATATTCTAAAAGCTTCGCCTGCTGATTTATAAGCTCATCAATTAAAGGAATGAATGCGCCTTCCATTTCAGGATGAAGGCAAGCGTACCCGCCTGTTTGATTTGAATATGATACTCCCGATGGATGAGAAATAATCAGCCCGATACCATCAAGTAACCAAAGATGGATGACAGGTTTGCTCATTTTAGATACCACAATTAAGCAACAACTACCTTTCGCTCGCTGTTTTAACATCTGCGTCAGTGGCTGATATATCGCTCACGGCGTTTGGTTTGATGCGGATTGTTTTGGCGGGAATACCGACTTTGACGTGGTAAGGTTCGACGTTCTTGGTGGCGACGGCGTGTGTGCCGACCATCGACTGCGCGCCGACCTGCACTCCGGCGAGCACGGTTGCGTGATACGTGATGCGGACGCCGTCGCCGATGCGCGTCGTGCGGTTTTCAACGTCGTTGATGTCCACGATGTCGTGCGTGTGCGAATAAATGTTTGCGTAGTCCGAGATGGAAACATTATTGCCGATTTCTATGCCGCCGCGATCATCGAGCAGCACATGGCGATGCACGACGACGTTATCGCCGAACGACAAGTTGTAGCCGTAAGACCACTCGACGAAGTGCCAGCATTTGAAGTTTGCGCCGACTTGTTTGAAGACGAGCGGCGCGAGCATACGGCGAAAACGATGTCCGAGCAGCGCATTCTGTCCGAGCGGCGAGCGGTCGTACATTTGCCACAGCCAGACAAAGGGCTTGCGTTCGGCGTAAGCTACGGCGTCTATGTCCGGGTAATATTCCGGCTCCGTCGTCACGTTGCGCGGATCGAAATTGTGTAGCACCATGCGCGCCGCTGTCGAAAGCCCGTTCATATTCGGCGCAGTTCCCTGTTCTGTGCCGCTCATCATCGCGCCGTAATAAATTTCGTAAAGCGTATCGCGCACCACGTCGTTCGGGTCACGCTGCCCGTTTGTCAAAGCTTTGTAAAGTCGATCTAAAAATTCGTCGAAATCTGCTTCGGCGTGCGGCTGCGCGCGTAGTTGGCGATAAGACATGAGTATGCTGTTTACCTTTGAGCCGGAACGCGAATTTTTCCCGCTGAAATAGTGGGAAATTTGAATAACGCCGGATCGTAAGTCAAAGTATCACGAGAGGCGAAGGCGCGGCAACAATCCTCACGGCGGGCAAATCAGCCGCGCGGAAGCATGAAACAGAACGAACTCGCCAGCCTATCTTGTTTCACACGGCAAGCTATCTTGCCTCGCACGGCAAGACGCAGTTAGGATGTGACGCAATGATATTTTCTCGCAAGCTTTTGCTTTTAATCGCCGCGTTTGCGCTCGCCTGTTTTTTATGGCTGTGGTGGAATCATTCGCCGAAAGCAGACATGACCGCCGCCGCGCCCGCCGATTCGCTTCTGTATATCGAAGTGAATAATTTGCCGGACGTATTGAGCGCGCTGACAGAAACAGACGCGTGGACAAAGCTCGCCGCGCCCGCCGGTCTCGATTCCAATTTCAAAAACGTCGGATGGTTGAGCCGCCTCGCCGCGTGGACTGGCATAGGCCCGGCGGATGCGGTGGTGTTTGCGCGCGCGCAAGTCGCCGTCACAATCGCGGGCTTCGATCTCAACACGAACAACTTGAAGCCGCGCGCCGCCGTTATTCTCGAAACGCATACGGGAGAAGGCCGCACGCGCGCCGCCGTCGAAAAACGAATCGGCGAATTCGCGCGCAGGGCATTCTCGCAAACGAGCGTCGAGAAAAAGGAAGTTGACGGCGCGCAGTGGATCGTCTGGCACGATGCAACCGAATCCGTGAAGGGCGATGAAGCAAGCGCGCGGCGGATTATCGCGGCGGTCATGGACAGCCGCGCCGTGATCGGCAACGACGAACAAATTGTGCGCGCATGTCTCGCAGTGCAGCGCGGCGAACGCCCTAGCCTCGCCGGAAACGCGCGACTCGAAGCTATGCGCAAGCGCGTCGGGGGATACTCTGCGCTCGCTTTCGGATATGTCTCACAGGCGGGAGCAGCGAAACTACTGGAACTCGCCGCCGCCGTTTATGCGAATCAAATTACGATCAATCCACGCGCGCAGAGTTTCGCCGCGAGTCTGTTGCCCGGATTCGCGGGTAAAATTCTCGGCGATGTCGGATGGAGCGCGCGCCTTGCGAACAATCAAATCGAAGACCGTTATTTCCTTACGCTGCAAAATGGTATCGCCGCAAATCTGGCGGAGCCGCTTGCCGCGAACGCGCGCGCCGCGTCCGATGTCTACGATTTTTTGCCCGCCGACGCTTATTCCGTGACGCGCTACAATTACCGCGAGCCGCTTCAAGCATGGCGCGGTTTGAACAATCTCGTGTCATCGCAGCTCGATCCTGTCAGCGGAACGCTTGTGCAGCCTTTTCTGAACCTCGCGCTAGAGTCTTACGGAATCGACGACGCGAATCGGTTTTTGCGCGCCGTCGGCTCTGAAGCGGCGACGGCGCGGCTCGATAATACCGGCGAAAGCACGGTGTTGATTGTCGAAGCAAAGGACGAGAAAGCTTTGAAGACGATTGTTGCCGGAAGGCTCGGCGCAAGCCCGCGAGTGGAGCGCATCGGCGATGCGGAATTGCTGATTTCAAGAGACGCCGCGCGCGGAGCCGCGAGCTTCGTCGACGGGCGCGTGCTGATGGGACAGTCAGAAATGCTGCGCCGCTGTTTAGCTGCACGCAAAGAAAAACGCTCGCTTGCTTCACTTAATAGTTTCGCTTTGACCACGCGCGCGCCGCTCGTCGCAAACTCGACGGGAGCGCTTACCTTAACAAACGACAAAGAGCCTGCGCGCGATTTTATACGCTTCCTCGCATCTCACGGCGGCTCGCGCGAAGGCCGCGCGAAAGTGAACGAACTACAAAGCGCGCTCGATCAACTTCAATTCGCGGCGACGGAAACGCGGCTCGCAGACGAAGGCTTTGTGCGAATAACACATTCATCATTCGGGCAGTTCGGTGCGCTCGTCACACAGTTCACACGCGACGAAGGAAAGTAGCGGCACAGTTAATTTTCCGGCGTGGAATAATCGAAGGGATGATCGGCAAGCACTGCGCGCATATTGATCTGTCCGTGCAGTGTTTCAAAGTAAGCGGCGAAGCGATGCAGCACGGGCGTCAGTTCGACAGCGCCGCGCGCCGCCGATACCTCTTCGATAAAACGCTCGCACGCTTCCCAGTCTTTATACATCAGATAACGCAAACTGCCTTCACGAAACTCCGCCAGACGTTCGAGCAGTCGCGCGACGGGATAACGCTCGCGCTCTTTTTCTGCGCGCCGCACGAGTTGCAGCAGCGCCCACAAATCCGCGCGCAGGGCAAGCGATTGATCGAGCTTCGTTTGAAATTGATTAAAGAGCCGTGTGCCGTCCAGCGTCGGGTCAAAAACTTGGGCGAGCGCCACCGTCGATTGCTGAAAGGAATCGCGCAGGAGGCCGTGTGCGTTCTCGACTCTGGCGTAAATCGCGGGCGCTTGCCGCAGCGCGCTCAAGCCCGCGAGTTCGTGAGCGAAAACCTTGCGTAGTTCCATGCCGATGGCGTAGGTCGTGCCGTCGAGCGCATCGAAAACAGCTTCGTCCAGATTCTCCACACGCATCGCACGCGTTTCCACAAAGGCGAGCAGCTTGCGCGCATCTTCGTGTACGAGCGTAAAGAGCGGCAGCGTTTGTTTGAGCGGTTGATCCAGTCGCAAAAAATTTTCGACGACGCGAAGCCTATCGAGCAGATTTGCCAGTTCGGAAAAGACGCGAAGCATATCGCCGCCGAGTGTTTCGGATACATGCAGATTGCGTGTCAGCGCGAGCAAGGGCTGCTGCAATTTCGCGTTCTCACGATGCCGCACGGAGCGTGCAATCGCTTGGAGCGCGCCCGTGCGTTCGACCTCGCGCGCTAGAATCCTTCCGAAGCTCGCCCAAGTGTGAAAGCCCACGAATTCCGCATCGAGCATCGCATCGCAAACGGTGCGCGCGTCCGCCAGCGATTCACTTAAGGCAGCCATAGAAAAATTATCCGGCGCTGTCGATTGTTCGGTTTTCGCTTCGGCGGCGGCGAGAAAATCTAGTTCGGCTTCATTCTCCAACGCGGCTTCGTTCGCTTCCGTATGATGGAGCGAATCGAGCGCGAGCTGCGAGCAGTTGAGAATGGTTTGCCGCGCAATGTGAAGTTCGCTGTGCCAGTTGCGCGTCAACAAGGCCGGGCGCTCTGTTTCCGTCAAAGGACAATTGTGCGGCTTGAAAAAACTGCGCAGAGCGAGCAGCCATATACCGAGTTGCGCTGTTGCGCTATCGTAGTCATCGCGGGATGCGGCGGCGCGCAGAGTCTCGTCGCCCGTCAACTGCTCTGCAAATGAAGTGCTGGTGTCCAAATGTTATGCGAGCGCCTTTTTGAAAAATTCGAGCACGCCGCGCAGCTATCAACGTGATTGCCAGCGTGCAATGCTTAAGACTTGATTGTAAGCGCGAAACCATCTACCTTGCAAAACAATATTTTGTGCGCCGATTAATCTGAATTTACTCAAGTAATTTTCCTGCTAAAAATTTCTCCGAATGGCAACACCCACATCTTTGCCGCTACTCATCGCAACACGCAACGCAGGCAAAGTCAAAGAACTGCGCTCGCTTTTGGCGGATTTGCCCGTGCGTCTCCGAAGCTTGCAGGAATTTGCGCGCGTTCCGGAAGTCGTCGAAACCGGTGCGACGTTCGCCGACAACGCGGCGCTCAAGGCCGTTGCTTACTCGCAAGCGACGCAACTGCTCGCGCTCGCAGACGATTCCGGCCTCGAAGTCGAAGCGCTCGATGGCGCGCCCGGTGTTTTGTCGGCCCGCTATGCAGGCGAAAACGCCACCGATGCCGAACGCACCGCGCTGCTATTACATAATTTGGACTGCACCGGCAATAAGTCTCGTCGCGCGCGTTTCGTGTGCGCCATTGCGATTGCCGACCCGAACGGAAATCTAATTTACGCGTCCGAAGGAATCTGCGCAGGACGCATTGCCGCTACGCCGCGCGGCACGGACGGCTTCGGCTACGATCCGGTTTTTGTGCCGGAAAATTACGACGAAAGCTTCGCCTCGCTGTCGCCTACGATCAAAGCGCAGATCAGCCACCGCGCCCGCGCGCTCCAAACCGCACGCACGTTTCTCCTTGATTATTTGCGAACAACAGAACTTGACCGGCAATTAATTCGTCCGCTAAAATAAGCCTCTCGAAGACAAGCGCATTGCCGTATGAAACCGAATTTTGTGTAAGGTTACGGGTATGGAAAAAGCAGCTTTGGAGAAACTCGTCGAACGCGGATCGAGCACGCGTGCCATCGCCGTATCACTTGGAATATCGCCGACTGGTGCGCGCTATTGGTTGCTCAAATATAATTTGAGAACGCAGCCCAAGCTCGCTGCGATAGTCCACAAGTGCTGTCAATGTGGTGAAGTTAATCCGGCGAAATTCTACGGTCACAAGCGCGCAATATGCGGCTCATGCCACAACGCATACACGACCAAGACAGGTCAGGAAAAACGGCTCAAGGCTATCGAGTACAGTGGCGGACGATGTCGGTTGTGCGGTTTCGGCGATTATTCCTGTGCGCTTGATTTTCATCACAGAGATCGCTCGGCTAAAGACCCGAAATATAAATCAATGCGCGGATGGTCTTGGGAACGCACGCTTGCCGAACTAAAAAAGTGTATACTCCTCTGCAAGAACTGTCATGCAGCAGTTCACGCAGGCGTTAAAGAAATTCCTGACGGGGTGTAGCTCAGCCTGGTGGAGCGCTCGCTTTGGGAGCGAGAGGTCCCGAGTTCGAATCCCGGCACCCCGATAATCTTTTCTTTGTAAGGACAGCAGGCTTAACCATAGTCACTGTTAAAGCCCTTTGCCCGATTCATATTTCAAGTTGGCTTTGTTGCATAAATAGGGTTTTGTGCCCATATATTGTGGAAGACCCGTCAAATTTCAGACCCGAAACCGCAATATATAGATTTATGCAACAACGCCTTTCAAGTTTAAGAGAAAGCGGTCAACAGCCGCTTTTTATTTTTTGGATTTTCCCGAGAAATAATTTCAATAAAGCAGCAGAAAGCGTATTTTAACGTCACGAATCGGGAAAACACGTTTTTTTTGCCTGATCCGTTAAAAAATCGGCGATTTATGGAGACTTTCAGCGCCCGTGTGTGCTATATGTTTCCACGCTTTTTAATTTTCCTTGAATAATCGGAGGTGTACAAACCACGCCATGGCGACAAAAGCGGCAGCAACCAGCAAGAAACGCATGACACAATCCGAGGTGATTAATCACTTCGCTGAAAAATCCAGCCTGAAACGCACCCAAGTGAAGGAGATTTTCGACGAACTCGCGGCTTTGGCCGGACGGGAAGTCAAAAATAACGGTGAATTTGTGCTTCCCGGGTTCGGCAAACTCGTTCTCTCACAACGCAAAGCGCGCGAGGGACGTAATCCTGCGACGGGCGAGACCATCCAGATTCCGGCCAAAACCACGCTTAAATTCCGCGTCGGCAAAGGCATGAAGGATGCAGTAGTGCCGAAAAAGAAGTAAATAATACAAACACGTCACCATTATTAACAAAATGGCCGCCCGCGCCCTACCCACAAGCTAACAACTTGCTACGGATAAGCGCGGGCGGCACTTTTTAGTGCGTTCCTACGTTAGTTTTCTTCATTGTTCGGCGGGTTTTAGATTATGCAAAAGATTTCTCTAGCTTTTCCCTTAAAGGTTATTTATAATCTCCGGTTTCGCAAACTTCGTAGTTGAACGCAGAGGAGTCGCAAGACTTAAATACCGGCGGTTCTGGATACAATTTAATTGAAAATGCAACACTTTTGCATCCAGAAGCGTCTATAATTCATCTAATTTTTACTTTCTAAATACAGAGCTTTCGCCATAGTGGTAAAGACAGAACGGCGAACTCTTGAGAACCAAGGAGCAACAGGCCACGTGAACAACGGAATTCTACTGCTTGAAGATCGCTTACTGAGAATCGATCATATACAGGCGCGCCGCTACTCGAAGCTGAACGGCACGGCAGTTGACATCGCAACCGAAGGCATTTTGCGTCATCTGCGCGCATGTGATCGCATGGACGTTAACCCGGATGTCTCGGCTGTGCGCGAAATTATCGACGACGCTTTGAACGGTCGCCGTATTTTCGCTGAAACGGCCAACGACCGTCGCGCCGCTTAAACCTTCACTCGCTATTTTTTCCAACGACAGCCGCCGATTATTAAAATCAGCGGCTGTCGTTTTAATTTTTATCGCCTGCGGCTGCGCGTTGCTCCGATCTCATGCGGTAACTCATCATCGCCAGCAAACTAAGTGCGTCTGTCATCTGCCCTGTGAGCGCCATGCTCAAGGCTTCGGAGAATAAAACGCGGCGAACAATCAATTGCTCTGTTCCTTCGGGCTGACTATTTCCCTGCTTCAATTCGGTAGCGAGAAACCACACGGCGCGCTCGTTTGAAACGGAATTCGATAAATGAGCTTCGCCGATCTTTTCCCATTTTTCAGCGCGCAAGCCTGTTTCTTCCGCGAGTTCGCGCTGTGCCGCCTGCAATAAATCTTCGCCCTCTGGACAGCCGCCTTCGGGAATCTCCCATGAATATTGTTTCAGCGGATACCGATATTGCCCGACGAGATAAATAAAATCTTCCTCGACGGCGAGAATTCCGATGGCAATGTTTTTGAAATGCACGACGCCGTAAATTCCGCGCTCTCCATCCGGGCGCACGACTTTATCCTCGCGCACGCTGATCCACGCATTATCGTAAATCTTTTCAGATTCGAGCGTGCGCCACGGATTTACGGTTTCATCGAAAGCCATAAATTGATTTCCAGATCGACTGAATCAAGCGTGTTTTGTGTTTGCAATGCTGATCGCCGACTGTTCTTCGAGGAGCGTCGGTTCCGGCAAGGTTTCGGCAGAGGAATGTCCCATTTCTCTGAACACATCCATCAAGGCAAGCGTCACGGCGGCGATGACGGGGCCGACCACCAAGCCCAGCACGCCGAATACCTGCAACCCGCCGAGCACCGAAAAGAAAATCAGCAATTCATGCAACTTGGTTTTTTCGCCAACAAGTTTCGGGCGCAGAAAATTGTCGATGGAGCCGATCACGAGCGCGCCCCACGCTGTGAGTATCGCGGCCTTGCCCCAGTGCCCTGTCGCCGCCAGAAAAATCGCCGCCGGAACCTACACGACGAATGAGCCGAGCACAGGGATCATCGACATAAAGATCATTACCACTCCCCACACGAGTGCCGAAGGCAGGCCGAGTATCCAGAACATCAAGCCGCCGAGCGCGCCCTGCACCGTCGCAATCGCCACTACGCCGTAAACGCTCGCGCTGATAACATCCCGCATCCTCGCAAAAATCTCATGCGACTGTGCTTTCTCGAGCGGCAACACATCGCGCAGCCAATCCGTTATCCATTCTCCGTCGCGAAATAAATAATACATCGTGAAGATCACGAAAAATATTTCGACGATTGCGCCGACCAGCCCGCCGACGACTCCGAGCGTGCGTCCCGCAATCTGGCCGCTCAACCCCTTCAAGCGCTCGACTACATACTGCTGCGAACGCAGTTGATCGACGTTCACATACTTGCCGAGCCACTTCAGCGCGCGTCCCGTCGTAGGCGAGTTCGGATCGAGCAAGGACGAAACATTATCCTGAACATTCTGCGCGACGTTCGCTATCTCGTTGACAACTGCCCACGTCACGAGCGTCAACGGAACGAGGATCGTCGCAATTACCAGCAGGCTCGATAGCGCCGCGCTCAAGCCCGGACTTTTCGTGCGCGCGGTCAAGCGTTTATGCACGGGGTAAAACACCACCACCAGCACAGACGCCCACAATAACACTTCGACAAACGGCTGTAGCATCAGCCAGCATAAATAAAACGCGATGGCCGCCGCCACAAGCAGCGCGAGCAGCCGCGCTTGATCTTTTTGCTCTTTCATTTCCCTGTCCATTAAATTCGTTTGATTTCGCGCGAAGCCACGCAGTTCAACAAGCTTCATCGTCCCCGCAAACCGCAGGCACACATTTTCTAAAACACACAGGTTGACGCCTCATGCGTGCGACATGGTAACATCTGCCTACACGTTATGCTGCGCTCCCGTAGCTCAGTGGATAGAGCATCTGCCTTCTAGTTCTTTGAATTGGGCCTCATAATGGAAACGTTATGAGTGTAAGTGGTCAAATTCGGTGAAATCTAAGTTAGCTAGTGAGCTTGCAGCACAATTTAGGCAAGCGTTCATAAGCTAATATGACAATACCGAGCCAAGATACGTTGATTCGATTATACCCGAACTTATACTCGAATCGGCATATAAGGTGTAGAGACTTGACGGCCACCACCTAAAGCGCGGGCTATGGTGAAGGTAAAGTCCAGGGAGTAACGAAAGTTACGCAAACCAGAAGCAGAGGGTCGCTGGTTCGAGCCCAGCCGGGGGCATAATCATTTCAATTTCACGCCATTTCAATCTCACATCGCAGATACTTCACCGCTCCGTTCAATCATCTTTCAAAACAGAAGCGTCTATGGCAAACGATTTTTGCCTGCGGCGTTATTCCTTGCGTTGCCCGCGCATCGCATTGATAAAGTTGAATGGTTGTGTAGAGTTTGTAAAACCTATGTTGATAATCGGCGGCAAAGGAGCAATCACATTATGTCGCAAAAAATAGCTGATAAATTTATCGAAGCCTTACACAAGTTGGAAGAAAGCCGCGATCTGGAAACAATCACCGGAGTGTTTGCCGAAGATGCGGAAGTCGGCAACATTGTCGCGCCCGAAAAGTTTAACGGACGCGGTGGCGCGCGTGAGTTCTGGACGAAATACCGAGACACGTTCGGCGAAGTCCATTCCACCTTTCGCAACATCATTGTCACAGACAACAGCGCGGCGCTCGAATGGACGACCGAAGGCACGACGAATGGCGGCGCGCCGATTAAGTACGAAGGCGTGAGCGTGCTGGAAACCAAGGAAGACGCAATCACGCGTTTTCGCGCTTACTTCGACGCGGGCAATCTCGGACGGCAAGTCGCTCAAGAGTAAGAGCGTCTAACAAAACTCAAGAGAAATATGTAGGGGCAGAGCGGCTAGTCCCTGCCCGCTTTCCTTCACATAAAACGCGGGCAGGGACTAGCCGCTGCCCCTACAATTATTCAGGTTTTGTTAGTTGCTCTAATGTATCCTTCGCGCATCTGATTCGCATGTTGGTTCAGTAGCGTATTGGCATAATCGAATCTGCATCGTTTTTACCAGATGGAAACAATCGCCGCTTCATCCAATTCGATGATGTTTCCGTCGGGCAAAATATGCAGCAGGCGTGCGCCGCGTGCTTTGAGCGGTGGCGAGAGCAAACCTATCCGGTGACAATTGGCGCGCGGTTCTCGCACATGTTTGGTGAGCGGCTGCGATTCCGAACACATCAACACGACGCGCACTTCCGCCGCAAGTTCCATGATGCGATCAAGGCCGCGCGCCAATTCGTCGGGCGGCGCAATTACCTTTCCGCCGCATTCCGGCAAATGCTCGTAACCGATTCCCTGCTCGCGCAAATTCGCTTCGAGCACGCGCCCGTTGTATTGCGGCCAACGCGAACGCGCCGCGCTTCGCACATCACACAAAAATTCTATTTCGTATTGCGCGAGCAGTTCGACGAAACGCGCGAACGGATGTCGGCCATGACCGATGGTGTAAATAGCAGGCGTTGACATTGAGTAATAAGATAATGCGTCGTTGACTTTCAACTACGCGGCAAGTTAAGTTTTCATCGTCGCTCGTCCCGGATTGTAAATCTTTTCCACAACGAATCAAACTCGCTCGCAAACTTTACAGGTAAAAACTGCCATGAACATCAAGACCAAATTTATTATTAACGCCGCGCGGCATTCTGTTCGCGCAAAAATTTCCCGAACAACGCGAACCAATCAAGCACACGCATTCAAGCGCGCCTCTGCTTTTGCGCCGCTCGCATTGATTGTTCTTCTTGCGGCTACAGGCACGGGCTTTGCGCAGCAAGCTTACCAAAAACCGCCGCAGGAAATTCTCGATGTGCTCAACGCGCCCGTCACGCCGCAGGCTTCGATTAGCCCTGCGCGCGATTACATGATGCTCGCGGAAGGCGTGCGCTATCCGCCGATCACAGACCTCGCGCAGCCGCTCGAACGGCTCGCAGGCTTGCGCATCGCCACCAACACCAACGGCCCGTACCGCGCCACTTACTTCGTTTCGCTCATGCTAAAGCGCATTGGCGACGGAGCCGAACGGCGCATCACGCTGCCGGATAATCCGCGCATCAGCGCGCCGCAGTGGAGCGCGGACGGCAAGCATTTCGCTTTCACCAACACGACAAAGAATCGTATCGAACTGTGGATCGGCGATGTGGCGACGGCGAAGGCGCAGCGTGTCGAAGGCGCGACGATCAATGCCGTTTACGGTGAGCCTTTGCAATGGATGCCCGACAATCAAACTTTGCTTGTGCAGCTAATTCCCGCCAATCGTCCCGCGTCGCTCGAATCCGCAAGCGCACCGAAGGGGCCGAACGTGCAGGAAAGCGCGGGCAAGCGTGGCCCCGTGCGCACCTACGAAGATTTATTGAAAGACCCGCGCGATGAAGACTTGTTTGATTTCTATGCCACGTCGCAGCTTGCGTTCATCAGCGCCGCGAGCGGAAGCATTTCAAACATCGGACAGCCCGCAATCTTTCAGACGCTCGACGCTTCGCCCGACGGCAATCAACTGCTCGTTGCGCGCGTGCGTCGCCCGTACTCTTATCTTTTCCCGCACTATGCGTTTCCGAAGGAAGTCGAAGTCTGGGATCGCTCGGCAAAGGTTTTATA
Source organism: Pyrinomonadaceae bacterium (assembly GCA_051000345.1). GTDB lineage: Bacteria > Acidobacteriota > Blastocatellia > Pyrinomonadales > Pyrinomonadaceae > JBHENC01. Next base: position 52,398 of record JBPCOJ010000022.1, on the reverse strand, counting down.
CAAGCTCGCCAGCCTTCCGCTCGCAGACGAAGTTCCGGTGGACGGCGTGCCGATGGGCGCGCGCGAATACGAATGGCGTCCGAACGAACCCGCGACACTTGTCTGGGCAGATGCGCTGGACAAAGGCGACCCGAAAGTGAAAGCGCCGTTTCGTGACCGCGTGCTAATGCTGAAAGCGCCGTTCAACGCTTCGCCCGTCGAACTCGCCAAGACCGAACAGCGCTTTGCAAATTTACAGTGGAGCGAAAAAGGCGGCGTCGCTTTCTTAACGGACTACAATCGCAACACCCGCCATCAACGCACTTTCTTGATTGACGCGAACGACTCATCGAAGCCCGCGAAACTCGTTTGGGACTTGAGCGCGCAGGATCGTTACCGCAATCCGGGAACGCCCTTGACGCGCGTGCTTTCGACAGGCCACCGCGCGATGATTCAAAACGGCGACTACCTTTACTTAAGTGGTCTCGGCGCATCCGCGCAGGGTGACCGCCCGTTTCTTGACCGCTTCAATTTGCAAACGCTGCAAGCCGAACGACTATTTCGCTCGGACGCAAATGCTTATGAAGCGCCCGTCGCTTTGTTGAGCGATGACGGCACGCGCTTTATCACGCGCCGCGAAACGCCATTTGACCCGCCCAACTATTTCGTTCGCACAATCTCGATGCAGGCTGTCGCCGCGCCCGCGTCTGGCGAGGCCGCGCGTGTTTCCGAAGCGAAGGCATTGACGCAGTTTCCAGACCCGACGCCGCAGCTTCGCGGCATCAAGAAACAACTCGTCACATACAAGCGCAACGACGGCGTCGATCTCTCGTTCACGCTTTATCTGCCGCCGAATTACAAGGAAGGCACGCGCTTGCCGACGGTTTTCTGGGCGTATCCGGCGGAGTTCAATGATCCTTCAACCGCTGGGCAGGTCTCCGGTTCGACGCAGCGCTACACGACGATTACAGGCCCATCGCAACTCTTTTATCTTTTGGAAGGCTACGCGGTGATGGACAATGTTTCGATCCCGATTGTCGGCGAACCCGAAACAGTCAACAACACTTACCTAGAGCAACTTGTTTCGAGCGCGCAGGCGGCGATTGACAAGGCAGTTCAAATGGGCGTCACAGACCGCGACCGCATAGGCGTCGGCGGCCATTCCTACGGCGCATTTATGACGGCAAACTTGCTGGCGCACTCGAATTTATTCCGTGCCGGAGTCGCGCGCAGCGGCGCATACAATCGCACGCTCACGCCCTTCGGATTTCAGAGCGAGCGCCGCACATTATGGGAAGCGCCGGAGCTTTACGCGAAGGTCTCGCCCTTTAACGTCGCCAACAAAATCACCGCGCCGATTCTCCTTATACACGGCGAAGCAGACGACAACACAGGCACGTTCCCGATTCAATCCGAGCGCATGTATCAAGCGATTCGCGGCACCGGCGGCACTGTTCGCCTAGTCTTTCTCCCGCTCGAAGCACACGGCTACGCGGCGCGCGAATCAATCGAGCATGTCTTGTACGAGATGATTACGTGGTTCGACAAATATGTGAAGAACGCCGCGCCACGCACAGGAAAGGAGCAACAGGCTGTGCGGTAGAGAAGTTCAAACAAAGAATGCTGGTGCTGGAATGGATTAAGAAATAAATCAACAATTAACGCCGGTTTTCTTTAGATTGACGAAACAGATTTTTCACCTCACCTGCTTTTTACGTCAATGAAAAACTATGCTGATTGGAACTCACATTTTGAATCGAAACTCGGCGAAATATCAAATGAACGCCGCCGCAAGCCCGGCGCGTTTTTGTCAGTCGTGCCGGGCGGCGCGGAATGGGAGCATTATAAGGATTTTATTCGCTGCAAATGGCGTTTAGGCAGAATCACGGAATTTCCGTTTTGCTTGCTGGCGCTTTATGCCGGAGTTGCTTTTTACGATTATGAATCCGGCGATTTCTGGAAGCCTTTTGCCGCAGCCGTGGGCGTCGAATCAATCTCGCCCGCTCAATATAAACAACTCAACACCTCTTTGGTTGATCGCGCCGAAGAAATAGGTCTGGAAACGCTAGACTCTTCGCGCGGTCAGGATTTTGTCGGTACGGCGATTTTCCAAATCGGCGTGCCGTTATCCTACTGGCAGGATTTTTTGAAAATCTGCGAAAATCTCTGGTGGCGCGAAGATTGGAAAGTTTTTTCGAGCGATGAATGGGAAGCGTTTATCACACGCAAAGTCGGGGGCTTGGCACGCTTGAAACGCTTTCTTGTTGATAACTCGGACACGGCGCGTCGTTTCATTGCCGAAGTTCACGATGTTCGCCGCCTCGTCGCTTCGGGGGCGGACGTGACGGAAATCGTGGAGATGAGTTTTCTGCGTCCCGAACATTTTGCCGCCGCTCCCGAAACCGAACGCTTTATCAGTCCACAAAAAAGCCTCGAAAAGAGTCTCGCTTTTCTCAATCACTTTCAACTTGTCTGGAGCGAATATCAACAAAAGATTTCAATCTACCTGCCGCCAGTTGCCGCCGCCGAATTGCCCGCCGTTTGGAAACTCGATGAATTAGAACAAAGCGCCAGTGTTTATCAACAGGAATTTTCCATCAACAAACAGGCTTTTCAAACAAAACTTTCGCTGAAGTTTGAAGGCTCGTCGAAATCCGAAACAAGGAAACTCGACGGCATCGGAAGTTGGGCGATTTTCGATGACGATACAAACCGATTGATTAACTCCGAACGAATCAATCTGCCGCTCAAAAGTTACACGATTATTTCCGCTGCGCCGCTTGACGTTATCTCGCTAAAAGGCTTTGACGACGAAGTTGCGCCGAACGAATCGTTTGAACTGCGCGACGGTTTCGGGTGTTTTGTGACGCGGCTTGTGCCGCTCGAACAAAAAGCGAAAATTTCGTTTTCGTGTTCGGGCAAACAAATCGAACTCAAATTCCGCACGAAAAACCGCGTCGAAATCTTTTTGCTTGCCGGACTCGATTGCAACGCGGCGCAGTTCCGGCTTTACGGAAACACTTTGAAAACCGATTGTCTGCCCGTGCCGTGTTTGATTCTGCCGACTGACTTGTTTGACGGCGAAGCAATTGATTTAGCGGAGAAATTCAAAGTCTCGCTTGACGCTCAAACGAGCGCGGGCGTCTGGGAAAAAAGAGAGAGAGAGGATGGCAATCAGGAGTTTTATTTTTGGCGTTGGGATGAAAGCACGAAGGCGCGAAAGAATCGGAATCTGACGATTGAATCCGAAGGCTTGGCGATAAAAAAGGAATTCAAAATCGAAATTTTACAGCCGAAAGCTAATCTCGCGGATTGCTGGTCAAATCTGCCCGACAAATTTTTACCGTTCGTGCTGCTCGCGCAACCGAACTTCAAATCGGACAGAGGCACGACGTTTGATGAAATGCGCGAAATCAAGGAAATCGTGCAGCCGCGCGGCAGATTCGTCAATCCCGGATTCTTTCATTTTTACGAAAATCTCGGCGTTCTGAAAAGCCACGGCAAACGCTGGCAGTTCGCCAAATCGAAAGTTTATTTCGCTGTGCGCGACAACGACGAATGTTTTTTGCGTTTCTGTGGAAACCCTTCTCTCTTGTGGCAAACGCTGCGTTATACGGCTGAAAAATTATCCGATGAAAATTTCGGAAAGATTGAAGTCGTTTCAAAAAAAGGCGACGTGACGCATCTGTTTCTGAATTTAACTCGACAGCAAAAAATTCTCTGCGAAAAATATGTTCGTGACAACGGCGGAAAATTCAACCTAACGAAAGTTAATGAGATTTGGGAGGAAGAGTTATGAAATCTCTTGGCGAAAGATTTGAAGCGGAAGTTTTCAATCCCTACTGCGAACTGCTCAAAGCCGAATATCGCTTTAATCAAAAATTCAAACACGCCGAAACCACTTGGGGCGAAAAGTTGACGATGAGCGAACTCGTCAACGGCGCGTTTCTTGAAAAGTCGCAGATTTACCAAACGGGCGAATCAATCGAAACTCTGCCTTTGCAAGAGGAAACGCGCGGCACAATCAACCGGAAACTGAATGGCAGGAATCTGTATCGTCATCAAACCGACGCTATCAAACAGATTTTGCGCGGTGAAAATACGGTTATCGCAACGGGAACGAGCAGCGGCAAAACTCTCTGTTACCAACTACCGATTCTCGACGATTTGCTTCGTGATTCCACCACCGGTTTGCGGGCGATTATCATTTATCCGCTTAACGCTCTGGTCAACGACCAACTCGAAGAATGGAGCGATATTCTGCGCCCGTTTCCAAACATCACGTTTGCTCGCTTCACAGGACAAACGCCGAACGACGATAAGGATTTCAAGGGTTTGTTACGCCAAAGCATCAACGCGAAATACGAAGACAGCCAACTCAAAGGAGCGGAAAGAGACCGTGCGATTGACGAGGAAATGAACGCTCAACTGCAAAGAGTCCCGCCGAATCAATTTACTCACCGCAAAGCGATTCGTGAGAACCCGCCGAACATTCTGGTCACGAATTTTTCGATGCTCGAATATCTTTTGGAGCGTCCGATTGACGATTCGATTTTCAAAAACGCGCGTTTGAAGTTCTTGGTGTTGGACGAAGTTCACGCTTATCGCGGCGTTCAGGCGACGGAAATCGGCTTTCTGGTCAGACGCTTGAAAGACCGTTTGGCGGTCAAAGATTTAACCTGCGTGGCGACTTCGGCGACGCTCGGAAAAAAAGACGATGCGGAAAGCGAAGCGAAAGTCCGCCGCTTCGTGACGGACTTATTCGACGGCAAATTTGAGAAACCGAACCCGATTTACGGCAGTCCCGCCACGCCCGAATTATTGCAGCCGTCGTTTTGTCCACCGCCGCTAAAATACATCGAAGCCGCCGAAGCATTGCGAAACGCGGGCGAAACGGCGGCAATCGCCAAACTTTCCCCGACTAGAAACGCCGAAAGTTTAGCCGCGCTCTTGCGCCGCGACGAAAATCTTTTCAAATTGCGAAGCGAAATTTTATCCAACCCGGTAAAACTCGATACGGCGGCGGAACGGCTTTGGGCGAGAGACACAAATGCTTCTGCCGGATTGCAAGCGTTGCTGGAAATCATCGCCCGCGCCAAAGCCGACGGCGCAAACGAAGACTTACTACCGACTCGTTTGCATTATTTCGTCAAGGCGCAGGACGGTTTGTACATTTGCCTTCATGAAAATTGTCCGGCACGAACTGACGGCAAAGCCGCTTATTTCGTTTCGCGCCGTCACGCCCATGCGGAAGAAGGATTTTGTCCTGAATGCTGGCTGAAAAATCAAAAGTCAATGCTCGTCGAAGTCGTGACGTGCCGCAAATGCGGTTATCTCTACGGGGCGTTGCAGGATTTGGGTCCGAAAAAATGGCAGGCGATTGATGACGGCAACGCTGAAAAACAACCGCAGTTTGATGATTTTTCGACTGAACTCGGTTGGGGCGCGGAATCCTTCTGGTCGTACTTCAGCGTCGAGCGCGATTTGCCGTTTCCCGACGCGGAAATTTTTGACGATGAAGATGCGGACGCGCCGACTTTTGCTCCGTCGGTTTTGGATTGGTGCGTCGAGTGCGGCAAGAAACGCAGTCAGGGCGGCGAAAATAATTGCGATTGCGCGAAACCGCATTTGCGAAAAATCCAAATATTTCATCGGCAATGCCAGCATAAAAAAGATAAATTGCTGATTGAAGATTTGGCGAAATCAGAGAAGAAACTTCTTTCGGCGTGTCCGAACTGCGACGCGAAAAACACTTCGGGACTCGAACCCGTGCGCCGTTTTCAAGAATCGGACGACGAAACGGGAATGGCGATGGCGATTCCTCTCTCGCACTTTCAAGTTACGCCGAACGCGGACGCAAACAACCAACCGCGCAAACTTTTGTGCTTTACCGACAACCGCCAGAGAGCCGCCGCGTTTCCCGCGCTTCTGGAAGAAGAAACTTTTACGCACGATTTAGGACGCAAAATTTTAGAGATTCTCGAAGCGACAGACGGCAGACGAATCGAACTCGTAACTCTGGGCAAGGAACTGGCGAACCGGACGAACGACACCGACGAAAATTACGATTCCAAATTATTTCTGCCGACTTCGCGCTTGCCCGACAAAACATTAGAAGCCGACGAAAAGAAAAATCTCTGGTTATCGGAAATTTTCGCGTATTTCGGCGTGCCTGATTCGGCGCGCGAATCAATCGAAGATTTGGGTTTAGCGGTTGTCGAATACGAAATTAAAAATGCGGAGTTGAACGAGTTTCGGCGCATCATCGGTGAAAAAGATTTCTCCTTAACGGAAGCAAACGCCGCGCTTCAAACGCTTCTCGCGCATTTGCGACATCGCAAAGCCTTCACTCTGCCGAAAGGAAAAGTCGCCAACGACGATTTGGCTTTCGGGCGCGTCACCGCCGATATTTATTTCGCCGAAACGCGTCAAAACAAAGCCGAAGGTTGGCTGCCGATAAACAAAAACCGCGACAATTACATCACCGATTATCTCAAGCGTCTGTACAGCTTATCAATTGATGAAACTTACGAGTTGGCGAAAAGAATCTGGAAGTTCTTGGTTGAAAAACGCATTCTCGCTCCATCGCCAAAGAATTCGGATTTAAAAAAACTCTATTGCGAACAATTTTATTTAATCAAAGTCGCGCACCGTTTTGTCTGTAATCGGTGCGGAATCATAACGGCTTTTTCGGCGAAAAATGTTTGCCCGCGAAAAAGCTGCGTCGGAGTTTTGGAAGAAAAACCGTTCGATGCGGCAACTGAAAATCTGATTGCGCGTTGGGTTTCCGGGCGCGGCGAACCGCAGTTCTATACTTTGAAATCCGAAGAACATACGGCGCAGATTGATAAAAATTACGCCAAACAAATCGAAGACGATTTCCGCGCCGAATCGGGAATCAATCTTTTGAGCAGCACGACGACGTTTGAAATGGGCATCAACATCGGCGATTTACAGAAAGTCTTGCTCCGCAATGCGCCGCCGACGAGCGCGAATTATGTTCAGCGCGTCGGACGCGCCGGACGCGGGAGCGACAAAAACGCCATCTGCGTGACGCTTTGCAAACGCACGAAATACGATGCCGACGCTTGGGAAAATCCGTCCGAAAGATTGATGAAAGGCGAAATCTCGCCGCCGACCGTTTTCATCAGAAACCGCTTCATCGCGCAGAGGCATTTTAACGCCGTCGTGTTCGCACGATTTTTGCGCGAAAAACTGAATGAGGAAAAAGTTTTGCGTGAAGTGAAACAAAAGACTCCGCTCGCGCCGTTTTTGCCGTTGGATAAACGCGCTTCGATTCCCGACGCGTGGCTCAAGTTCCAACCGACCGACGCATTTCTCGATTTTCCGGCGTGGCTCAACGCGCAAACCGAAACAGAAGTTTTCACAACCGACGCGAAAATCCATTTACTTGAAGCTATCGGCGGTTTCGCAAACGGCAAAGAAAAAGCCTGTGCGCTGTTCGGCGAATTTATCAAGAACATCAGTGGCGAACTTGGAACATTGCTCGAAGAAAGAAAGCGTCTGCAAGATTTGGGTTATGACGATTCCGCCGTCAGCGTCAAAAAGTCAATCGAAAATCTTCTCGAAAGCGACATCATCGCGGTTTTGGCGAAACGCGGATTTCTGCCGCGTTATGCTTTTCCGCTTGACGTCGTCAGTTTGGAAACGAGTCTCAACCGTTGGTCAACCGATTCCGACGTTACTTTGAGCCGTGACCGCGCTTTGGCGATTGCCGAATTCGCGCCCGGTTCACAGGTCATCGCCCGCAAAAAGATTTTCACCAGTGCGGGACTTTACATCGCCGGACGCGAAGACAAACCGGAAGAACTTTATTACGTCAAATGCCCGAACTGCGCTCAAATTAAAACCGCGCGACTGCCGAAGGAATTAGAAGACGAATGCGAAGTTTGCCGAAAGCCCATTTCGCTGCAACACGTCAGAAAATTTATCGAACCCGATGCTTTCACGATTAAAATCGGCGAGAAGGAAACGCGCAGTCAAAGACACCGGCGTTCATCGTTTGTCCGGCAAAGACAATCGCTCACGCATTTTATCGATGTCGTCAAGGAATCCGACTTTGAAGATTTCGGCTTGTTCAAAATCGCGCTCAAAGACGATGGAAAACTTTTCCGCTACAACTTGGGAAGGGAGAACGAAGGTTTCGTTGTCTGCGGCAAATGCGGTTTCAGTGAATTCAAAAAAAACCACAAATCAAACCAAAAGCATGACCGCTTGCGAAACATCGGCGATACGAAAGAATGCGATAACAAGCATTTGATGGGCAACTCCAAAGGCTTGGCGTTCGGCCATCAATTCGAGAGTTTTTGCCTTGTCGTGCGCCCGCAAGAAAAAATCACAAATCCCGAATTGAGTGTTTCGCTTGCCTTTGCACTGCACAAAGGTTTGTGCCGCGTCCTTGAAACGGAGACTTCCGACATCGGCGTTTCGGGTCGCGCCGTAACTAATCGCCAATCAACCAATGCAGACGAAAACACTGAGTTCGTCTTCTTCGATAAAACGCCGGGCGGCGCAGGTTTTGTCAAGGAAGCGAAAGAGAGTTGGAACAAAATCGTCGCCGAAACATTGAAAATCTGCTCATCCTGCAATTGCGAAAGGGCTTGTTATAATTGCCTGAAAGATTACTATAACCAATCGGTTCATCAGCTATTGAATCGAAAGCTAGCCGGAACCTTTCTTAAAATTACTTAATTGACTCATTTCCACATGAATCCAACGCGTGAGCAACTGAATCAATAGATGTTCTGACAAAGTGTTGACGCGCCGCCGTCTGCGAAACGCTCGAGGCATAACCGACACAAACATTTGCGAAAGCGTGCGCGTAATTGATCGCGCCCGCTTTCGCTTAACTTTATTTCACTGCACCAGCAACCCTGCTGCGCCGCGCCGCATGATTCGCACAAAGAAAACAGACACTCCGGCGAAGACGATTCCTGAATCAATTTGAGTGTTTTCAAACTCCTGCTCAAAATTTAACTGCCATCATTCGCTTCACGCGCTTTCCCATCATTCACATCGGCTTGCGTCGTTGCTGCTGCCGCATTGTACGGACAATGACGGCAATCGTTTTTGCAGCAGTAACCGCGCCCGAGATGAAAGCGCGCGGTGAAGACCATCAAGCCGTTCTCCCAGTAATAATCTTCGCCTTCGATGAGTTGAAGTTTTTCGCGTGAAGCCATCGCATTACTCTGCTGACTTAAAAGCTTAGCTGCGCACCGGCGAGGCCAAAGCGTCCCGGCGTGCGAAAGCCGCTCTCGAAATTGTCCCGGTCAAAAAGATTCTCCACCTTTCCGAAAAAGCGTATTGATTTCCGGCCTGCGAACGGCAGCGTATAACTTGCGCCCAAGTCTGCTTTAACGATGCCATCGAAGCGATAAAGACGCGTCGAGAAGGTTTGCGAACCGAAGATCGGCGCTAAGTAATTGCTTGTGGCGACGAGATCGAAGTTGACGAAGAAACGCTCGCGCACGCGCTGTGTGGCGACAAGCGAGAACTGATGATCGGGAATGACGAGCGTGCGTAACACGCCGCTTCCGCCGAGCTGCGGCGTGCGCTGATCGCTGTTCGTGTAGGTGTAAGACGTGAACAGATCGAGAGAGCGTGTGGGCGTCGCCGTCGCGCTTAATTCAAGCCCGCGCGCGAGGCCGCCGCGCGTGTTGAGAAAGCCGCCGAATCCGCCCTGTGCAAAGCTTCTCCCGAAAGGATCGTTTGCCGCCACTGAACCGAAGCCTATGACTTCCTGCAAGCGCGTGTAAAAGTACGTCGCAGAAGCGCGCACGCGGTTATCGAATAAAGATTGATCGATGCCCGCGTCAAAAGCGATGGTGCGTTCGGGTCGCAAACGCGGATCGCCGATACTAGAGGCGAAGCGCTCGAACAAAGACGGCGCGCGATAGCCGTTGCCGACGTGCGCGCGCAGTTTTGTATTCGATGAGCGAATGAGATACGCAACGGAGCCGTCGCCCGTGTAGGCAGTCGGCGGCGCTTGCAAGTTGATACCCGCATACGGCGAACTACGCGTGGGCGAAAATCGCGGATTGTCGAGCGAAAAGAATTGCGCGCGAAATCCCGCCGAAAGCTGCAAGCGGTCTTCCATCAAACGCAATTGATCCTGCGCGAAAAAGGTACTGCTGCGCTGGCTCGTATCGACAGTCGAACTGCTCGCAAGGTTATTAGAGAACGAGCGGTTGAGAAAGGTTTCGTTCTCGAATTCGTAACCTGCGTTGACGAAATTAAAGCGTCCGAGGCGAAAGTCCGTGCGCCCGTTGAGCGTTTGAATATTGCCGTCGAAATTTGCGCGCGAAGTGCCGCCGCCGAAGGGTTGCGCGAACGCGCCGAAGCCGCCCGGCCCGTTCGAGTTAGTGCGTCGGGTGACGAGTCCCTGATAAGAAACCGTGTAACCGAATTCTTCTCTTGGGCGCTGCGTGAAGACGAGCGCGCCGGAGAAAAAACGATCCGCCTGCGAGTTGTCAGGATCGTTTGTGTCCGGGATAAAGGTCGCGCCGCCCGCATTTAATTGCGCGCGCGTGGTGCCTGTTTCAAAGCGCCGCAACTCGCCGCCTGAAAGCGGCACGGCATTGATTATTCCAGATGCGGGAATGTTGCCGAAAAGGTCTGGGCTGCTGTTCAACTGCACGAAGGACGTGCCTGTGTAGATGCGCCCGGAAAGCGTCGCCGTCGGCGTCAAGCGAAATAGCCCGCGTCCCTGTCCGCTCGTATTGCGAAAGGCGTCGTCGCGGTCTATGCCGCGCGAAACATTGACGTGCGTTACTCCTGCGCTATAAAGAAAGCGGTCTGCATTTACGCCGCCCGCAATCTGTGCGCGCCCGCGAAAAAAACCGAGGCCGCCGCCTTCCGCCAGTAAACTGCCGTGCGTTTGGCCGCCGCCTTCGTCCGTCACAATGTTGAGTACGCCGCCGACGGCGTTCGTGCCGTAGAGCGATGAGCCGGAGCCGCGCAGAACTTCTACGCGGTCAAGATTCGTCACCACTAGATCACTTAGAAAACTCGTCGCGTCGCCGTTGATTGATGACGGATCGCGGAAGCGCAAGCCGTCGATCAAAACCGCCGTATCCTGACTGCGCAGGCCGCGCGTTCTGATCGACGTGAGGCGTCCGGGGCCGCCGAGCTGCTGCACGCGCAAACCGGGAACAGTGCGCAGCGCATCCGTCACAGCGAATTCGTCGCGCTCGTCTATCTCTTTGCGCCCGACGACTGTAATCGCCTTCGAGACTTCATCGACGGGCTGCGCCGTGCTCGAAGCCGTGACGACGACTTGCTCGCTCACGCCCGCGAGTTCGAGTTGAACATCAATCGTAGGATTCATGTTGCTCTCGATGCGCAACACGCGTGCGGCGGCGCGTGCAAAGCCTCTCGCTTCGGTTTCAAGTATGTACTCGCCGGAGGCGAGCCGCTCAAAGCGATAGTCGCCGCGCTCGTTGCTAATCGTAGTGAAGCGTTCGGACGGGCGCGCGCGCTCGTAAAGCGTCACTGTTGCGCCGGACACGGCAGCGCCCTGCGGGTCTATGATGCGCCCGGAAACGCCCGTCGCCGTTTGCGCAAAAACTGAAACAGCGCACGCGAGCATGAGCGCGCAGAGAATAAAAAGTTTACGGATAAATATGTTCATGGCTACTCCACCTTTCTAAAAATATTCAGTGTGGTGGAAAAGAGAGATGGAGCAGTGTTTTGGAGGAAACCAAAAACGCCAAAGCCCTTTATCTTCCGTGTGGAAGATAAAGGGCTTTGAGAATTGCGCGCGCATTTGATGGGAAAATTTAGCGGCGCATTGAATTAATGAAATCAAATGGCGCGGGATGTTTTACCGGCAAAGGCGTTTCGCATTCACGTTGCCACTCGCTCTTTCCCGGAGCATTAGCGGTCGCTTCCGTCTGTTCAATTTGCAGGCAAGGTTTCCTGACTTCCGGCTCAAACTCATGCTGCTTTAACAAGCCTTCCCTGCCTCGTTCGGCAAGTGACCATTCAACGAATGAATCGTTGAAATGAAAGCAGCGTGAATCGCCGGTACACAGTGGCGGGAACCGCGCGGGCATTACACCCGACTTCCCTTGTCGCCCGAAAGCTTTCGGGCGATAACCTGCGACGGTCAATCCGTTCGTCGAAAATACCGTGAACGAATCGAGTAGCGATACGAAAATTAAACTTGCAAAGAACGTGCGAGCGCTGTTTCAAACAAAGCTCGATTGCAAAATGAACGGCTAAGCTAACATTGAAGAATCCTTCCGTCAAGCAGCGCGAGCACGCATTAATTTCGGAGCAAAGCGATTTGCGTGCTATTATCCGAAGCGCTCTCCCAAAAATTCGCCGCATAGGAGATGCTATGAATTCACGTCGCAAATTAACTTTTCTCTCATTTATTTTCGCCATCACGCTTTTCGCCACGGCCTGCCCGCAGCGCGAAACAATCTCGAAGCTCAACGCCGATCCGGGACGCTACCGCAATAAGGATGTCGCCGTCGCGGGCAACGTCATAGACAGCTACGGAGTGCTCGGCAGAGGCGTTTACGAAATAGACGATGGCACAGGCAGATTGTTTGTCGTAACAGAACACGGCGTGCCATCGCGCGGCTCGCGTGTCGGCGCGAAGGGACACCTACAAACAGGCTTTAGCTTCGGCGGCAAAAACTTCGGCACAGTGTTGATCGAATCAGACCGCCGCTCTAAATAACGGTGTGCAGTAAAGAAGCGCAGATGTCGGGCGTGAAGCCTTTTTTGAATCAACTCGATGAAGAATTCGCGCGGCTTCACGCCCGCTCGCGCGCGCTTCTGAGCATTATCCCCGCGCAGGATTTGTTTCGCCAGCCGCGCGAGCACAGCACACGCCACTTTCCGGTTCATTCGTGCGGCGAACATCTTTTGCGCGCCGCCGCCGTTGTCGAGCAAACCTTTGGCGGACTGACAACTAATCTATGGGATGATCCGTTTGAATGGACGCTTCCCGAAACGCTCTCCACACCTGAACGCATCGCAGAATACTTGATCGAAGTCGAAGCGACACGGCAACGCGGCTTTCAACTCTTCAACGCCGACACGGATTTGCAAAAGGAAATCGTCGTGCCGTCCGGTGAAGCGAAGAAGCTCGCGGCGCTGCTGTTGGAGACGCTCGTCCGCGCGGCGCATCACGAAGGAAAAGCTTTTGCGACGCTCCGGCTTTTTGTTTCCGTTCAACTACCGCTTGTTTAATTTCGCATTTGGAACTTTGCGCGCGCGCGGCTCGTACCATTCTCTCAAAGAGGATGCCGAAATAATTCCGCCCGCCAGCGTTACGGAAAACACCACGCGACTGCTCAAGGACGAGCGCGATTAAACGCCGCGTTCCTTTGCCGCGCCGCAATCACAAAAGCTTTCCGAGCCTGACGCACACGAAATAAATCCGATTGATGAACGATCGCGAATTCGTACAAGGCAACGCATTTCGTGATGCGCCGCCGCTCGCCGAACGCCTTCGCGCGCGCATTCGACTGAAGGGCGCGATTACGTTTCGTGATTTCATGCAAGCGGCTTTGTACGACGAACGCGGCGGCTATTATCAACAATCGAACATTGCCAGATGGGGACGCGCGGGCGACTATCGCACCAGCCCGGAAAGCAGTTCCCTCTTCGCAATCACCTTCGCTAATTATTTCGCTGCTCTTTACGAAAAACTCGGTGCGCCCACGCGCTGGACGATCTTTGAAGCGGGAGCGGGAGCGGGCGATTTTGCGCGCGGATTGCTCGAAGCGTTAAGGCAAGATTACCCGCGCGTTTTTCAGGCCACGCTCTATGTCATAGATGAAGCGAGCAGCGATGCGCGCGGGCGGGCGGCGGATCGGCTTGCGCACTTCGGCGAGCGCGTAGAGTTTCGTCGTCTCGCGGAGACAAAAATTTTCAATGAGCCGTGCATTTTCTTTTCCAACGAATTGCTCGATGCGTTCCCTATCCATCGCATACAGTTCAGCGGCGGCGATTTTCTGGAGCTTTATGTGGACGTTGACGAGCACGAAAATTTCTATTGGAAGACAGGCAAACTATCGAAGGCGCGCCTCGCTGAATTCTTTGAAGGCAAGCCGAACGAATTGATTGAGAAACAAATTATAGAAGTGAATTTGGCGGCGGCGGATTATATCAGGCGCGTTGGCAAGCTTGTGCAGAAGGGTTACGTCGTTACGGTTGATTACGGCGCAGAAACAGCAGGGCTACGCAATCCACCGCATCGCTTAACAGGAACATTGCGCGCGATTCGTCGCCATCAATTTGCAGAGAACTTATTGAGTTGTCCCGGCGAACAGGATTTGACGAGCACGATTGATTGGACACACATCAAAGAGGCAGGCGACGAAGCAGGCTTGCAGACGATTCTCTTTGCGCGTCAGGATGAATTTTTGTTGCAGGCCGGACTGCTGGAAATGCTCGAACGCGAAGCCGCAAGAGCGCCGACTGAAGCCGAACGCACGCGCTTGCGGCTAGAGGCGCGCGAAATGATTTTGCCGGAACGCATGAGCGGGAGCTTTCAAGTGCTGGTGCAGGAGAAGCGAAGTTAAAGACTCCTCTCGCAGCTCATTGCTCTATTTAGAATAGCTGAAATTTAATCGTCAGATATTTCTTCGGGTTCTGGCGAAAGTCGTAAATCAGCTTGACGCTTTCAGAAGATAGCTGGTTGACGTTCGAGTAAAGCTGATCGTCGGTGAGAAGTTTTCCGGCTGTGCCTTCGCCGCGCTGCACGCCCGCGATAACGTTGTCGATGCGCTCGGCGGCTGTGTTAAAGCGCGCGATGGCGGCGCGCGCGTCGTTGTAAACGCTTTCGTCTGTCAGAAGCTTTCCGGCAGTGCCGCGCCCGGCGCGCAAGTCTGCGATGATCGCGTCCACCTTATCGACGGAAGTATTGAGCCGCGCGATGGTGGCGTTCGCGTTGTTGTAGAGCGCTTCGTCCGTAAAGAGTTTTCCGGCGGTGCCGCGCCCGCGCCGTAAATCCTGCGCGATGCCTTCGAGCTGCGCCGTCGTGCTGTTGAGGCTGTTGTAAAGCGCCGGATCATTGAGAAACTTTCCGGCGGAACCCTGCCCGTTTCTCAGTTGCGCCGCGATGCCCTGCGTTTCGCGGATCGTCGCGTTCAAATTATTGTAGAGCGCTTCGTCGTTGAGCAGTCGGCTCGCCGTACCCGGCCCTTCGTTGACCTTGCGCGTAATGTCGTTTATCTGCGCGGCGACCTCGTTTAATTGCTTGGTGAGATCGGCACCTGATTGCGTCAAATCCGTGATGGTGCTCGATTGCGGCGCGGGAGTCAGAAGATCATTTTCCTTGATGGGCTGACTGGCGGATGTTCCCGGCGTGATGCTGATTAATTTTTCGTTGCCGAGCAGTCCGGGCGAAGCGAGTTGCGCCACAGAATCCTTGCGAATTCTGTCCGAGATGGGAACGCCGTCGATTTTGCCGTCGAGCGCGATTTTGACTTCGACCTTCGGCGCGGCAGGATCGGCAGTGGGCTGAAGCAGTTTTACATCATCGACTTTGCCGACGCGCACGCCCGCCAGACGCACTTCCGAACCGGTATGCAAACCGTCCGCATTGGCAAACTGCGCGCGGACATGAAGCTTGCTTTTGAAAAAAGAGATGTCGCCCGAAGCGTTCAGGATCAGAAAAATCAATACGAGAATCGCTCCGACGACAAATATTCCGACGCGCAGTTCGCTGAAGCCGATGTTTCTTTTTGTTGGGGGCATAAAACAGTAGTCAGTAGTCAGTAGTCAGAAGCCAGAATGAAGAAACGGCAGCGGTTGCGTTGCGGCTGATCGCTTCGGTCTTGTTTTATTCTGTCTACTGATTTCCGTCTAGTGACTTCTCCTTTTTTAGCGTCCATGTAGAAATTTTTGAATGTACGGGTCTTCGGCTTTGCGCAGGCTTTCGTCTGTGCCGCTGAAGATTTTCTCGCCGTCGCGGATCATCAAAACTTTGGTATTGATGAGGCACAAGCGCTCGCCTTCCTGTTCAAAGACGACTTCACCGGCGTCATTGACAACGGTGTATTCTGAACAAAGATAATCCAGATTATTCATTTCGTGCGTCACGAAAATCGAAGACACGTCTTCCAGATCGCGCAGCTTCATCGCTAATTCGCAAATCGTGCGCGCCGTCGGCGGATCGAGTCCGGCAGTCGGCTCATCGAACAGCACGATTTTCGGATCGCCGACGAGAGCGCGCGCAATCCCTACGCGGCGGCGCATACCGCCCGAAAGCTCGATAGGCATTTTATCAATCGCATCTTCGAGATCGACGAACTGAAGCATACGGCGCACTTCCGGCTCGATTTCTTCTTCGGGCCTACCCTGCTCGTGAAGCTTGAAGGCGACGTTATCGTAAACCGAGAGCGAATCGAAGAGCGCGCCTTCCTGAAAAACCATGCCGATTTTACGGCGCACGCTCATCATCTGTTCTTCCGTGTGGTCTGTAATATCTTCGCCTTCGACGAAAACCTTTCCGGCGTCGGGCCTGAGAAGTCCGAGCACGAGTTTAATGATCGTAGATTTGCCGCCGCCGGAGCCGCCGAGAATCAATTTTGTTTCGCCCTTCAACACTTTGAAGGTCAGGCCGTTCAAGATTTTGTGCTCGCCGAACGCGAGATGCACATCTTGAAATTCGATGGCAGGCACGATGCGTTTGAGATCGTCCACCTCTGCGAAGGTCGAGTCGGCGGCGTTTTCGCTTACTTGATTGTCTATGTTCGCCTGCTCGTTTGGCGGCGGCGTTTCGATGTTCGTTGAAACCATATAACTCGTCCGCGTTTGTACCTGATATTGTCTTTACTGGGGCAAGCCTAAAAGCGTTTGCAAGCCTTTTGCGAGAAAGAAGTCCGTGACGATGACGACGATTGAAGCGAGCACGACGGCCTGCGTCGTCGAACGCCCGACGCCGACTGTGCCGCCCTCCGTGCTCAAACCTTTGCGGCAGGCGATGGTTGCGATAATCAACGCGAACACCACAGGCTTGATGATGCCGCCGATAATATCTTCGGTCGTGATGCCCTGGCGCAATGCTGAAAAGAACGTGCCGGTCGATTGATTGTAAAGAGAGGACGCGACTGCCAGACCGCCGCCGATGCCCATCACATCCGCAATCACCGTCAACATCGGCAAGGTAACCAGCAGCGCGATGAGGCGAGGCGCGACGAGTTTGCGCACAGGGTCTGTGCCGAGAGCGCGCATCGCGTCAATCTGCTGCGAAACGGTCATCGAACCGAGTTCGGCGGAGATGGCCGAACCGACGCGTCCCGTGACCATCAAAGCCGTCAGCACAGGCCCCAATTCGCGCACCAGCGAAAGCGCTACCAAATAGCCTGTTTGATTTTCTGCGCCGTAAGATTTCAGCGTCGGGTAAGTTTGCAGCGTCAGCACGGCGCCCGTGAAAAATCCAGTCAACAAAATAATTGTCAAAGAGCCGACGCCGATGGCATCCATCTGCGCGATGGTTTCGGCGATATACAACGGGCGACGGAATAGCCCGCGCGCCGCGCGCCACGCCAGTAACGTCGTTTCCTGCAATTCCAACAGCGCGCGCGCGGCAATGTTCATTCGTAAATTAAGAAACGAGTTTTATACAAGTGCGTGCGATAACGCTCGACGAGCGGGAACATTATCGAAAGCCGTGGAAATTTTAATAAGAACGCGCTGAAACGGATCGCTTGTCGAATGGCATCCGGCGCATAAGTTAATATCGTCCGCCTATGATGCGCAAAATGTGTGTGATGCGTCAAGCACTAAACGCCGCCCGTCGCCCGTCGGATTGCTTGTTCGTCGTATCATTGATTATTGCGCACATCGGCAATGATAAACGCAAACGTGCAGGCAGCCGATTCTTCAATCAAGAATCGGCTGCCTGTAATTCTACAAAGCACTCTGGAAAGCTGCTACGGGCGCAGAAGGCGGCGCGGCAGTCTGGCAGGCCGCTCGCGCAGAACGCGCGGCGGACGAGCGTTGCTGCGCCCGGCGGGAGCGTTTCCGGGCATGTCGCGGCGGCGGTTTTCAAAACGGTCAGGCGAACGCTGACCTTGACTGTTTGCGTTCTCCACACGCGGCGGCGGCGCTTGCTGCTGCTGCTGTGCGGCTCGTCTGGCTTGGCGAGCAGCGCGTGCCTGCTGCCGCAAAGTGCGCAGGGTTGCGAGTTGTTCAGGCGTCAGCACGCGGCGGATATTCAGTTGTCCCTGCGTCTCTATGCGAACACTTTCGCTTTGCGCCGCTGCCAATTCGCTCCGGCGCTCCGCGACACTCGCTACATTTACATTGTCGGCGTAGATCGCTTCGTCAAGCTCGCGTTGGGCGCGTTGCAGACGCTCGGAGGCAATGATGCGTGCTTCCCTGTTTTGTCTTCTGATCGCTTTAATCTGCGCTTGCTGATCCGCCGATAAATTCAGCGCGCGAAAAAGATCAATTGGCTTTTCAATTTGAAAATCGGGATTTTGACGATCAGCATTTTGCGCACTGTTTGTTTGCGGCGCAGTGTTTACGGATGCCGCGCTGCCGCCGTTCGTCTGCGCTTTAACCTGTGCTGCGACGCAAGGCGCAAAAGCAGCAAGACATAAAACGAAAGCGGCTAGTCTTGAATTGCCTATGCGGTTTTGGATTTTCTTTTCCTGCATTTTTATTTCCACAAATGCCTGCGCACGCACACAGTGACGAACGTTATCTTTCGCTTCCGTCCTTCAACAAATCGGAAAGACGCGGCAAGTCTTTTTCGTCGGCAATCTCCACGCGGTTGGCGCGCGGCAAGGGTGCATTATAATTTTTCGGCTGCACGGAAGAATTAGCGCTGGCAATGATTAGCGGCGGACTCGCCGTGTTTCGCTTAACAACTTTACGCGCTGTCGCCGTCGGCACAACTTCCGCAACCAACTCTTGTTTCGGCTTCTGCGCAAGATTCATTTGCCCGAGATTCATTTCGGCGAGTCTTTGCTGCACGCGCTCGTCAACCTGCGCATTCAATTCTTCTTCCGAGTAACCGACGTTCAAGGGCTTTTCTACTTGAACTGTTTTTTCAACGACGCGCACAGGCACGACGTGTGTGCGAAAGGAAACGCCGCCCGCGTTCCAATTAAACTCCGCATTTGAAACGCCAATCGCCGCGAGCGCGCAAACGGCAATCACCGCGAACGCCGTCGCTGCACTCATCCATGCGGGCGAAACCGTGAAGAACTCACGAAGCGCCGCAAACGCCGCACGCACGCGGTTGTTCGTTGTCTCCGTCGCCGCTTCGGAAACGAACGCATTTTCTAGATGCAACGCCGTGCTGCTCGAAAATCCGAGAGACTCCGTGCGCCATGCGGCGATGGATTCGCGCACCATGCCGAGCGCTGCGGATTCGGCGCGGCACGCAGCGCAGTCCCGCATGTGCGCCGCGAAACTTCTTGCTTCCGCTTCCGTCGCTTCATTGTACAGGCACGCGATCAGATCATTCGCGCGTTCGCACGAAGAAAGCGCGTGTGCCATACTGTTTGCATCACCCGCGTGCTTTTGTTTGTTTCCGAAATCTTTGTTATTCATTTATCAGACGACCTCCGCGCCGTGCTTTGCGAGTTTCATGCGCAATTGCTTGAGCGCTGTGTAAAGGCGGCTCTTGACTGTGCTCAAAGGAACGTTGAGCGTATCGGCGATTTGTTGAAACGTTAATTCCTCGAACTCCTTCATGAGGACTACTTCGCGCAACTCCTGCGGCAACGCGTGAACGGCGCGCCGCACGGCTTCCGTCCGCTCCCGTGTCTCGACCACGCTCGCAGGCAATTCGTGCGCGGGCGCAGAAAAGGAAACGCTTTCGCCGTTTTCAATTTCATCTTCGAGCGAAGATTCGCCGCGTACCTTTGCGCGACGCTGCCGCGTAATACATTGATTGATCGCAATGCGGTGCAGCCACGAAGAAACCTTCGCATCGCCGCGAAAGCCGCGCAAGCTTCGGAAGGCCGCGATGAAGGTTTCCTGCGTCGCATCACGCGCGTCTTCTTCGCGTCCGAGCATTCCGTAGGCGAGCGCGTAGATGCGCCGCTCCCAGCGCCGCACGATCTCGCCGAAGGCGTCCGCATTGCCCGTCAGAGCCTGCTCTACGATTTGCTCATCGCTTATCGCCGTATCCATGCGCTCCAGCACCGTGCGTCTTTTCTCTTAAGAACAGGGCAGCTTCATTAATACTTTCGCGCCCACAAACTTAGACGCGCCGCTTGCCCGTGTGGTTGATAAAACTACGCGCACTGCTTCGCAGGCGATAGCCGTTTACGAAAAACGCAGATTCTTCCTTGCTTTAGAAATTATGGAACAGAGATTCTTAAATTCCAATGATCGGCGGCAAAAATCTGCGACTGCTCGGTTAAATTTGGATAAAACATGTTGACACCGTCGCTTTCACAGCTTAAAATGTTGGCGTGCAATGATTTACGTTGTACTTTACGATGCTTTTTCTCCTGCCTTATAATAGCTTTTTGATCCGAACCAATACTTAACACAACTCGCAATGGCTGAAAGCCCAAGGCGCGTGCGCCTGCTTTATATCGTTCTAGGAATGCTGCTGGTCATCGGCCTTCTGCCGCTCGCGCTCGCGGGTTGGCTCTTGTCCGGGCGCAGCGCGAACGAATTGCGTTCGATTGAAGGCCGCTATCAAGCGCAACTCGTGCAGGACAAAGCCAGACAGATTGAACTCTACGGGCAGCGTTACCGCGACGTGGTAGCGGGGCTTGCGAGCGCCTTTGAACTCGCGGGCGGCGTGCGCGCCATTGGTGACGCAGGCGCGGACGTGCGCTTGCAGAAGGCTTTGCAGAACGATCCGAATTTGATTGCGCTCGCCATCGTTCCCGTCGGCGGCGAAGCACACAGAGCCTTTCAACCCGATATTATTAAACGCGAGGAAGTGGATGAGCGCATCAGCGAAGTGCTGGCGCGCCTTAGTGGTCGCGGCGTGATCGTCGGACGCCCGCAGATTATACGCTCCGGTCAGGAAATGGGATTGACCATCGCCGCGCCCGTCATCGGCGGCGCAAGCGGCACGGAAGTCGTCGCGGCTGTCGTCGCCATCATTTCCTTTCAGGAAGTCTTTCGCGCCGTGCAGCAGCCGACCGCCAAGAGCGAGCGCGAACTGCTCGACGCAGGCTTGCCCATCGTCTTTGTAGTGGACAACGACGGGCGCGCGGTTGCCCATCCCGATCAGCACGTCGCTTATGCCGAGCGCTCTATGACAGACCTTAAGGTTGTGCAGGATTGGCAGGAGACAGGCACGCAGGTTCAATCCGCGCTGTCTCCTTTCACAGCCGAACGCGGCGGGCGCAAAGTCGAAATGCTAGGCTCCTACGCCACCGCCGAACTCGATGCCAACACGAGGCTCGGCGTGATCGCGATTCAGGACGAACGCGCCGCGCTTCAATCCGTCACAGACATGCGACGGCAAACGCTTTTCATCTCTCTACTCGCTGCGACTTTCGCATTGCTCATCGGTTTCTTTTTCGCCAAGCAAATGACGCAGCCCGTGCAGGCGCTGGCTGAGGGCGCGCACCGCATCGCAGGCGGCGATTTCTCGCAACGCATCAACGTCAAGAGCCGCACGGAACTCGGCGACCTGGGTCAATCCTTCAATCGCATGACGGATCAGGTTGAAAGTTTCATATCTGATTTGCAGCGCGCCGCGCAGGAAAACCGCGAGCTTTTTCTCGGCACAGTCAAAGCGCTCGCCGCCGCCATCGACGGCAAAGACCCTTACACACGCGGCCACTCCGAACGCGTCGCACGCTTCTCGACAGCGATTGCGCAACGCCTCGATTTGCCCGATGAAGAAATTGAAAAAGTGCGTATCAGCGCCTTGCTTCACGATGTCGGCAAGATCGGCATTGACGACCGCATCCTAAAGAAGCCCGCCGCTTTGACCGATGATGAATTCGAGTTGATGAAGCAGCACCCGCAAAAAGGCCACAAGATCATGTCGCAGATTCCGGCGATGCGCGAATTTCTGCCCGGCATATATATGCACCACGAAATGATTAACGGCGGCGGCTACCCGCAAGGCTTAAAGGACGAAGAAATCCCGCTGCAAGCCCGCATCATCTCCGTCGCGGACACCTTCGACGCGATGACGACGGATCGCCCGTACCAAAAGGCGAAGAACTTCGGCGACGCACTCGCGCGCATCGAAAGCTTGGTCGGCACGCGCTACGACGAACGTGTTGTCGCAGCGCTCGTTGCTGCCTGCGAATCCGGCCAGATACGCCCCGGCTCCGTCCGCCTCAAGAATTGGAATAAAGATAAGGAAGCGAAGAGCATCGCGTAACGCCGGGATCGAACGGCGCTTTATGAATGAGGGCGCGGCGTAAGTCGCAAAAACTATTCCGCGTATTCGGTTGAGATAGATTCATCGAACACGATTCTGTCGGCGAGAATAAAATTGCATAGCGAGCAAGCGGCAACGCTAATCAGGTTACTGCTGTTGATTGCCAGCCCGAGCCATCCGACAAACACGCTCATAAAAAGCAGATTTCCGACGATGGAAATAAAACCGTTCGTGACGTTGAATTTCGCCAGTCGGCGCAGAACTGCAGTAGTCGTGGAGCAGTGTCTATGCTTCCACGTCCAACGTTGATGCCACACGAAATTGTGCAGCACCGCCAACTCTACCGCCATCACAGTCGCCAGCAAATAATGTATGTGATGCGTGCCGCGCGTTAGCGCATAGAGCGCGGCGGATTGCACCACAAAGCCGAGCGCGCCCACCATGTTGAACTTAATCCAATGCGCCATTTGAACCGAAAACGGAACGGTAAAATTCAGCAACGCGTCAACATTCCACTTGGTCCGCGTCAGCGCTTTAGCAGATAGGCTTCCGAATGATAAAGCGTGTGCGTGTTTTTGATGGATGACACGATCAGCATCGAGGCCATGCCGATGATGGCGATGACGCCGCCGACATCGTAAAGCAAATAAACGTGGCCTCGTATGCGCGTGTGCGGATGATAAAGCAGCGCGATGTTCCCGATGCACAACAGCAGACGTATTTCGGTAGGCCCCAATTTCCAGTGAGAAATACGAAATACGCCGAGCGCACACGTCGCTAAATACGCATTGATCGCCATCATGAAAAAGACGATCAGCAACCACATGGCAACTCTTTCGGTCATATAACCGGAGAGCGCCAGCCCGTAGATCAAAAACATCGCGCCGAAAGTATCTATAATATGATCGACATAAAACCCGTAACGCGGGCGCTGACGGTCTCTGTAACGCGCCAGCGTGCCGTCGAGACTATCGCCGAACCAGTTAAGCGCTAAAAAAAGATTGACCACATGAAGCCACGCCGGATTCCGCCTGCTCGCGGCATAGCACGCGCCCGCCATGAACATCGACACCAGCCCGATGAGGGACAGGTGATCCGAATTTACACGCGTAGGCATACGCCGCGCGAGCCATTGCAGCGCAACTCTTTCAAAGGGAGCCAGCACGCTCGTCTGCTGACGCTCGGCATCACATGAAGCATTGATTTCCATCTTTACGACCCGTTCAAAAAAATATAATCACAAATCCACTCAATTGCTTTGAGCCTCAACTGCAAGCACGATGCCAGACACGCGCCTGCGAAAATCCTT
Organism: Pyrinomonadaceae bacterium; assembly: GCA_051000345.1. Taxonomy (GTDB): domain Bacteria; phylum Acidobacteriota; class Blastocatellia; order Pyrinomonadales; family Pyrinomonadaceae; genus JBHENC01. The sequence goes on along the minus strand of JBPCOJ010000022.1, from coordinate 28,804 downwards.
GCCCGCTCAGGATAATTTAGTGGAGAACTTTGCAGCAGGGCGCAGGATTAATAAGACACACGGAGCGGATTTAGTTCTACTGGCATTCACCGGAACTTTCGTGTAATGATGTTGCCGACACCTTCGCGCTACGCCGAGGGTTTATAAAAGGAGTTCCTCAAATGCCTTTGTTTACATTCGTGCTTCTTCTTTTACTATCACTGCTCACATGCCCTCTTGCTGCGGCTGCTCGTGGAGCCGTTGACGCGCAAACCGCACCGTCCACCACGCTTCAGAACGGAACGGCTGTCGAGCGCACAATCGGACGCGGCGAAACGCAATCCTTCGGCGTCAGTCTTGAGCGAAATCAATTTCTACAATTCGTCGTAGATCAACGCGGCATCGATGTCGTCGTCCGAACCTTCGCCCCGGATGGCAAGCGTCTCGGCCAATTCGATTCTCCGAACGGCACAGACGGGCCTGAAAACGTTTCTTTGATCGCCAAAGTTTCCGGCGTTTACCGCATCGAGGTCGCGCCGCTTGAGCAACAGGAAAACACCGCGTCGGGGCGCTATGAAATTAAAATTCTCGATCTTCGTGCCGCGACAAAGCAGGAATTGCAATCGGGCGCGGACAAACAGGCGATAAAAGATAAAGGTCTCGCCCTGCTTGCGGAAGTGGCCGACGGCTTACAAGGAATCCGTTTGCCGGAGACACGCGTGCGCGCACAGATGCAAGCCGCGCAACTGCTTTGGAGCGGCGACGAAAAAAGAGCCAGAAAGCTTGTCGATGAAGCCACCGCTGGCATCAAAGAGTATCTTGCGAATGTTGACACTGAAGACCAGCAAACTTACTACCAGAGCTATCAAATCGCCGTGCAACTGCGCAGCGAGATGCTCACGACTTTAACGACGCGCGACCCGGAACTCGCTCTCGGCTTTCTGCGTTCGACGCGCCTACTCGCTGATCCCAACGACGGACGCAGCGGCGGCAATCAGCAGAATCAAGAAGTGCAGTTCGAGCTTTCGCTGGCAAACCAGATCGCAGCTAAAGACCCGAAACGCGCGCTCCAAATCGCCGAGGAGAATCTGGGCAAAGGTTACTCATACAATTTGATTGAGACGCTCAATCGACTTCAAACAACCAGCCCCGAAGCGTCCGTCAAGCTGGCAAGCGAGATTACCGCTAAACTTCAAGACGAAGAACTGCTCAAGAATCAAGAAGCATCCAACCTCATCGCTAATCTGTTGCGCATCACTCGCCAGCCGCAGACAAACAAGGAAACCGCTAACGGAGTTGCCGTTGCATCGAAGCCACCTTTGCTGACCGAGCAGCAATATCGAGAGCTATTCAACAAGGCGCTCACCGCCGCACTTGCCTACACGCCGCCCGCCACCAACTTTTACTCACCCGAAAGAAACTCCGCCCAAATGATTCTTTCATCGCTTCAATCCATGACTGCCGAAATGGAAAAGTACGCGCCCGGAAAAATGTCTCTCGTGCAGAAGCGAACAATCGCACTCAACACACCGCCTGACCCGCAAAGCCGTCTCTGGCAAAAGTATCAAGACGTGCTTAACAACAATTCTCTCGACGCCGCTCTCGAATCCGTCAATCAAGCTCCGTCGGAGATACGCGAACAACTCTACCAGCAAGTCGCAATCAAAGCGGCGGCGGCGGGAGACGCGGCGCGCGCAAAGCAGATTTTGACGGATCATGTCTCGAATCCTGTTCAGCGTCAGCAAGCCTTGAAAAACCTTGAACAGCAATCCGTCTACGCCGCCCTGCGCGGCGGCAAAATCGAAGACGCGTTGCGCATCGTCAATACCCTTCGCACGCCGAAGGAACGCGCACTGATGCTCGTCCAGCTTGTCAACCAGATCGGAGCGGGTCAAAAGCGCGATGCCGCCTTGAATCTGCTGGAGCAAGCTCGCGGCATGATCGGCACCGGCGGAAGAGCAGAGGATCAGGAACAGATGTTTGCACTCTTCGAGATCGGGCGCGCTTATATACGGCTCGAGCCGAAGCGCGCCTTCGATATTATCGAGCCGCTCGTCGATCAATTCAACGAGATGAGCGCGGCGGCCATGCCCTTAAACGGATTCGGGCAGCAGTTTTTCAAAGACGGAGAACTGCTGATGCAGAACGGAAATGTTTTAGGCAACATTGCAACCCAATTGATTACCACCGTTGGAACATTCGCCATCTACGATTTTGATCGCGCGAAAGCGACCGCCGATAGAATGCAGCGACCCGAAGTACGTCTATTTGCTTACCTGTCAATCGCCCAGCACGCAATCAATCAAGGAGCGAACGAAGGCGCCGGAAGAAACATTAATCTAAGTAGAGGAGATAATTGACCAAAGGAAATTGGCGCGAACGCAGCAACGTTCGTTGCACATCTGTTTACGACACATTTCAAAAAGGCCGCTCTAATTAAAGAGTGGCCTTATCGTTTACTTTAGGGCGTTCGATAAAAACACTCGTCTTCCACGCCGCTCGTTCACACATCTGCCGCCTGCGCTTTTGTCGCAAGGCGGCAGTTGCGCTTATAATCTTTCGCATACATCAAAAGCTTTCATCAGCAAGGACTTTTAATCGTTCATGGCACTTTTCTGGAAACGCAAAAACAAGGAACGCTTCGTCACGCTCGGACTCAACGAGCCAGTCGCAAAGCAAACCGAAGAACAATCGCAATCCGCGCCCGTCCAACCAGCCGCGTCTGTTCAATCAACGGCAAGGCTCGAACGACCCGCCGCCCTTTCACAGCCGAACGCCGCGCCGACGATTCCAAACATGCCTGCCCTAGAGCCTACTTCAACCGGAGCCGCGCCGACGCCCGCACCCGTTCGTGAGCCACAATCAATAACCGACACCGCGCGTTCGACAACGCCTGTGTCCCGGCCTGCCACTCCATCGATTGACAATCGCGCGAGTGAGCCGATCAAACCGGCGACACCGCCGCCCGCCAAAGCAGTGCCGTCGCGCTCGCCTTTTTCGACTTCGATTCTCGGCCTCGATAAATCCATCGAAGAATTACAAGCCGAACAAGCCGCTCTCGAACAAGCCTTAGCCGCGCGCTTTCGCCGCGCCGTCGCCGCCACGCGCGAATCGCTTTCCGACAGAATCGACACTGTCTTTCAGAATCGCAAACAAATCGACGCGGAGCTTTTAGACGAACTCGAAGAAGCGCTCATCGCCGCAGACATCGGCGTGCCGACCACCTTGCACATTCTTGACACGGTGCGTCGCGGCATCGCGCGCCAGCAAATAGGTGACATCGACGCTCTAAAGCAAGCGATCAAAAACGAACTGCTTTCGATCCTTAAAGCGTCCGAGCAAAAAGGCGTCGCTTCGGAAACGAGCGTTCCTGAAAATGTTGCGCCTTATGTGATGATGATCGTCGGCGTCAACGGCGTCGGCAAAACCACGACCATCGGCAAACTCGCCCAACGCATCAAGGCCGAAGGCAATGACGTGTTGATCTGCGCCGCAGACACTTTCCGCGCCGCCGCATCCGATCAACTCGCTATCTGGGCAGAGCGCACGGGCGTCCCGCTCATTCAACAAAAGCAAGGCACAGACCCGGCGGCTGTTCTCTTCGATTCACTCAAGGCAGCAAAGGCACGCAATTCCGACGTGCTGATTGTCGATACCGCCGGACGCCTACATAACAAATCGAACTTAATGGCTGAACTCGAAAAAATGAAGCGTGTCGCAAACCGTGAAGTCGAAGGCGCGCCGCACGAAACCTTGCTTGTCGTCGATGCCGTGACAGGCCAGAATGGATTAGAGCAAGCGAGACAGTTTTTGAAAGTTGCGGGCGTCACCGGCATCGTCTTAACGAAACTAGACGGCACGGCGAAAGGCGGCATCGCCGTTGCCATTGCCAAAGAACTCAACTTGCCGATTCGTTACGCGGGCATCGGCGAAAAAGTCGATGATCTAGTCGTCTTCGACCCGGAGCAATACGTCAACAGCCTCTTCGATTAAGAGATAACAGTTGCCAAGCCAAACAGAAACAAAGCGCGAAACGAACGCCGACGCATGGAGCGCATTTGATCTACGCATGATGCAACGCGCTCTCGATCTGGCGGCGCGCGGGCTGGGGCAGGTTAGCCCAAGCCCACTCGTCGGCTGTGTCATCACGCGCGAAGCAGGCGAAGCAGACGGCGCAGTTTTAGGCGAAGGCTATTATGTGTACGATAAAGTCAAGCACGCCGAAACCATCGCCCTCGAACAAGCCGGGGAACTAGCGCGTGGAGCAACCGCGTATGTCTCGCTCGAACCGCACGCGCATCAAGGACGCACGCCGCCCTGCACGATTGCTCTCATCAACGCCGGAATAACACGCGTCGTCGCGCCCATCGAAGACCCGAACCCGAAGGTTTCAGGCAAAGGCTTTGCGCAACTTCGCCGCGCAAACATTCAAGTCGATGTCGGTCTTCTTGCGCGCGAAGCGACACGGCTCAACGAAAAATATATTCACTTCATGCAGACCGCGCGCCCTTTCGTTCACCTCAAGCTCGCCTGCTCGCTCGACGGGCGCACGGCGACGCGCACGGGCGATTCGCGCTGGATAACGAACGAAGCATCGCGCCGCCGCGTGCATGAATTGCGCCATGAATACGACGCGATACTCGTTGGCGCAGGCACAGCCTTAGCGGACAATCCGCTGCTCACGGATCGTTCCGACCTTCCGCGCAGACTTCCGCTTGCGCGCATCGTGCTCGACAAAGATTTGCGTCTTTCTCCCGCTTCGCAACTCGCCCGAACAGCGCGCGAAGCTTCTGTAATAATCTTCGCTTCGGAAAATGCGAACGATGAAACGGCGCGCGTTCTTCAAGAGCGCGGTGTTGAAATCATACGCGAAACGGGAAACGGCGGGCGTGATCTGACGGCAGTATTGGATTATCTCGGCAGCCGCTCGATTCAAAGCGTGATGGTCGAAGGCGGCGCGACAATCGCCGGAGCATTTTTTGATGCCAAGCTTTTTGACAAGGTGAGTTTCTTCATCGCGCCAATTATTATTGGCGGCAACGATGCACCGCTCACGATTGCCGGAACAGGCGCAACGCACATCAAGGATGCAATGAAATTAAAGGATGTCGAATGGACGCAGCACGAAGGCGATTTGGAAATTACGGGCTATCCGTTTCCGGCAACAGAGGGTAACAACTAATCGTCCGGCTTCCATACTTTTCCGAAATTCCAGACTTCCGCCGAAGAATTTCTCCTTACAATGAATCCACCGCGCGCCAAAAAAAGTTTCGGACAAAATTTTCTAATCGATGAGCGTGTGATTGATCGAATCATCCAAGCGGCAAGCGCGCGCGGCGGCGAAACGATTATTGAAATCGGTGCAGGGCGCGGCGCGCTGACAAAGCATCTCGCTGAAAAGGGTTGCCGACTTGTTGCCGTCGAATTTGATCGTGAGCTTATCGAGTCGCTTCGTGAAGAAATGGCAGCACGCGCAAATTTCACGTTGATAGAAAGCGATGCGTTGACGATGGATTTCTGCGCGGCAATTCATCCTGCAAATAAGGCGCGCGTTGTTGCCAATCTTCCATACAACATTTCGACGGCGATTCTTCAGCGCCTGATCGAACAGCGTCGTTGCATTACGGAGATGATCCTGATGCTACAGCGCGAAGTAGTCGAACGCATCATGGCTCCGCCCGGTTCGAGCGAGCGCGGGTATCTCTCCGTGCTCGTGGAAGCTTACTGCGAAGTCGAAAAGCTTTTCGATGTAGCGCCGACGGCGTTTCGTCCCGTGCCGAAGGTCTGGAGCACAGTCGCGCGTTTGAACATGCGCACGGATGCGCCGCTTGAAATCGAGGATGAAACTTTATTATGGCGAACGGTGAGCGTAGGTTTCGCGCAGAGACGCAAGACTATCTTTAATAATTTGCGTCAAGCGCCGCCTGACGTTGCTGTGCGGATCGAAGCAAAAGGCGGCTCAAGCCGTGTGCTTGAAGCCGCCCTGATTGAACCGCAGCGCCGCGCCGAAACTCTCGCGCTTGACGAGTGGTTAAGGCTGGCGCGTGTTATCGAAGCAGAAGCTATCCCATGAAACCAAGGTTGGACGAATCGAAGCGCCCGATGGACGGAAAGACTAAGGGAAGATCGGCGGGCGCGAGGCCGTACCATGTGGCAAGCGTCGCGGCATATTGATCGACTGAGGAAGTCGGTATCCAACGTCCTTCGCTGCCGGAATCGTTTGGCCCGGCGAGCGCGAGCGTCGGATACTTGCCGTAAAAATCTCCGCCTCTCACAGCGTCTCCCATAACCGTGTGATGACTGCCCCAAGCATGATCCGAGCCGCCGCCCGCCGCTGGCTTGAATGTGCGCCCGAAATCCGACTGCGTAAAAGTAGTGACGTTTCCGGCGACGCCCAGTTCAACCGTCGCATCATAAAAAGCCTTCATCGCCTTGCTTAGTTGAGTGTAGAGACTGAGGTGCGTCGCAAGCTCGTTATTGTGCGTGTCGAAGCCGCCGAGCGAGCAAAAGAAAATTTGCCGCTTGAGGCCGAGCGAATTGCGCGCGGCGATAATCTGCGCGATCTGCTTCATTTCGTTGCCGAGACCCGTGTTCGGGAAAACCGTTTGCAGCGTCGCGGCGCTCTTGAAGGCGGCGTTCAAGACTTCGCTATTGCCGACGGCCTGCGCGGTCAGATTGCTCGCGCGATCAACGAGCGCCGTATCCCGGTCGATGGTGAGCAATTGCTGCACGGCGTTGTAGCGCGCTTGGTCGAAACCCTCAAGGCCGAAACTTTTGCCGGGAGTAAGCGCAATCGGATACGTCTGCACGCCGTTGGTGAAAACGCTTGCGCCCGCCACAGAGACGATCATCGGAAACGATGTTGCGCCGTTCAAGCTTTTGGTACGGTCGGCGGTGCGTCCAGCCCAACCCGTCGCGGATGGGCTGGCGGAGATAGAAGTCTGCCACTGCGTTTGCTGATCCGCGTGTGAAAAAAGATTATAGGGACGCGCTGCGTTCGAGAGATATTGCGCCCTCGTGACAGGCCCGACGAGCGTGCCTACGTTGTTCATCACGGCAAGCTTTCCGCCGTTGAAAAGATTTTGCATTTCCGGCAGATTCGGATGCAAGCCGTACTTGATGCCCTGTCCGCTCGGCGGCGCGATTTGCAGCAAATCAGACTGCGCGATTGCGATGGAGCCGCTTGTGCCAGCGACGCCGCGCACCTTAGAGTAATCCGCATAACCATCGTAAGGGATGACCATGTTATTGGCATCGTTGCCGCCGAAGAGAAAGATGCAAACGAGCGCGCGGTAATCCGTCGCGGCGGCGGTTTGCGATTGCGCGAGCGCGTTAATCATGCCGAAGCGCTGCAGGCCGGAAGTAAAGGCTGCCGCGCCGAGCGCGCCGCACATCGTGCGCTGCAAAAAGGCTCTGCGAGAATGTGACATAAAAACTTTTTACCTCTCTACCTGATACTGCGAAGAAGTTGTGACGAGATACACGGCTGTCTGCGCGCGAAGCAGCGTGCTTGTCGCGGGAATGCTCGAAACGGCCTGTGCCACGACGCCGCGCATCAAGGGCGACATAGTGTTGTGCATCAAAAGCGCATCGAGCGCATCGACGAGCTTTTGCGGATCGTTTGCTAACGGTTGCAGCGCAGAGTAATCAAAGCCGCCTGTCGTCTTGAAGGCAAACGTATTGACGAAGTTGACGCGCGCGAGCGAGGTCGCCGTAGTCTGTAAGCCGAATTCAGGGCCGAGCACGGTTGTTCCCGGCACGACATAATCGGGCGGATAATAATTAAAGACCGTCGGCGAATAGAAAATGTTTTGCCCCATGCTGCCCGTATAGCTGTAAAGCACACCGGCATCGGTGGTCGCGCCCAACGCACGCCACATGTTTGTCACGAACAAGGCTGGTTCGCGCAGATGCCCGTAAGTCGTTTCGGCGTGCGAATCGCCGCGCGCTTCCGTATCGAGCAGAATCGCTGTCACAACTGCTTTCAAATCGCCGCGAACGCCCCCGCCGTTGTTGTTAAAGACAGCACTGACGCGCCCGACGTAAGCAGGGCTTGGATTGCTCGTTACCAGATGCTGTATAAGCTGCTTGCAAATAAACGGCGCGACGTTCGGATGATTAGCGATGCTATTGATGGCATCGTCCAAATCCTTTTGCGCAGTTTGATTGGCGGGAAGCACGAGGTTATCGAGCAACTCCTTCGTGCCGGTATCGTGGTTACTCGCATAAGCAACCATTTGCCCTATGTAATACTGCGGATTATGACGTTGCGGTGTCGCGCCGGGCATCGTCGGATACGTCCAGCCCGTGAAGACATGCGCGAAGCCTTCGACTGTATCATCCTGATCGTATGTGTCGATCAATTGATTGTTCGCATCGAGCAGCGGCGTGCCGTCTTGATTTAGTTTGAAGAGGCCGATGGAGAAAAGCTGCAAAACTTCGCGCGCGTAATTTTCGTTTGGCGTCACGCCGGTCACAGTGTTCGGCTTGTCGTTGTTCGCCATGTTGAGATAGTGGCCCATCGTCGGACTGAGCGTCACATCGTAAAGCAGTTGGCGATAATTGCCGAAGGCTTCGTTGAGAAACATTTGCTGGTACGGAGCCATCGAGCTTGCCTGCTGAATGTCCACGCCGGATGTCACGAAAATCTGCGAGAAGGCGAAAGCGACGCGCTGCCGTAATTGATCCTGTCCCGTCACGGCGTTCTGGAAAAAGCGCACTTGCAGCGGGTACATTGAATAATTGTCTTGCAAACAAATTGTGCGCACGCGCGTGCTCGTCGGATCAACCGGGCAGCCGACGTTGTTATCGAGCGGATACGGCGTGAGTGCCGGATAGCTCGAAGCGGGCGCGGCAAATTGTTCGTCGAGAAAAGCTTTGAAGCCGACGCTCTGAACATGCGCGATTAAAGTCGGCGTCGGGCCGAAAGTCGATTGTTCGAGAAAGCGCACCGTGTCTGCGTAAGAAGCAGTGCCGGTGTAAGGATTCGGCGTCGGCGTTGGAGTCGGCGCAGGCGGGGTGGACGGCGCGGGCGTCGGCACGGCTCCGGCATCGTCGGTAAGTCCGCCGCCGACGTGTCCGACGCCAACGCGCACGCGATTGCTCGCTGCGCCGCGCGAAGTAACGCGCACCAGCACGTCGCCCGTATCACCCATGTCATCGCTCAAACGCAAGATAATCGCGCTGAACCAAGTTTGTCCCGGAACGCTGCCGACGTATTCGACTTTGAGCGGATAGATGCGGTGCGAAGCGTCTTCGGCAGTCGCGGTGACCGCCGAAAGATCGTCGCCCGCCTGCACTCCCAGATTCATCCCGAAGAGCATCACGCGCGTGCGTGTGTCCGTCCCCCACGCGACAGGCGACGTGAGCGCAAACGGCTCGCGCTTGAAGACGACTGAATCTAGCGCAATGGCGCGCGTCGAAGTCGCTTCGCTGAAAAGCACGGGTGCAGAAGCTGTCTGCGCGGCGGCTTGTGTGCTAAAGACAAAAAGCGTTGCGCACAACAAGCAAAGAGCGCGTGCGTGCAAACATATTACGGTGCGATACAGGGAGTCTCTAGTCATAAAATTACCGCGTGAAACTATCCTGAGGAATTAATAATGGATACTGTCGTTGGGCAAGAAAGGCGTGCAGGGCTATTTGACCGAGCAAATCGGATTGTAGCACGACTTTTGCGCTCGTGGAGCAACTTTATTGCGCGCCTTGCCGCCTCTCATTAAAGTAAGACGCGAGAGGCCGCAAGAAAGTTTGAGGGTTTTAGCTGAAGGTAAGATTAAACATAAATTCAGCCGCACGCCATACTAAAATGACTGCTGTAAATCGTGTTATGCTAGCATTCTAACTTGCGAGTATTTGCGCGCGAACGTTTTTCCTGCTTCGATCATCGACATAAAGATTAATGAGCAATCCTTCGACGAAAACTTCCGGGCGCTTCCGTCATCATCCGAAGAGTCTCGATGAAGAGCCGATTCGCGCGGAGCTTTACAGCATCGAACGGCTCGAACAGTTTGCGTCGGTGCTGGCTGCCGAACACAAGGCGACCACCACAGTGCGCGACCACAGGCGTTTGCTCTTGCTGCGTCTCGAAGATAACAGGCGTCAACTCTTAGCCGCTTATACCACGCTCGCCAACACGATCCGCGAAGAGCACGCGATTTCTCCCGCCGCCGAATGGCTCGTCGATAATTTCCATCTCGTTGAAGAGCAACTAAGAGAGATACGCGAAGATTTGCCGCCCGGCTATTACCGTGAACTCCCGAAATTAAAAGAAGGCAAGCTCGCAGGCTATCCGCGCATTTACTCCATCGCGCTCGCCTTAGTAGCACACACGGACAGCCGTCTTGAAACAGAGACGCTCAAGCGTTTCATGCGCGCTTACCAGCAAACTACTCCGCTATCAATCGGCGAAGTGTGGGCGCTGGCGATCACCTTGCGTTTAGCGCTGGTGGAGAATCTGCGCCGCCTTGCCACGCGCATCATCGTTGCCCGCGACGAACGCGAAGAGGCCGATTCACTTGCAGACAAAATGATAGACCTTGCGGGACGCCAGCCTGAACAATTGCTGCCGACCTTGGCCTCCGTGCGCAAGCCGGGACAACTATTCGACCGCGCCTTTGTCGTACAACTCACACAACGCCTGCGCGATCAGGACGCGGCGCTCATGCCTGCCTTCGATTGGCTCGAAAAACAACTTGCGCGACAGGGCACAGTCGCCGAAGAAATCGTTCATCTGGAGCACCAGCGACAGGCTGAAGCGCAGGTCTCCGTCGGCAACATCATCACGAGTATGCGCCTGCTCTCGGCCATCGACTGGCGAGACTTTTTCGAGGCCGTTAGTCTCGTCGATCCTGTGCTTCGTGAAGACCCGGCGGGAGACTATGCGTCGATGGATTTTGCGACGCGTGATCGCTATCGCCACATCATCGAGCGTATCAGCCGCCGCAGCAAAATTTCCGAGCCGGATGTCGCGCGCCGCGCCGTTGAAATGGCGGCGCAAATATCACTTGCCGATGCGCCGGACGAGAGGCAGTCGCACGTCGGTTTTTTTCTGATTGACGACGGGCGCGCACGACTCGAACAGGAATTATCTTACCGGCAGGGTTTGCGCGAAAGAGTTTCGCGTTTCGTGCTGCGCCGCCCGACCGTTTCATATCTCGGCGCAATTACGATGCTCACGCTGCTGATTTTGACAGCGCTTTTTGCGCACGCTTTCCACAATAATGCTTCCACGCTTTCGCTCGTTCTGGTGGTTGCGCTGGCGCTTGTTCCGGCAAGCGAGTTGGCGCTCACGGCGCTCAATATCGACGTTACATTGTTCTTCAAGCCGCGCACGCTGCCGAAGATGGATTACTCGAAAGGAGTGCCGGAAGAAGCGCGGACAATGATCGTCGTGCCGACCATTTTTTCTTCGGAAGCCGCCGTGCGCGAACTGCTTGAAAAGCTGGAGGTGCATTATCTCGCCAACACGGACGAGCATTTTCATTTCGCGCTGCTCGGCGATTGGAGCGACGCCGCGCAGGAAGAAATGCCTGATGATGCCTTGACGCTCGATGCGGCGGTAAGCGGCATCGAAGAATTGAACGCGCGCTACGCGAAAGACCAATCCGATTGCTTTTATCTTTTTCATCGCCGACGGCAATGGAATGCGAGCGAGGGGAAATGGATCGGATGGGAACGCAAGCGCGGCAAGCTGGAAGAGTTCAACCAATTGCTTCGCGGCGCGACGGACACAAGCTACATCGTATCCGTCGGCGACCAGAGCGTGCTGCCCGAAATCCGCTATGTCATCACGCTCGATTCCGACACGCAATTGCCGCGCGATGCGGCGTGCCGTCTCGTCGGCACAATCGCGCATCCGCTCAACCGCGCGCAACTCGATCCGCAAACGCACATCGTCGCGCGCGGCTACGGCATTCTTCAACCGCGCGTCAGCGTCTCGCACCAATCATCTTTGCGCTCTCGTTTCGCGCGCATCTATTCCGGCAACACGGGTATCGATCCTTATACGTCAGCCGTCTCGGATGTCTATCAAGATTTGTTCGCCGAAGGCAGCTTTACGGGCAAAGGTCTCTACGACGTAGATGCTTTCGAGGCGGCCTTGCGCGACCGCGTGCCGGAGAATTCCCTGCTCAGCCACGATCTGTTTGAAGGTTCTTTTGCGCGCGCCGCACTCGTCACGGACATCGAAGTTTTCGACGATTATCCTGCTCATTACGATACGCACGCGAGCCGCCAGCATCGTTGGACGCGCGGCGATTGGCAGATTGCGCGCTGGCTTTTACCGCACGTCAGAGACGCGCACGGACGCGTTGTGCCGAACGCGATGAGCGTCATTTCGCGCTGGAAGATTCTGGACAATCTGCGCCGCAGCCTCGTCGCGCCCGCGCTCGTTTTGTGGCTCATTGCCGCATGGACGATCCTTCCCGGCTCGACGTTCTGGTGGACGATTTTTGCCGCGCTCGTCCTAGTGTTTCCCGTTTACGCGCATCTTCCGGCAAGCATCATCAGGCATCCGCGCGGCTTGAAACTGAGCACTCATCTGCGCAACGTGTGGAGCGATGCGCTCATTAACACAGCGCAGTTGGCGCTCACTGTTTCCTTTCTCGCGCATCAAGCGTATCTAATGACGGATGCCATCGCGCGCATCAGTTATCGCAAGTTCGTTTCGCGCAAGCATCTGCTCGAATGGATGACCGCCGCGCAAGCCGAACAAGGCAGCGCGCACGACGCCGCTTCCTTTTTTCGCTTGATGTGGCCTGCGCCGCTCATTTCGCTTGCCACCTTCGCGCTCGTTCTTTTCGTCAGGCCGAGCGCTCTTTTCTTCGCCGCCCCGTTTCTGCTCGCGTGGGCAGTGTCGCCGATCATCGCTTATCAACTCAGCCGGAAATTAACGTCGCAACGAATGCCTTTGACCGGCGACGACGAACGCACTTTGCGATTGCTCGCGCGCCGCACATGGCGCTTCTTTGAAACATTCGTCGGCACGACTGACAACTGGCTTGCGCCTGACAATTATCAGGAAACTCCGCATCCTGTGATCGCGCACCGCACGTCGCCGACCAACACGGGACTGCTGTTGCTTTCGACCATTGCCGCGCGCGATTTCGGCTATGTCGGCGCGCATGAATTAATCGAACGATGTGAACTTACCTTTGCCTCGCTGGACAAGCTCGAAAGATTTCGCGGCCATTTTCTTAACTGGTATGACACCACCACGCTCGAGCCGCTTTCGCCGCGCTATGTGTCTACGGTTGACAGCGGCAACCTCGCAGGCCATTTAATCGCGCTCAAACAAGCTTGCATAGAGATTGTTGACGAACCGCTTTTCGACGCGCGAATGAGGCGCGGCATCGGCGACACGCTCGACTTGATGCACGAAGAAGCAACGCGCATCGGTACAGCCGCAGCGCAAGGACGCACAGAGGCTGTCACATTCAAACAACTGCGCGCGGAGATAGAGACTTGCCGGACGCTCGCGCAAGCGTCCATAGAGAAAACAGCGTGGAGCGATTGGGCAATATTCTTTGAAGAACTTGCGCGTCGCGGCGCGATTATCGAAGACGCATTGAACGCGATCACGCTCGCTTACGGCACAGACAATTTCGAGGAGTTGCGTTACTGGAACACTTCATTCATTCAACAGGTGCGTCAAGGCACGCGTGACCTCGCGGTGCTTGCGCCTTGGGCTGCGTCGTTGATACCGCATTTGACGCCAGTGATAAACGCCTGCTCTGCCGAAGTCGCAATGCATTGGCTCAAGATCGTAAAAGTGCTTGAGCGAGTGTCTTCGACAGCAGAACTGCCGTCACTGTGCGATGCGGCTCTCGTCGAACTCGCCGCACTGCACGCGGAATTACAGCAAAGAGTGCCGCCGCAAAATATCGAACAAGATGCGGCGCTCAAAGGGATCAGTTTGATTACAACTGCGATTGAGGAAGCGGCGCAGCATTGTAGAGACTTGCTTGCGCGCTATGCTAGTTTGGCGGAACACAGCGAATCGTTTGTGCAGGCGATGGATTTTCATTTTCTGTATGACGAAGAGCGCAAGGTTTTCAGCATCGGTTACAACTTCGCGGATAACCGATGCGACAATTCCTTTTACGACTTGCTGGCTTCCGAATCATGTCTGGCGAGTTTTATCGCCGTCGCAAAATCCGATGTGCCGCTCGAACACTGGTTTCATCTCGGACGACAATTAACGCAAGTTGACAACAGCCGCGCGCTCGTTTCATGGACGGCGACGATGTTTGAATACTTGATGCCTTTGCTCGTCATGCGCTCATTCGATGACACGCTGCTCGATCAAACTCATCGTGCGGCAGTCGCGCGGCAAATCGAATACGGCAAAGAACGCGGCGTCGCGTGGGGCATTTCAGAGTCAGCATATAACGCGCGCGATCTGCAAATGAATTATCAATACGGGCCGTTCGGCGTTCCCGGCCTCGGCCTCAAACGCGGGCTGAGCGAAGACCTAGTCATCTCGCCTTACTCGACGCTGCTCGCCGCGATGATCGATCCACGCGCCGCGCTCCAAAACATTTCCCGTCTCACGCGAGAAGGCGCGCTCGCACGCTACGGCTTTTACGAAGCCATCGACTACACCGCCGAACGACTGCCGAAGAATCAACGCCGCGCGATTATTCAAGCCTTCATGGTGCATCATCAGGGCATGAGCCTCGTCGCGCTCGACAACGTGCTCAACCGTAACATCATGCAGCGGCGGTTTCACTCCGAGCCGCTTGTGCAGGCGACGGAATTGCTGTTGCAAGAGCGGATTCCACGCGAGGCAGCGACGACCACTCCGCGCTCCGCAGAAACCTTGATGAAGCGCAGCGTGAATACGCTCGCGGCTCCCGTCACGCGCCGTTTCGATGCCGCCGATTTGCCGACACCGCGCACGCAGATTCTCTCTAACGGCACTTACTCCGTGCTGATGACGACTGCCGGTGCAGGCTATTCGATGTACGGCAAATTGGCCGTCACGCGCTGGCGCGAAGATGCGACATGCGATAACTGGGGCAGCTTTTGTTATCTGCGCGATGTGCGCAGCGGCGCGGTCTGGTCAACCGGCTATCAACCGACACAACGCACGCCGCAAGCCTACGAAGTTTTCTTCGCCGAAGACAAAGTAGAGTTTCTACGGCGCGACGCCGGTCTTGAAACTCACACGGAAATAATTGTTTCGCCCGAAGACAACGCCGAACTGCGCCGCGTCTCGATTACCAATCGCTCGCCGCGTGCGCGCGAAATTGAAGTAACGAGCTACGCGGAAGTCGTGCTGGCGACGCCCGCCGCCGACGCCGCGCATCCTGCCTTCAGCAACCTATTTATCGAAACGGAATTCTTCGCCGCCGAAAACGCTTTGCTCGCTTATCGCCGCCAGCGTTCGCCAACCGATGAACACATCTGGGGCGTGCATGTCGTTGCGACGGAAGGCGAGAGCATCGGCGCGGTGCAGTATGAAACAGACCGCGCGCGATTTCTGGGACGCGGGCATACCGCCGCGAATGCCGCCGCGATCACAGAAGACCGCCCGCTCTCCAACACCACCGGCGCAGTGCTCGATCCCGTCTTCAGCTTGCGGCAACGCGTGCGCATAAGGTCGAACGAAACTGTGCGTGTCTCGTTTGCCACCGCCGTCGCACACACGCGCGACGAAGCCTTACGCCTCGCAGACAAGTACCACGACGCGAGCACGTTTGAACGCGAAGCGTCGCTGGCGTGGACGAAATCGCAGGTCGAAATGCGCCATCTCAACATCAATGCGGAAGAAGCGCATTTGTTTCAACGTCTCGCCGGGCGCGTGCTTTATTCGGATTCATCCTTGCGCCCGCGCTCCGGCGTGCTGGCGCTCAACACGCGCACGCAATCTGCGCTCTGGACTTACGGCATCAGCGGCGATTTGCCGATTGTCCTCGTGCGTATCAGCGACGAGAGCGATCTTCCACTCGTGCGCCAAATCATTCGCGGCCATGAATACTTGCGCCTCAAAGGTCTCAGCATCGATCTTCTGATACTAAACGATCACCCGCCTTCCTACGCGCAATCCTTGCAAGATGAATTGCAGATGCTCGTGCGCACCAGCGGTTCGCAAGCTCTGCTGGACAAGCCCGGCGGAGTTTATTTGCGGCGCACGGATATTCTGCCCGAAGCAGATAAAATTCTTTTTCACGCTGTCGCGCGCGTCGCCATCGTCACCGAACGCGGCTCGCTCGAAGACCAACTCGTGCGGCGTCCCGTCGAAGAAGAATTGCCCGCGCCGTTTGCCGCGCGGTTGCCGTCGCGCACTTACCCGGAGCCAGCCGTCGCTGTGCCGGAGCGATCCTTTTTCAATGGTCTCGGCGGCTTCGTAGATAAAGGACGCGAGTACGTGACGGTGCTCGGCGAAGGACAATGGACGCCCGCGCCTTGGTTGAACGTAGTTTCCAATCGCAAGGATTTCGGATTTCAAGTAACGGAATCCGGCGCAGGCTATACATGGTCTGTCAACAGCCGCGAGAATCGCTTAACGCCTTGGTCGAACGATGCGGTCAGCGATCCAATCGGCGAGTGTCTCTATCTGCGCGACGAAGATACAGGAACAGTGTGGACGCCGACGCCCTTGCCGATACGCGAAGCGGAGCCGTACAGCATACGCCACGGGCAAGGTTACACAGTCTTCGAGCACACGAGCCACGGGATTTCGCAGGAACTTTTGATGTTCGTGCCGCTCGATGCGACGGTAAAAATCTCTTTGCTGCGCTTGCGCAATCGCACAGACCGCAAGCGGCGGATTTCCGTTACGAGCTATGCCGAACTCGTGCTCGGCGTGCAGCGCGGCGCGTCTGCTCCGTATGTTATTTCGCAGATCGACGGAGCGACGGGCAGCATCTTCGCGCGCAATCCATACAACAACGAATTCGCGCAACGCATTTTCTTCGCCGACATCAGCGAACGCGCGCGCACGCTGACGTGTGACCGCAAAGAATTTTTGGGGCGCAACGGTTCGCACGCGCGTCCGGCGGCGCTTCGTCGCGTTGGTCTTTCGGGACGCGTCGGCGCGGGACTCGATCCGTGCGCCGCAATGCAAACGATCATCGAACTAGAGCCGGGCGAAGCGCGCGAGATTCACACGCTGCTCGGACAGGGTGATTCAATCGAAGAAGCGCGCCAGATTGTCACGACATATCGCCAGCCTGCGCGCGTCAACGCGGCGTTTGAAGAAGTTGTCGGTTACTGGGACAAGCTGCTCGGCGCGGTGGAAGTTCGCACGCCGGATGCAGCGATGGACGTGATGCTCAATCGCTGGCTGCTTTATCAAGCGCTCGCGTGCCGCGTGTGGTCGCGTTCGGCGTTTTATCAATCCGGCGGCGCTTACGGCTTTCGGGATCAGTTGCAGGACGTGATGGCGCTCGTTTACTCGGAACCGCAGATCGCTCGTGAACAAATTCTGCGCGCCGCCGCGCACCAATTCAAGGAAGGCGACGTGCAGCACTGGTGGCATCCGCCAACAAGTCGCGGCGTCCGCACGCGTTTCTCCGACGATCTTTTGTGGCTTCCCTTCGTTGCAAGTTTTTACGCGCAGGTGACGGGCGACGAATCCGTGTTCGATGAAATCGTGTCCTTCATCGAAGCGCCGCCGTTAGCCGAAGGCGAAGATGAATCTTACTTACAGCCAAGCGCGTCTGCGGAATCCGCAACCATCTACGAGCACTGCGTGCGAACGATTGATCGCAGCCTCGGAGTCGGCGCGCACGGGCTGCCCTTGATCGGCTCCGGCGATTGGAACGACGGCATGAATCGCATCGGCAATAAAGGACAGGGCGAAAGCGTCTGGATGGGCTGGTTCCTGCACAAGACGCTCGCAGACTTCGCCGTGTTTTGCGAACGCCGCCGACAAACAGAACGCGCCGAACTTTACCGCGCGCATATGAAGAAACTCCAACAGGCGCTCGAAGCAGAAGCGTGGGACGGTGATTGGTACGTCCGCGCATACTTCGATGACGGCACGCCGCTCGGTTCTTCAAAGAACGAAGAATGCCGCATCGATTCGATTGCGCAAAGCTGGGGCGTTATCTCCGGCGCAGCCGACCCGCACCGCGCGCAGCGTGCAATGGCATCGGTTGAAGAATATCTCGTGCGGCGCGGTGACGGCCTAGTTATTCTCTTTACGCCGCCCTTCGATAAGAGCGCCCTCGATCCCGGTTACATCAAAGGTTATGTGCCGGGCGTCAGAGAAAACGGCGGGCAATACACGCACGCCGCCCTATGGACTTTGATTGCTTACGCGCGCTTGGGCGACGGTGACCGCGCGGGCGAACTCTTCGCGCTTTTGAATCCGATCAACCATGCTTCGACGCGCGCCGGAATGCACAAATACAAAGTCGAACCGTATGTTGCGGCGGGCGATGTTTATGCCGTGTGGCCGCACACGGGGCGCGGCGGTTGGAGTTGGTACACAGGCTCTGCAAGCTGGATGTATCGCGCCGGACTGGAATCGATTCTCGGCTTCCAACTTCGCGGCGCGCGGCTACGCATCGATCCCTGCATTCCGCGCGGCTGGCCGGGCTTTGAAATAAATTACCGCTACGGAAAATCGCGCTACCAGATACAAGTTGAAAACCCTTACGGCCTAAGTCGCGGCGTCGCTGAAATCGAAGTCGATGGCAAGCAACAAACGAGCATCGAGATCGCGCTTGTCGATGACGGTGAGCAGCATCATGTGCGCATTCGCCTCGGCGACGAAGAATTACTAACGCGCACAGAGCGCATAGATGAAGAGAGATTGCCGGAAGAGAAACAACAAAGCCGCGCTTGATGTTTGAGTTAGAAAAAGAACAGGAAGTTCTTCGTCGTCAATTCATAAATAAAAAGCAGCGGATCGAATGACCCGCTGCTTTTATTTGTAATCGGGGCGAGAGGATTCGAACCTCCGGCCTCTCGGCCCCGAACCTCAGTGCCGTCAAAATCCTAAGTTTTGCCGACACGCCACTTGCAGCCACCGCCAGAAAATGAACGTTTTACTGTCCTTACTATCCTTTACTATTTTTTACGGAAATTACTTGATTATTCCGGCCACAATTTGGACACAAAAGAAAGAGCGGCGAGCCATTGCTGACCCGCCGCTTTCTGTCGGGGCTTCGCATCCGTCCAAGCGTAGAGACGCGCCGCTATAGAAGAGACTCAATCGCCGCGCGTGTGATGGGCGCGAGAATCGAATGTGCCGCCGGTGACAAATGCACCGTATCAGGATACAGAGTCGGATCGGACGCGGCAGCATCCGTGCCAATCGTCGTATTCGCCGCTCCATCAGCAAGGGCATCGTAAAACGAATTATCGGCGCGAATCAGCGCGTTGAGTGTGTTGCGCTCGGCGTTGAATCCCGCGTTGCCGTTGGGCAGAAGCGTGTGGAGCACGACTTTCCACCCCGCCGCGCGCCGCGCTTGGCAATAGAGTTTGATCAGCCTGAAATACTCTGCCGCGTTATAGGCACTACCGCCTTCGAGACGATTACCGCTACCAACGTCGTTTGCTCCGATCAACAAACTTAGAATCTGCTTTCTTCCGGGACGAAGCGTTGCGTCAACGGCAGCGGCGCGCGCGTTCACCTGCGTCATGCCGGAGCCGCCGACGGCGACATTGCGCGCTTGTACGTGCGGCGTGATCGCGGTTGCGACTTTATACGAATACTGATCGGTGTAGGGCAAAGGCGTCGCGGTTCCCCACGTCGTCAATGAATCGCCCTCGAACACGATCATTGTCTGAAGCTGCGCGGCGGTGATGCTGCGGCCTGCCAGCGTGCCGCGAATTGCCGCCACGTTGCTGATAATCTGCGCGTCCGCGTGGGCCGAAGCGTAGATCGAAGCATAGGCGAGATCGCCGGAGAAGTAGCCCGTTGTCGAAAACTTGCCGATTAATAGATTCGTCACCGCGACGGCGGAGAGTCCGGGCGCGCTTGCTGCCTCGAACAAAGTATTATCGAGGTACACGCGCAGGAGTGTGCCGTCGTAAGTTCCCGTCAAAATGTGAAACGCGTTGTCGCGTATATCCGTGCCGTGCGCCGTCACCGTCGAGGTATTGAAGCCGAAGGCCGTGCCGTTTGCGTTCTCCGCGAATAGCCCGAACTGATTCGCTGCC
This sequence comes from Pyrinomonadaceae bacterium, assembly GCA_051000345.1. Lineage (GTDB taxonomy): Bacteria > Acidobacteriota > Blastocatellia > Pyrinomonadales > Pyrinomonadaceae > JBHENC01. Next base: position 8,710 of record JBPCOJ010000022.1, on the reverse strand, counting down.
GCGCCGCCGATGATGGGAACAATCGCGGCATTGTTTGGAGTTCCAGAGCGACGCGCGGCGGCATACACCGTCATCGCCGCAAAGGATTGCGCGGAGGCTTTCGTTGCCGTCGCGTATTGCGTAGAGACGGAATTTAAGCTAGTGCCCGCCCACGTCGGATCAATTGCTTCAACCGCGCTTGTTGTGCCAAGGACGGCGTGGAAATTATCGCCCAGATTAGCGAGTGTCGCGGCAGTCGGCGCGGCGTAGTTGCCGACGATCTGCCCCGTGCCTTCGTCGAAGCGATATTCGACAAGGGCATCCGTCGAAGGAGCGACGGGCGTAAACGTGCCATCTCTCGTGAAAGATTCGCCCGCGCTGTTCGTTACCCGCAAGCGATAGTGGTAGAGCGTCGAGGCGGTTAAGCCCGTCACGCTCGCGGTCACGGCCACGACAGACGAGCCGCTTGGAAGCGTGCCTGCCGTCGTTATCGAACCATAGGCGGACGTTGTGCCATAGTCGAATCGATAGGCGCTCACCGGCGTGCCGTTCGGATTGATTGTGCCGTTTAGAGTAGCTGACGTGGCTGCAATGCCGCTCGCTTCGTTGATTGACGGAATACTTGCGCCGCCTACGGGCAAGGTCGTGAACGTGCCGTCGTCCGAAGTAGCCTCGCCTGCCGAGTTTGTCCCGCGCAGATGGTAATAATAAATCGTCGAGGCCGTTAATCCTGTTAGATTCGCGCTGACAGTGCTATCACGATGCCCGCTTGGAAGCGTGCCTGCCGTCGTTATCGAACCAAAGGAATTGGTCGTGCCGTAGTCGAAATGGTAGTCCGTCACCGCGCGCCCGTTCGGATTAACCAAGCCGTTTAAGGCGGCGCTCGTCGTCGTAATGCTTGTCGCACTGTAGCGCGTCAGGAAAGGCGGGGTGGGCGCGGGCGTTGTGAGTGTTGCGTCGCTCGATACCGTTTCGCCGACGCTGTTCGTCGCGCGCAGGCGATAGTGAATCGTCGAAGACGATGCAAGACCGCTCACGTCTTCGGTAATGCTCGAAGCGGACGCGCTCGCGGAGAGCGTGCGCGCCGGAGTCACAGAGCCGTAGGCAGTCGTTGTGCCGTAGTCGAAATGGTAATCCGTGATGGCAAGGCCGTTCGGGTTCACTGTGCCCGCAAGACGCGCTTCAGTGCTGTTGTAAACAGTCGCCGCTGCCGTTGCCACCGTCGGCGCGCTTGCCGGGTTGGTCGTAAAGGTGTCGTCGCTTGTCACTGCTTCGCCTGCCGCATTCGTCGCGCGAAGCCTGAAATGATAAAGCGTACCGGGCGTCAAGCCCGAGAGAGTGGGAGTAACCTGCACGTCGAAGCGTCCGGCGGGCAGAGTCGCGCTCGGCGTGACCGAGCCATAAGCGGTTGTCGTGCCGTACTCGAAATGATAATCCGTGACGGGAATTGTGTTTGGATTGATAATTCCCGTCGAGCGCGCGCTCGTGCTCGTTATTTGAAGCGTTGCGCCTAAACTTATTACCGGCGGTTGCGGCGCAGGCGTTATGAAATCCTTGTCAGCGCTGATTGTTTCGCCGACGCTATTCGTTGCGCGCAGGCGATAGTGATATGTAGTGCTTCCCGTCAAACCGAACAAATCTTCGCTGACACTAACAGCTGTCGAACCGGCGGGCAGCGTTTTACTCGGCGTGACCGAGCCGTAACTCGTCGTCGTGCCGTAATCGAAATGGTACTCGCTGATTGTTCCGCCGTTGGGATTGATTGTTCCCGGAAGCCCCGCCATGCCGCTGCCGTAGACAGTCGCAAATCCTGTTGTGACAACGGGCGCGGCTGATGCCTGTACAACGGGCGGTGTCGGCGCCGGCGACGTTCCGCCTGTGCTGCCCGTGTTGTTTATCCACGTCGGCAGCCCGTTGGTTCCGACAGCTAAAATTTGTCCGGCTGTGCCGATTGCGATCCGCGCTAACTTGCCGTCGGCGCGGCGATAGAACAGGTCGCCGGTGGCGTCAGAACCGATGTTCACAATGGGAGTCACGAGTATCTTATTAGTCAGGGTTGAACTGACCCGCGCGTCCTCGAGAACTCCCGTCGTCGTCGAGAGATCGATTGCGGGGAGTAGTGAAGCGGCGAGCTTGCTTTGCGCGTCAAGTCCCGCCACGCCATTCGCGGTATTTTTATCTGCTGCTTTCAAGACTGATGAGCCGCCGATGCTCACCGTCGTGCCGTCGTCGGTGACAGACGAGTTTGCAAAAGTGCCTGAAGCGGCAGAGTATTTTTGAAGGACGTTGTTCGTCGGCGGGACAGGCAAAAGGCTGGCGAGTGTTGCACCGGAAACGCTCTGCGAAAGCGATGTAACGCTTGTTTGCGATGCGAACGTATATTGAGCAGCAAGCGCCGTATCCGTGACACGATTCGGCGCGAGCGTCACCACCGTCGTCGCGGCGGGAATGTTGTAAACACCGAGCAGCGTTTGATTGCCTGCCGTCGTGTCTGTGAAATAGGCTTGATAATAGGCAGCAGGCGAGAGGGAAGTTGAAGGATAGAGGTATACGTCAAAGCGTCCCTGCGCATTCAAGACAGCCGTCACGCTTGCGCCGACGGGAATAATGCCGCCCGGACTCGACGCGGCGCGCGTGAGGATAAAAGTGACTTTACCGACGCGCGGGTTGCCCGACGCATCGACAAGCGTATCCACAACGTGCGTGCGTGCTTGTTGAGCATAAACGGCGCGCGCGGGCGATAGCTCTGCAAAGCTCGTTACGAGCAAGGCGAAAGTTAAAATAAAAGAGAGTGTTTGTCGTCGCATTTGTTTCTCCTACAGCTCGCCGTACCGGGCGCGCGGCGGCGGGTCAAAAGTTTCAGTCATTTAACTGTCTTTGCAGTGCTTTGTTCTGTGTGGTTAGTTCCTGTATGGCGATAAGCGTGGCTCCGTTTAATTCTTTCCGACTACCCGCCAACCCACGCCATCACTAACTATCGTTACGTACTTTAGATAGCCCGTAAACGTCAGAACGTAGGTTCCAGCCTCGTCAATTTTGACACCCCCACCATTATAATTACTAGCAAATAGAGTGACGTTGGCTGTGGTATTGCTGGTGCGTTTGAAAGTTATTACCCGACCGACGTTTGTTGTTTCATTAGGTAAGTTGATATTGATGTCGGCTGTTCCGGTACTAGACAAGAACACGAAATCGTAGTTGCTTGCATCGTCCATCGTCAGCGCCACGCCGGAATAATTCAAAACGCCATGACCGAGTGAGCCAACCGTTGTGCGATTTAGATTTGTGCCGCCGCTCGCATCACGCGCGACAATCGTTGAAGCGGTGTTTTCGCTCGTCGCCGTTGAAAAGCCAAGCGCGTTTTGTTTTTTGTTAAACGTCGAAAAGTCTGTGCTGCTTAAAAAGCCGTTTACTGTTCCACTCGCCTGCGTGATGGACAACTGCGCGGCGGACGATGTGCCGGAATTGATGAGCGGCGCAGTAACGCCGACAACACCAGAGGAGCCTTGCGCACCAGCTGCGCCCGTTGCCCCTTGTGCGCCCGTTGCCCCTGTCGCACCTTGAACACCTTGCGCTCCGGTTGCGCCTGCGCTTCCCGTTGCTCCCACGTCGCCGCGCGGAAGTGTGAAATTGAGAATAGCGGCGCTGCTTGTACCCGTGTTGGCGACGCTCGCATTTGACGCGGGCGCGCCGGTCGTGGTTGAACCGACGGCGATTGTCGCGGCGGTGCCGTTCGTGCCAGCCGCGCCGGTGGCTCCCGTTGCGCCAGCGGCTCCGGTAGCTCCTGCGCTTCCCGTTGCGCCTGTGCTGCCTTTGATATTTGCGATTATCGAATATGCGCCGCTCTGCTTTTTATAAACATCGCCGTTCGTGGAGTTGAAATAATAATCACCGTCAACGCCTGCGGAGTTGGGCGGCACGCCTGCGCCATTGCTCCACGTCGCGCCGTTGATTCCATTCGTGCCGTTCGTGCCGTTCGTGCCAGCCGCGCCGGTGGCTCCCGTTGCGCCAGTGGCATTGATCGTCACCGTGCGCCCGCTGATGTGCGCGGAGCCAGCCGGAAAGATGATTTTATTAACGCCGAAGAAGTTCACTGTGCCGTCCGAGGTGCCGACCGCCAGCGGCACGCGAAGCGGCTCCGGCGTCGGTGAGGGCGTCGGCGTTTGAGCGTGAGCCGCACAACAAATCGTCAGCAGGAACAGCACAGCAAGAAATTTATTTATAGTCGCGTTCATCTGAATACCTCACAATCCGGGTTGGAATTTATCGCGCCCGAGCGGGTCGAAATCTCCGCCGCTCGATCCGCCTGTCGGGTTGCCGCCGGTTGTCGATGCGGTTGCAAATGTGATCATTATAATATTGGAGTCCGGCGTCCACGCCGTGCCGGATGAGTGCGCGACGGCCACATAGATGGTTGACGGGTCACCTGCCATTTTATAAATATCCACATACGGCGGCACGGTGTCGGGAGAGGAATCGAAAATCATTTCAATCGGATTGCTCAATTGCCCGTTCACGAGCGCAGTGGCTTTGCGTACACGTCGCTTGATTGCAAAGGATGTGTAGCCTGAGACACCGACAGGCGCATTGTCGGTGGTGGCATCGCCCGCTTGCACAATGACGGGTGCGCCTGTCTCGCGCTGTAACATTGCAGTGGCAGCAAAAGCGTCTTCAATCGTCGCGTAGCCCGGCACGGCGGACGCCGAGTAAGGCATCAAGGCAACGTCAATGAGTTGGTCTTCGTTCGGATTATGATGAATCGTTGTTTGCGCTGTCGGAGCAACCCGGTCATGCTCGTGCCACGCATCAATGGTTCCGTCCGTGCGCCGCACGCGCCAGTAGACGATTACATACGCCGCTTCCGTTGTCGGCGCTGGATAGTAAGCCGGACGATCTTGCGGGCGCAGTATGAGGTTCGCGCCTGTGCATGGTTTGAGGAGTAGCATCAGTGCGTTATTTTCTCCTCATAGCCAGCGCGTCCTTGCCCATCGTGTTCTATGCGAAGACGAATTACTGTGCCGGGCGCAACGCTCAAAGTTTGCGCGGCCACATGGCCGCTCGCGTCCGAAGTAACATCGGCCAAAGCAACACCGTTTGTCGCATCCCACACTTTGAGCGTGAGAGTTGCGGCGGGCGTAAGCGAATTGTCGTTGTTGAATATGTTGGCATCGAAGCCGTCGCGTATTGATGGCATAAGTTTTTATAGACAGTGCTCAAGTTCCATTTCAATCCGGTCAGACAAAACGTGGAAAGAGCGAAAAGCAACGGGACACGGCACGTCACCGCGCCCGCCGCCCGGATTCGGGTCAACAAACTGCGGCGGAATCGGCGCAGGCGCAGACTCGAGCGCGTTCATGTAAGTAACCGGATACGCGCGGCACGTCAGTTCGACTTGTAGGTTGCCTTTGCGCTTGATGTCCATCACCCTGAAATACTGAAAGCCGAATTGATCGAGTAAATAATTATCGGTTTGCGTGCCTGAAATTGTCCCTCGCAAAAGTACCTGAACTAACTTGTATTGCACGACTCGTAGAGCTTGCGAAAACCACGTTGTGAGTTTTACTTCCAGATTGTTTTCAATGCCGCCTTTGTCGAGCAGCCCGAGCGCAAGCGCCATATTGCCGAAGCGCGCTGCCTCGTGCATGTTAGTGATACCGAAGGCGGGCGCGTCTTTGTTGATAACGCGCAAAGTCGTGTCGCCGGAGACTTTTCCCGCCGCAAGTTGTTGCCGTTGATCGCCGAAAACAAGCGGAATGCTCTGCCCGCCGCTTCCCGAATCGTCGAAGGTAATCGTGTACTGATTAACAAGCTCGTCGTCGCCCGTGTATGACCACGACACAAGGGCTTTGCCTTGATCGTTCGCGCAGATGTTCGCGTTTTCGCCGTAGCCGATAAAAACAGGAATCGAATCGTCGATGGTTTCCTTCCGAAGCGCCACAAAGAGCCGAAGGCCATTTCGGTAAGCCAGCCCGATCCGCCCCGCCGCGCACGCGTCGTCAATCTGTGTCTGCGTTGTGCGCGCGTTTAATTCAGCGTTGAAGGTCGAACGCGTGCCGGAAAAGTCGTTGCCGTTGCGGTCACGGAAAAGCACTGACTCATTGCACCACGCGGCAGTGTCGAGGAGGCTTTCAATATCTTGGCGTTCGTAGTCTTCACCGTAAGCGCAGCGTTTCCGCGTCAGCATGTCGGCGAGACACCACGCGCGGTTCGTCGAATAGCTGCGCGCGAAAGTCGCTGCATTCGAGTAAACGCGAATGTCTCGCAAGCCCTGCACGCGCACAGAAGCCGTTAAATCGCCCGCCGTGATGTTGCGGTAGTCGCCCATAATGCGCCCGAAGCCGACTGCCGTTCCTGAATAAGGGTTAATGTTCGGCGAAAAGGCTGTCGGCGCTTGGCCTAGCTCGCCGAAACGCAAGTTCAAATGCTCGAAGCCGACGAGCACGTCCTTGATTTTGAAGGCGGTGAGCGATTGCAGGGGGCCTTCCGCGATCTCGAATTGTGCTTTAACGAAACCTTTGTCTGGATGCTTCGTGTCAGGCTCCGCCGCGTACGCGAGAAGGCGCAGGCCTTTGACGAACCGTTCGCCGTAAATCATCCGAATCGGGTCTGTCAATGAAGCGTCGTTGCCGCGCGTTTGCGCTTGCAAGTTCGGCCCCTTCGTTTGCCCGATCACGACCGTGTCGATAACCGTTTTGAAGCCGGGAAAATACCTCGTCGTGCCGAGATGCGCGAAGCAGGTTGCGACCGAATCGCGTGTGCAATCCGTGAGTCCCGGCACGCCGATCGAGCCGCCGACATGGACGTTATACGGGCAGCCGTTGTGCTCATCTATTTCGTACTGGGATGAAAGCAGGCCGCCGAAAATAAACGGGCAGCCGGGCGCGGGCGGGCGGTTAGGAAGAAGAAGTTTCGCGGAGCGCCAACCGCTCGTGACGCCGACTTTAATCGTGCGCCCGTCCGCTTCTTTGGGGGCGCGCAAGAGTCCGACGAAACTTTCGAGAAGTAAATCAACGTCCGGGTAGTAGGCGTATACGCGCACGCGCACGCCCGCGCCGTACTCAAAACAAAGACGCGATATTTCGCCGTCGATGTCGGAGAAAGCAAGGTCGATTGTGTCATCTGAAATTGCAGCTGTGCGCGTCAAGTCGAGAAACGGCGAACCATTGTTTGCGAGAATCCGCGCGCGCACGTCGGCGAAGGATTGAATGCCGGTGAAGCCGAACATTTTATCTATCTGCGTAAACGCGTACCACGCCGTGCCGTCCGGCGGCGGCCATTCGATCTTAACGAGTTCGGCAAGACGAATCCTTTGCCCGCCCGCTAAAAGAGATTGCAGGGATTCGAGTTTCGCCGCGTCTGTGGATGAAAGAGGCATCTATGTTATGATCAAGTTATGAATATTAACCACAGAAATCTATCTTCCATTCATGTCGTATTTCTCTTTGATGTGACCGTCCCTGACCTGACGTTTCTGTGTATTGATGAACCTAAAAAGCCTGACCCCATCTGCTCGCTCTTCCTTGGGGATACGTTGATTGCGCGAACAAAGAGTCCCACTCTTTACACGAACTATGGGTCTGGGTCTGGGGTTTTGCGCGGACTGATCTTCCCTCTCGATTCGTTGACGAAGGCAGGGCGGCATTACCGTCAAACCATTCAACATAAATCTCATTAGGCCGTTACTCATTAAATCGTCGCGTTGTTCGTGTTTTCGCCTAAGCTGCCGTCGTCTAAAAAGTTGACGCCGCGCACGTAAACCTGTTCGAGTTGAATCCCTGTTGTCGAAAGAAACTGATCCGTCATTTCGTAAGAAAGCTCGTCGTCTTTGAAGATAACGAGATAATCTTTTCCGTCGTGCGGATCGGTGATAATAAAAGGCAGATTGCCGCCCGCTTTGCTCCACGCGAAGAAGTTCCCGATATAGTTAGGCCGTGATATTTCTTGGCCGTTTTCGAGCTTTACCATGACGTGCTTGTGCAGCGCGCTATACGTGAGTTTCCACGAGCGCAGCCCGCGCGTATCGCCGACGATTACGTCCTCGCGGTAGCCGCCCGGATAGGTTGCGGAGAGAAGCGCCGCGCTGAAGTTAATGGCGCGCGTAAAGGCAAAATTCCCTTTGTAGATGAGCCTTTTATAGCTATTGTCTGACATGGTTGCAAAATAAAAAGACCCAGAGAAAAGGCCGGATTGCCTCTTGTCTGGGTCTGCTGGAAACCGCTGGTTAAATTGTTTCGCGTTGGTTGTCCGCGTGAGTGTTATTTTAACATAGACGCTTTACTTGCGCCTCTTTTTCGTTCTCTGCTAGATTGTGCGGCATGAAAAGTAAAACCTTACTGCTTTTCGCCGCCATTTGTTTATGGTCTGCCTCCGTGTTTGCTCAAGGCGAAATCGAGCCGCAATTAAATCAACGACGCATAGAACTTGTTAAGGCACTTGAAGATTCCAAAACATCTATGGCGCAACTTCTTATTTACCGTGAAGCAAATTTGCGTGCAGTAACGAAACAACTCGATCAATTAAAAGAGCTTTACGCGCAAGGGCAGGTCACTAAAATTAAGCTTGACCAAGCTGAAATGCTACTCACAACAGCGCAGAATGAAGCCGATAAAGGCGGCGTCGCTAACGCGCCGCACGCCAGCTTCGCGGACGGGGTATTGACCCCGCCCTTGACCAAAGGGAACATCGTTCCCTCTGGACTCCCTTAGTTTCTATTCGGCGACCCCGCAGCAAG
>JBPCOJ010000021.1:0-41241 GCA_051000345.1 Pyrinomonadaceae bacterium | reverse complement strand
TCAGCAGTCGCGGCTTGTGTGTCTCTGCGGCGAGGCGGCTGATTTCCTTGAAGGCTTCGATGACGATGCGCTCTTCGGGCGCGTGCGTGCTGGCGGCGACGAGCAGCGGGCGCTCGTTTGAAAATCCGAAACGGGCGCGAAATTCGTTCGTCATTGCCGCTTCGCCCGCGTCCTTTTGCGCGTCGAACTTTATGTTGCCCGTCACTTCCACGCGATTGCGCGAAAGCCCTAAAGCTTCGATGCGCGCGGCATCTTCCGGTGTTTGCATCAGCGCCAACGAGAGATCGTTGACAACGCGTTTGATGAATTGCCCGATTCGTTTATAGCCGCGCATGGATCGTTCGGAGAGCCGCCCGTTGACGAGCGCGACGGGAACACTGCGCACGCGGCACTCGCGTAGAAAGCGCGGCCACAATTCCGTTTCCATAATGAGCACGGTCGAAGGCCGTATGTGATTGAGCGCGCGGCGCACCGTCCATGCCCAATCGAAGGGAAAGTAAAAAACGAGCGCCGCCTCCCCTCCGAACGCTTCGCGCGCGATGCGCTGGCCGGTCAAAGTGATTGTCGAAACGACGAGCGTGTGCGACGCGTATGCTTCGAGGATATGGCGCGCGAGCGGGCGCGCGGCCTGCGTTTCGCCGACTGAAACACAGTGGAGCCAGATGACCGGACGCCCCTTTGTATCTAAAGCCGGAAGCGCGCCGAAGCGTTGCATAAGCCCCGCCCCATACTTTCCATGACGCAATGCGGCAAAGGCAAAGTACGGCAGCAGTGCCAGCCAGCCGAGCGTGTAAAGAGCGCTGTAGAAAAGATACACGATAAAATTTTAGATTTGCGATTGCCGATTTGCGATTTCGTAAGCGTTGGAAAAAGTCAGAATGCAAATGCGTTCTTTTAGATTCTTTTCAATCGCAAATCGGCAATCCAAAATCGCAAATTATTTAGCTCGTTCGATGTAGCGGCCTTCGGTTGGATCGACGCGAATGCGGTCTCCCTCATTAACGAAGGGCGGCACTTGAACGGTGACGCCGTTTTCAAGCGTTGCTGGCTTGTTGACGTTGGAAACGGTTGCGCCCTTGAGCGTCGGGTCTGTGCGCGTGACTGTGAGTTCCATTGACGGCGGAAGGTCTATGCCGATGGGCGCGCCTTCGTAGAACTCGACTTGAATTTTGAGGCCGGGCGTCAGCCACTGCGCCGCGTCGCCCAAATCCTCTTCGCTCAAAGCGGTCTGCTCGTAGTTTTCCGTGTTCATAAAGTGATGCTGCGAGCCGTCCGAGTAAAGGTATTCCATTTCGTGCTGTTCGAGTGCGGCGCGCTCGATTGTGTCGGAAGAGCGGAAACGATGCTCAAAACTCGCGCCGGTGCGCAAATTACGCAGTTTGCTTTGCACCATCGCGCGCAGATTGCCGGGCGTGTGGTGACGAAACTCGACGACTTTACAGAGTTGGCCTTCAAAAAGGATGACCATGCCGCGCCGGATTTGAGTCGCTGAAATTGCCATAAGAAAAAAATCGTCTCCGTATAAATTAAGATTCGCGCTTGAGTGAATGTATTGATTTTGCCAGTGCATCGTAGGCAGCACTGACGCGCCCGATAGTAAACTGCGTAGTCTAGCGGGGTGGTGCGGAATTTGTCCAGCGTGTTTGAGGCTTTTCAGGCGGCGCGGGCGGGCGGAAGTTCTCTCCGCAAGCGTGCGATGTGTTCGAGCCAATCCTGCGCGGCTTCGTAGTGCGGGAAGCGTTGCTCGTCCGCGCGAAAGGCATTTGTGTGGTAATAACGGCGGCCATTGATAATGCGCGCGGGATGTTTGATGTGCAGCATCTCGTGGTAAAGAATGTATTCAACGAACCATTCGGGAACGTCGCGCGCGTCGAGAGTTTTGCTGATGACGATAGTGTAATGCACGGCGTCGTGATGGCCTAGGATGCGGCGCGTCCGGCGCTGCGACCAAGTGAGCGTCGGCTTCTGTATTGAATCGTCGAAGTGGCGTTGATTGATGCGGGCAAACAATTTGTCCAGATCGTAAACGCTGCCTCTCGCGGTTGAAACTATTTTCCGCCCGCGACGACGGCGCGCGATGTCCGAAGCGCGCAGAATTTGCGGCGTATAAGCGAAAGCTTTATAGACGCGCTCGTGTACGTCGGGCGTTTGCTTGCCCAAAAGTTTGGCGACCAAAACGAAGGCCAGCGCGCGGTGAACTTCGAGCGGCGCATTTTTGAAAATATCCGAGATGCGTACATATACACGTCCCCCACGCACACGAATCGTATGATGCACGCCCGCGTAAGGGTAAAACCGGACTTCGATTTCAGGCAACGCGGCTTTGCGCCCTAATTGGCGAAAAGCGTCTGTAAAGAGCTTGCTCAAATGATCCAAAGATTGAGACATAAACAACTCTTCAAAACAATTTGCAAATAAATATGCGCGCCAAGTGCCTTAAGGCAGTCTGCTCATCCTAAAGTTATCGAAGCCGTGAAAAGTGTTTCACTGCCTTCAAAATCCGTGGTCTGCTCTGCCGTTGAATATTACGAATGCTCAGGCGATGCGTCAATGATCTATTACGTGCAGTCTGCTAAGGTGTTGAAGCGTCACTAAATGGACGCGCGCCACACCGCAAAGCAATTTACAGGCGAAATGCTCCCATTATATAAACTCAAGCGTCACAACGTTTACGCTGAAATAAGTAATGAGAAATCTAATTCAGACTTGTAAACTCAAGTGAACTTACGAGTTAAACTTTATCAGGGGCTGGTAAAACAGTCGTGCAAGGGCATCTAAAAGATTGCGGGCGGCTTTTATGATTCTGTATAATGCAAAAGGTTTGCGTTTCATTGCTCGCTTTCGGTGCTCCGCTGCCAAGTTGCCGTTAATTCCGGGCAACTGAAGTTGTTGACAGTTGGCAAACGCAGTGCTATTGATTTTATGACAAGGTAGTGCGCTCCCCGCAGAAGCTACCGACAGCTCTTCTTCCTGTATCTCTTTTAGCATCCAATGGCCGCTCGTAATTCAAGTTCGCTGACATCGCACGCCAAGACCCCTGACTCGCGCGGGCAGGCGGTTTTGTGTGCGCTCATTAACGAGCATTTAGTGACGGGCGAACCCGTTGGCTCACGAACGATTGCGACGCGCGCCGCGCGCACCGCCGGATGGAGCGCGCCGACGATTCGCAACGTGATGAGTGAGTTGGAAGAAGCAGGTCTCGTCGAACAGCCGCACACTTCAGCCGGGCGCGTCCCGACAGACAAAGGCTATCGCTTTTACGTCGATCACATGCTTGCCGGGCAAACAAATGCGCTCGATGCGCGCTTGTCGAAGAACGATCTGGCGGCGATTAATAAACTGCTCGGAATATCACAAGGCGAGTTGAGCAGCGCGCCCAGCCGTTTAATGGAAAAGACTTCGCATCTTTTGTCTGCGCTGTCGCAGAACGTCGGGATCGTCGTCTCGCCGTCGCTCGCCGATAATGTTTTGCAGCACATAGAATTCGTGCATCTTTCGGACAAGCGCATTCTCGTCGTGCTGATTTCCGCGCCGAACATCGTCCAGAACAAAATTATTCAAGTCGAAGATGAATTGAGCCAAGATGAACTCGAACGAACGGCGCGTTATCTGAATGCGGAGTTCGGCGGCAAAAGTCTGGCGGCGATTCGCGTGGAAATTCTCGAATTAATGCAAAAGGAAAAAGCGCTCTACGATTCTTTGCTGCGCAATGCCATACTGCTTTGCGAGCGCAGTCTCGAAGGCGAGGAAGAAGCGACGGGCGATGTTTACGTCGATGGCGCGTCGAACATACTTTCCAAGCCCGACTTTGCAGATGTCGAGCGAATGCGCGAACTCTTTCGCACGTTCGAGGAGAAAACGCGTCTCGTCAAAATATTGAATGAGTGTGTGGCGCGCGATCCGGCGATGACAGGCGTGCGCGTCGTGATCGGGCGCGAGCATGTCGCTCCTTCGATGCAGGACTGCGCGCTGATTACGGCGTCTTACCGAATCGGCGAAGGCCGCGCCAGCGGAACGCTCGGCGTCGTCGGCCCCGTTCGCATCGAGTATGCGAGAATGATCGGCGTCGTCAATTATGTTGCACGGCTCGTCGAACAATTGCTGCGCGAAGAAACGACCTTCAACTAAAATGACTTGTGTCCCTGAAGCGGCAGCAACGCGTCGCGCGATTGTCTTATAATCCGACTTCTTCAAAGGTTCAAAACATGGGTGTCAATAAAGAAGAATCAACGCCGAACCGCATCCCGATTCGCTTCGCGGATGAAGAATTTGCCGGAGCGGGCGCTTCAAGCAATGACAAGCAGGATTCGTCCGGCGAAGCGGGAAACAGCGATAGCAGCGGCGACGAATTGACTCCCGAAGAAATCGGAAGTCAATCGAGCTACGAAGACGAAACAGAGATGCAGCGCCGCATTGATCGCGGCGCGGAGCAACCCGACGATGCGGGACGTGACCGCGCCGACGAGAGAGATAACGCAGGCAGCCCGCCCTCGAACGAATTGCCGCATAATCGTGGTAACACTGATACGGCGGACACCACAGGGCAGCAAGCCGATACCGCCCAACAGGATGCCGCGCCGCAATCTGCCGGTAAAGCCGAAGCTGCTTCAACGTCGGCAGCCGCTGGCCCGATGCTTGCGGAGTTAATTGCCGCCCGCGCCGAACTCAAGCGGCTAGAGGCCGAGCGCACGGATTTGCAGGACAAGCTTTCACGGCGTCAAGCGGATTTCGAGAATTACCGCAAGCGCACGGAGCGCGAGCGCGGAGAAAATTATAATAAGATCGTCGGCGATGTCGTCGGCAAGCTATTGCCCGTGCTGGATAATTTGCGGCGCGCCCTCGATGCGGAAGCTTTTGTGCAGGCGAGCGAGTCGAAGGAGTTCAGGCATTTTCTTAACGGCGTCGAATTGATTTCAAAGCAGCTTACGGCTGTTCTGGAAGAACTGGGTTTGCGCCCCGTCGAAGCTCTCGGACAGCCTTTCGATCCGCATCTACACGAAGCTGTGGCAACCGAAAGCACAGACGATTACGAGCCTGACACAGTGATGCAGGAACTCGCGCGCGGTTACGTTCTGGGCGAAAAACTTTTGCGTCCGGCAATGGTAAAGGTTGCGACAAAGCAGGGATAAATAGGAGTCAGAAGTCGGTAGTCAGAAGTTAGAATGAAGAGTGAGCAAACGATGTTCATGTTCATCCTATATGTTTCCTGATTCTTATTTCGTCTTCTGAATTCTGAATACTTATTTCACCTCATCAAAATATTATGGGTAAAGTTGTCGGAATAGATTTAGGAACGACCAATTGCTGCGTCGCCGTGCTCGAAGGCGGAGCGGTGCAGATTGTGCCGAACAAAGAAGGCGGGCGCACGACGCCGACCGTCGTCGGGTTCACGGACAAAGGCGAGCGGCTCGTCGGGCAAATCGCTAAGCGGCAGGCCGTCACTAACTCTGCGAACACTGTTTATGCCGTCAAGCGTCTGATCGGGCGCAAATTCAGTTCACCCGAAACGCAGCGCATGAAGGAAACCGCGCCGTTCGAGATAATCGATTCGCAAAACGGCGACGCGCGCATACGCGTGCAGGGAAGAACCTACAGCCCGCCGGAAATCTCCGGCATCGTTTTGCAGCGCCTCAAAGCCGCCGCCGAAGATTTTCTCGGCGAAGCTGTCACCGAAGCCATCGTCACCGTTCCCGCTTATTTCGACGACACGCAGCGGCAGGCGACAAAGGACGCGGGCAAAATCGCCGGTCTTAAAATCGAGCGCATCATCAACGAGCCGACAGCCGCCGCGCTCGCCTACGGCTTGGGCAAAACAGAATCCGAACGCATTGCCGTTTACGATCTCGGCGGCGGCACGTTCGACGTTTCGATTCTTGAAATGAATGAAGGCGTCTTTGAAGTGCTTTCGACTTCGGGCGATACGTTTCTCGGCGGCGAAGATTTCGATGACCGCATTATTAATTGGATGGCCGAGCAGTTCCGCGAAGACACGGGACTCGATTTGCGACAAGAGCGCCTCGCTTTGCAACGCTTGAAGGAAGCTGCGGAACGCGCCAAGTGCGAACTTTCTTCTGTGAGCGAAACGAACATCAATTTGCCGTTTATCGCGGCGGATGCTTCCGGGCCAAAGCATTTCAACAAAACTTTAACGCGCGAGGTTTTCGAGCAACTCGTCGCAGACCTCGTCGAAAAAACCGTCGAGCCGTGCCAGAAGGCGCTCTGGGACGCGAAGCTTCAGCCAGCCGATATTGATAAAGTGATTCTCGTCGGCGGGCAAACGCGCTCGCCCGTCATCGTCCGCACCGTGCAGGAAATTTTCGGCAAGGAAGCTTCCGCAGAGATAAACCCTGACGAAGTCGTGGCGATGGGCGCGGCGATTCAAGGCGGCGTGCTCACGGGCGACGTTAAAGACATCGTGCTCTTGGACGTGTTGCCGTTGAGTCTGGGGCTTGAAACACGCGGCGGGCTTTTCACCAAAATCATCGAGCGCAATTCGACGATTCCTTTGCGCAACAGTCTGACGTTTACAACCGTCGTCGATAACCAATCGTCCGTCGAGATTCACGTTTTGCAGGGCGAGCGCGAAGTGGCACAGGGCAATCGCTCGCTCGGAAAATTCGAGCTTGTAGGAATCCCGCCCGGCGAGCGCGGCGCGCCGCAAATCGAAGTCTCCTTTGAAGTGGACGCGAGCGGCATCGTTTCCGTCTCGGCGCAGGACAAGTCAACGGGACGCGAGCAGCAAATGCGCATTACGCCCGCTTCGGGTCTTTCGGCGGGCGAGATTGACCGTTTGATTACGGAAGCGCACTCATCGTCCGACACGGATCGGCGCATCAAAGAATTGATTTCCCTGCGCAACAAATTGGATGGATTTGTGCGCAACACGCAACGCACCTTTACAGAGTTCGGTAGCTCTCTTTCGGCAGAAGACCAAAGCGAAGGCCAGCGCGCGCTCACGGAAGGCGTGGCGGCGGCGCAATCCGAAAGCCCTGAAGAAATTCAGCGCGCGCTCGAAGGCGTCGAACAACTCGCCGCCCAACTCACAGACGCGATGATGAACCCGAACACAGACAGCGCGACAAGCAATTAGCAAAAACGCCTGCCTTCCTTTCCACAGCTTGACGGATACATCTATCTGTCAGGCTGTCGCTTTGTCCGCGTGCCGCGTGCGTTGCGCGTTATCGAGATTTAGAAGAAAATATAAAACTTAATTTTCCATAAGCCACAAGGCGAAAGGTATTTTATAGTCGAATGAGTAAACGTGATTATTACGAAGTGCTGGAAGTAAGCAGGACTGTTTCCGAATCAGAACTCAAAAGCTCCTACAGGCGTCTGGCTGTGCTCTATCACCCGGACAAAAATCCCGGCGACACAGCAGCCGAAGATAATTTCAAAGAAGCCGCCGAAGCTTATTCCGTGCTCTCCGACGCGGAACAACGCAAGCGCTATGATCGCTTCGGACATGCGGGCGTGGCGAGCGGAGCCGGAAACTGGAACGCGCAAGGATTCGGCGGCATCGAAGACATCCTCGGCGATTTGTTCGGCTTCGGCGATGTCTTCGGTGCAGGCGGCGCGCGTGCATCCGGCAGCGGCGGGCGGCGCAGCGCGGCACAACGCGGCGCAGACCTACGCTACGATTTGGAAATAACTTTGGAAGACGCCGCCAAAGGCATGACTGCAAATTTGCGTTTGCCGCGCCTTGAAGCCTGCGACGTCTGCAAAGGCTCCGGCGCTGCCGAAGGAACGCAAGTCGAAACCTGCACGACCTGCAACGGCGCAGGGCAAGTGCGCTACCAGCAAGGTTTCTTTTCCGTCGCGCGCACCTGCGCGACGTGTCGCGGCACGGGACGCATCATTACGACGCCGTGCCGGAGTTGCAAAGGCGAAGGGCGCGTCGAACGTGAAAAGACAATTGAGGTGAAAATTCCTGCGGGCGTTGAAATGGGATCGCGCTTGCGTATCACGGGCGAGGGCGAAGGCGGAACGCAGGGCGGCCCGGCGGGTGATCTGTACGTCGTGATTCACGTTGCCGAACACGAGCAGTTCGAGCGGCAGGGAAGCAATCTTTATTCGTCTGTGCCTGTGACATTTTCGCAGGCCGCGCTCGGCGCAGAAACCAACGTCAAAACTCTTGACGGCGAGCAACAACTTAAGATTCCGGCAGGCACACAAACGGGAACGGTATTTCGTTTGCGCGGCAGCGGAATGCCTGTGCTCGGCGGGCGCGGGCGCGGCGATTTGTTTGTCTCCGTGACCGTCACGACTCCGAAAACTCTGACGCGCGAACAACGAAAGCTTCTCGAACAATTAGCCGAAGTCGAAACAAGCGACCTCGAAGACAAGGGCTTGATGGATAAAGTGCGCGACATCTTCGGTTAGCATTCAGCATCAGTGATTAGCCTCTCCAAAAAGCTAGGCCGCTTGTTTCCATGACAGGCGGCCTAGCGTATGTTTGGCGTTTCACTATCATACAAAGCGTGCAGTTTGTCGTGTCGAGCTATTGTACTGATTTATTCCAATTCAAATTTCATCACCTTGTTTGTTTTCGCATTGCCGCGCAAAACGCGCGGTATTTTGCCGTTTCGCTCAAAGCTAATCTGAGCGGCACATTGTTTGCTCTCTGCGTTCGCCGTAACGAGACTTTTATCCAACAACATGCGCGAGGAGCAAAAATGAAAAAGAGATTGACCGCAGCCGTCACAACAATTCTTGTCCTTACCTTTTTCTCAATAAATATTTTTGCCGCCTCTAACAACAACCCCAACGACCCGAAGATAGACACTGACACGCGCATGATCGACGCCAAGGTTGTTGAAGTAACCGACTCGCACATTTCCGTGATGGCGCGCACGGGCGTCGAACATGTTATCGCGGTTGACCGCTTGGGCACGAAAGCGGTGATGGATGGACAGTCGATTTCTTTGAAGGATGTGCGCGAGGGCGACGTTATCACGATTGACCTGGACGCGAAGAATCCCGTCAAGTTCGCTAAAAATATCAGCGTGCAGCCGAACAGAGATCAGGTTGCAACGCTAGTTCCGTAGGATGTCTGCGGTATGCGCTTCGGCGCTGTCCGCGTCGTCTTACGATAAAGCAAAGCCGCTCTTCCCTCGCAAGAAGGAGCGGCTTTCACTTTTCCACAATTCATCAATCCCGCAAATCTACAATCTATATTTCACGCGATTTCTTCGCAGTTGATCGTCTTCGACATCCATATTTTGTAGCCGCAGCGAAACATCCGCATTGAGATCGAGTCCGGCACGCTCACCCGCCGCAAGCTTTACGGTTCCGGCGGCGGCAATCATCGCCGCGTTATCCGTCGAAAGATGCAGCGACGGAAAATAAACGGGAATGCCTAAATTCATCGCCGCCGTGCGCGCCGCTTCCCGCAAGGCGTTGTTGCACGCGACGCCGCCCGCGACAATCAACGTGCGCGGCTTATATTCGAGAGCAAGACGTTCCGTCGTGCCGATTAGCGAGCGCACGACTATGCTTTGAAAGCTCGCCGCCAGATTCTTGATTTCCTGTGAAACTTCTTCGCCGGTTACGGCGGGACGCAGGTTCGTTTCGCGCACGTATTTCGAGACAGCCGTCTTGAGGCCGCTGAAACTGAAATCAGGCCGCCCGTCGTTCATGCGCGGCAACGGAAGCCGCACGCTTTTCGGATCACCAGAGAGCGCGAGGCGTTCGATGACGGGGCCGCCCGGATAACCGAGTCCCAACATCTTCGCCACTTTATCAAAAGCTTCACCCGCCGCATCGTCTCTCGTGCGCGCGACGACTTTGTATTTGCCCGGCTCCGGCACAAGAAAAAGATTCGTATGACCGCCGGAAACCACCAGCGCCAGCGCCGGATATTCGACGGGCGGATTCTCGAACGCGATTGAGTAGATATGTCCTTCGATATGATTGACGCCGACAAGCGGCACTTGAAGCGCAAACGCCATCGCCTTCGCGTATGCGACGCCGACGAGCAAGGAACCGATTAGCCCGGGGCCGATGGTGACAGCGATGCCGCTCAAATCTTTTCCGTCAATGCCCGCACGCGTGAACGCTTCTTCGACAACCGGAACGATCTTGTCCAGATGCTCGCGCGAAGCGATCTCCGGCACGACGCCGCCGAACGGTTGATGCTTTTCGATCTGCGAAGAGATAACGGACGACAGCATCAAGCGCCCGTCGCGCACAACCGCCGCCGCCGTTTCATCGCACGAACTTTCAATACCAAGCACAAGCATGAATTCAGTTATCAGCCTTCAGTCTTCAGTTTTCAGCCGGTAACTGAAGACTGATCGCTGATTGCTTTCTAGTCGTAATTATAAAAACTCAAACACGAATCGCCCTGCTTCAGTATGCGCCAGCGCCGCAGTTGTCCCGCTTCATCACGCAACTGATTTTTGTGATGATGTTCGACGATGAGCACGCCGCCGTTTTCGTCCCCGTTATTCGTAAGCAGCGAGCCTTCGCCGAAAGCCGTTAGTACAGGCGAGTAATCAAGCGCATACGGCGGATCAAAAAAAGCTATGTCCCATCGTGCTTCGCCGCGTGTCGCCGCGCGTTTTAAGAATTCAGTAGCTTCCGACAACACGACATTCGTTTCTTCTTCCGGCACTTCGCACAAATCCAGATTCGCTTCGACGAGGCCGCACATCTTGCGCGAGCGGTCAACGAATGTGACGAACGACGCGCCGCGCGACAAGGCTTCGATGCCGACAGTGCCGGAGCCAGCGCACAAGTCCAGAAATCGCGCTCCTTCGATGCGCGGCGCAAGCACGTTGAAAAGCGTTTCCCGCAGCCGATCCGATGTCGGGCGAATCTGCATCGACGGCGGACTCTTCAACACGCGCCCGCGATATTGTCCGGCGATGATGCGCATTCCCAGCCTAAAGTAAATGCCAGCGAAATGTCACTGACTCGCCGGGTGTGTAAGCAATAACGACAAGTTTGACAAGCAACTGAAAAGATTTATCGTGATAGTCGGTAAGGCGCATGACGTAGATATGTCCGAGTTTAATCGGTGCGTGCGCACTGCTCATTCCTTTTGCAAACAATTGCGTTGATTCCGCGATGTCTTGCACTGTTTGCGATTTACGCTCTTTCAGAATCACGAGTCTATCGTGCTCCATTCGCAATGAAGCAAAACCCTGACCTTTGCCAACATATTCTTCGTACCCGTAACGGGCTTTGAGATCATCAGCAGTACCAAGATCAACGATTGTACCGAGTTCGCCGCCCTGAACGCCAACGGAGAGTTCGCCTTTGTTATAGCTATTGAAGTTTATGTGACTACAACGATTTCTGACTTCGTTCTGATAAAAAACCGAACCGTCCTTGCCGTCGCGAAAGCAAAAGGATTGAGCGAGCGGATCGAGCGCATACAAAGTGACGATGCCGCCTGTCACTTCCGAGTCGGTAAGTGTTCTCTGACTCTCTTGCGCAAGCGACGGCGTTGCACATAAAAGCAATAGGATAAAGATTAAATAATAAGTTCGCATACTGCCTCCAAAGTAAATGGATTAACCAACCGATGCCAGCCCGAACCGCGCATCGTTGCGGACGCGCTCGACGAGCAGGGAAGTTTCGCGCGTCAACTTTCTGGTCGATAAGTAATAATCCGCTTCGCGGCGCGCTTCTTCTAAAATCTGCACGTCGCGGACAAGATTGCCGATGCGAAAAGTGGGCAGCCCGGATTGCCTTGTCCCCATCACTTCGCCGGGGCCGCGTATCTCCAAATCCTTTTCGGCGATGCGAAAGCCGTCCGAAGTTTCTTCCATAATGCCGAGCCGTTCGCGCGCGACGCTCGTTTGCTTATCGGAAGCCAAGAGCACGCAAAAGCTTTTCTCTGCGCCGCGCCCGACTCTCCCGCGAAGTTGATGCAACTGCGAAAGGCCGAAGCGCTCCGCGTGTTCGATCACCATCACGGACGCGTTCGGCACATCAACGCCGACTTCGACAACCGTCGTCGCAACGAGCAGTTGTGTTTCGCCGGAGACGAAGCGGCGCATCGCATCTTCCTTTTCGGCGGACTTCAGTTTGCCGTGCAGAAGGCCGATGGAAAAATGCGGAAACACCCGGTCGCGCAGTTGTTCGTACATGCGCGTCGCATCCTTCAAATCCATTTTCTCCGATTCTTCGACGAGCGGGTAAACGATGTAGCCCTGACGCCCCGCGCGTATCTCGCGTTCGACGCCCTTATAGACTCCGCCGCGCTGGTCTTCGCCGACGACGACGGTTTTGATCGGCGTGCGTCCGGGCGGAAGTTCGTCAATCACCGAGACATCCAGATCGCCGTAAGCGGTCATGGCGAGCGAGCGCGGAATGGGCGTCGCGGTCATTACTAACACGTCAGGATGAAAGCCGCGCGAACGAAGCTCTGCGCGCTGCAGCACGCCGAAGCGATGCTGTTCGTCGATGACGATGAGTCCGAGTTTGTCGAACTGCACAGCGTCCTGTATGAGCGCGTGAGTGCCTATGACGGCGTGAATTTCGCCCGCCGCCGCGTCTTTGTGCAGGCGACGTTTTTCAGCCGCGCGCAAACTTCCCGTCAAAAGTTCGACGCGGTAAGGCGTGGTTGCAAGCAGGCGTTTGACGTTGCGCGCGTGTTGTTCGGCGAGGATTTCCGTAGGGGCCATGAGCGCCGCTTGATAACCGTTTTCCATCGCGGCGAGCATTGCTTGCAGCGCGACGATGGTTTTGCCGCTGCCGACATCGCCTTGCAGCAAGCGGTTCATCGGCGCGTCCGCTTGCATATCGTCGAAGATGCGCTTGACGACACGCTCCTGCGCGCCCGTAAGCTGAAAGGGAAGCACTGCGGCAAGCGACTCGCGCACGCGATCCGTGATTTCGATGACGGCTCCCTTCGGCTCTTTGATTCTTTCGCCGCGCTTCAACGCGAGCGCCAACGCGACCCAGAAAAATTCTTCAAAGATTAGCCGCAGATGCGCGAGACTTCGCGCGCGTTCGTAATCGGCGAGCGGCACGTCTTCGGTTGGAAAATGTATGCGCCGCAAAGCTTCCGCGCGGCTGATTAAATGTTGGCGTGCGCGTAATTCTTCCGGCAAGGTTTCCGTGATTGCTTCGTCCGGCACGAGTTCGAGCACATGGTGCATAATTTCGCGCAATCGTTTCGAGCGAAACTCGCCTAGCTTGCGGTAAACGGGAACGCGCCGCCCGACGTGAATCGCGGCAAGCGCCGGATCGTCTGCCGCGTCTTCCGCTGCCTCCTCCGCATCTTCTTCGGGGTTGTCGGCGGCCTCTGTGCGCTTCTTTGGATCAATCGCATCCGCGTCGTGGTCTTCATTCGTTTCGTTTGCCTGTGAGGAATCATCTTCGGCAAGGCGCAGCAGGGCATGTTCGGGCGGCGTCCATGTGCCGGGCAGCATTTCCAGTTCGTCCGGCTTATTAAGGCGAAGCGCGAAAGTGTTGCGCCGCCCGTCCCATTCCCATTTGCCGAAGGCGATAAAGCGCGCGCCGCGTGGAAACTTTTGTTTGTTGTAAGCGACGATGCGCTGTGCCTGCCGACCGGAAATGAACGTCCAAACGACAACGGGCTTCGACGTTCTTTCGGGATCGCTCGCCGTGACCTCGAAGATGTAAAGCGGCGGCGCTTTCGGCCCCCGATTCTTGCCGACCTGAAAGCCGCCCGCGACGCGCACGTAAAGCTCCAGCGATGCTTCCATGCCGTCGTGCAAATCGCTGACGCGCGCCAGATTCGAGCGGTCTTCGTAGCGCATCGGCAGATAATTGAGCAAGTCTTCGATTGTGGCCTGCATCGCATCCGTCTTGCCTGCCAGCGCCGCCAGAGCGAGCGCAAGTTTACGCGCTGTCGGTTGACCGAAGCGCGTGATGCCGAAGCGATATAACTCTACGACGGGAGTATCGAGCCGGATTGAGGAATCTATTGCCATTCGAGCGGGATGATAGCATAAGGCGCAACAGGCGCAGCGTGAGTTGGTAAGAAGAATTTTGCCGGTGTGGTTATCGGTGGCGTCTGTTATGTAGGAGTTGCTGTATGTAAAAGAACGCCAAGACTCTTCGGAGAATCAAGGCGTCCTTTATCGAAGCGGATTGTTGCCGTGTGTTTAGTTTGTCGCGGCGGCTGATGAAGCGTTGCAGTATGTATCGAACGCAGTGGTTAATGCCTGGGCGATTTGCTGCGGGCCGTTGCCTTCGATTTGGTGGCGTTCCATCATGTAAACGACTTCGCCGTTTTTCATGATCGCAATGGACGGCGAAGACGGACGATAGCCCTTGAAATACTCGCGCGCTTTTTCCGTCGCTTCGATGTCGGCTCCGGCAAATACGGTGGCGACTTTGTCCGGGCGCACATCGTGTTGCAGCGCCATCGCAATGCCGGGACGCGCTTTGCCTGCCGCGCATCCGCAAATGGAATTAACGACGACCATCACAGTGCCTTCCGACTCTGTGAGCGTCTTTTCAACTTGCTCCGGCGTCTTCAATTCTTCGACGCCGAGCCGTGTTAGTTCTTCGCGCATCGGGCGAATCATCATTTCTGGATATGGCATAAATGTTCTCCTATAAAAGTAATTCTTTTTCGTTTCAATTAGCGACAAGCAATTATCGGCTTTTTATCGAAAACTCGCAACCGACTAACCGCCGCAATTATTATCCTTCGCTGTAATGAATAATTATCCTGCGCGGCTCGTCGCCGTCGCCGTTAATGGAAATGCGATACACGGGCGGGGGCAGCGGATACTGCGCGCCCAATCTTTCAGCCCATTCGATAACGATGACAGCTTGCGTTTCCGTCAACAGTTCGTCGAGGTCTACGGCGTGCGCTGCCGTTGCGCCTTCGGGCAAGCGGTAAAGGTCTATGTGATAAAGCGTGAGTAATTGTGCCGCGTGGCGATTGACGAGCGTGAACGATGGGCTGGTGACTTCTTCCGGGTCGATGCCTAATGCTGCGGCGATGCCCTTCGTGAAAACTGTTTTGCCTGCGCCGAGCGCGCCGTCGAGCAGGATGATTTCGTCGCCGGTCAGACGTTCGCCAAAACTCTTGCCGAGCGCGAAAGTTTCTTGGGCGTCGCGGCATGTATATTCACCTGCCTGCTTTTCCTGTGATGCTGCTTCGTTTGCCGCTTTCGTGCTCAAGGCCTTTCTCCTGCGAAGTCTAGTTGGCTAATCGCCGCAGCGAGATGATTGCGTATGTCGGAAGCGACGAGGGAGCGCATTCCCTTTTCTTGCGCCGCGATGTCGCCCGCCAGCCCGCCGATGTAAACTGCTGCGATAACTGCATCGAGGGCGCTGGCTTCCTTTTTCAGCGTGCCGTAAGCCTGCGCGATGAAACCCGTGATAATGCCCGTTAAGGTATCGCCCGAACCGGCTGTGCCGAGTCCTGCGTTGCCCGTCGGAACCACGAAGACGCGATTATCCGGCGCGGCGATAATCGTGCGCGCGCCCTTGAGCACTAAAATCAAATCGTGCGCTGAAGCAAAGTCGCGCGCGACCTCGACGCGATCCGTAATCGCCGCGTCGCCCGCTGCGCCGATCAAGCGCCGCATCTCGCCCGCGTGCGGCGTGAGTATGAGCGGGAAATCATCGGAGCCTGATAAATCTTCAGGCCAAGGCGCAAGCGCATTCAGTGCGTCGGCGTCGATGACGACGGGTGTTTTGCGATGCTCGACAATGTGGCGAACGAAGCGGCGCGTCGAATCGTTTTTCGATGAAAGGCCGGGGCCGACGGCGACGACGTTTGCGCGTTCAATCAATTCACTTGCGCGCGCGATTGCCTCGAAGCTGATTGCTCCGTCTTCGGTTTCGGGAAGCGATGCCGGGATGACTTCGGGCATCAATCGCGCGCTGACCGCATCGTGCGCGCTCGTTGCGGTGGCGACGGTGACGAGGCCAGCGCCGGATTCCATCGCGGCGTCGCCGCAGAGCACGGGCGCTCCCGTGTAATCGCGCGAGCCTGCGATGACGAGCGCATGGCCGTGCGTGTTTTTGTAGGAACCCGGAGCATAGCGCGTTTGCACGAGCCAGCGGCGCGCGTCTTCACGCTCGACAAGGAAAAGCTCCGATGCCGCTTCTTCGATCAGCTTGGCGGGCGAGCCGATGTTGGCGATGACGAGTTCGCCGTTGTGATAGGAAGCGGGCGGAAGCACGTTAGCGAGTTTGGGCGCGGTGAATGTGACGGTCAAATCCGCTTGAATCGTCGCTCCCGAAATTTCTGCGGAGTCTGCATCGAGGCCGGACGGAATGTCCAGAGAAACAATCAGCGGAATGTTATCTTGATGAGAATTACGCAGTCCGCGCATTCTTTCGATGAAGTTGACGGCTTCGCGCGGCAGTTCGTCGAGCGGGCGCGTCAGCCCCGTGCCGAATAGTGCATCGACGATAATGTCGAAGGGCTGCTGTGCGTTGGAGTAAAGAAACTGTTCCCATTCCTGAAACGTGTGGCATTCGGTGAAGGACAAAGAGCCTGAAGAATTGTGAAACAGAATCAGCGATGCCATTTCCGGGTCATAGGATGTTCCGTATGGATTGGCGAATGCAGAACCCTCATCGGCAAGGCTTTTCGTCGTCTCGAAATTAATTCGCGCGTCGCCTTTGGTTTCTTCGACGGAGCCGAAAAGCACTGTTTCGACCCACGCGCCCATTAAAGCGAGAATACGCGCGAGCGCCGCGCCGTCGCCGCCGTTATTGCCGCGCCCGCACAGCACGAGCACGTTTTTTTGCGAAAGCTCGCCGTTCATGCGCGCGGCGATGGCTTGCGCCGCTGCCGTCGCTGCCTGCTCCATTAAGAGCAGCGAGGGCATTTTGTATTGCTCTGCGGTGAGTTTGTCGATTTCGCGCATCGCTGCGGCGGAAGTTATTTTGCGCATTCTTCGGATAATAGAGAGAGAACCGCAGGCGGGTCAATGACCGTCTGCGGTTCTCTCAAAATTCAACACCCTCTTTGTGCAGTAAAACGAAAAGGCGATGGAGTATTTTCTACTCATCGCCCGCCTGCCGCTTCCAACCAAACCCGTCTTTTCTTCGGTAACTAAAGTAAATTCCGAATGGATAATCTTCTCCAGAAAAAATCCGGGAAATTTGAAAAATATTCTTCAGGTACTGCAAATTGCTTATTTCCGGGCAAAAAGCGAAACAGGCCGGATGCGGGCGATGAAACCCGTGTCCGGCCTGCGACGCATTTCGCGCGGGTGGAGCGATTTGTATGATCTGCCGCGTTATTCTTCGGAGACCTTGCGGCGTTTGCGCATCTTCGAGGCGATTCCGGCTAAACCTGTGCCGAGTAGAATCATCGTCGCCGGTTCGGGAACCGGAGCAGGCGACGGATTATTAGCGCCAGCGAAACCGAAGCGCTCAGGGCCGCCCTGCACATTGCTGATATTAGCAGACAATCCGAGACGCAGATTCGGATCGGCAGCCAGTGCCGCTTGCAATCTGGCGATTGCGTCAGGAGTCAGGCCGAACACGTAATCCGCTGTCGAGCCTTGAGCAGGCGTAAATTGTTGAAGCGTTTGCGGCGCGGGAGCGAAGGAGCCGATAAAAGTCGCCGCTCCCGTCTGGCTGTTATAGGCAGTCAAAGTCAGATTGTTGAGCGTGACGCTGTCTCTGTTTTGACCGTTCGGCTCGTTGATGTTGAAGATGATACGCAGTCCGGCGGCACTCGTGGCTCCGGTTTGGCTGAAGGCGATAGTCTGGTTGTGCGGCCCGCTCACGAAATTGCCTGAGCCGAAGCGAAAATCGCTGCTTCCGTTGAATCCCACGCCACCGGATTCCGTGGTGCTGTTTCCCTGATGATTAAGGTCGAGAACAGTTTGCGGCGGCACTAACTTTTGGTTGTTAGGCCCGAGGAGCACGATTCCATCAGCGTAGGCGGTTGCGCCGTTGACGCTGAGAAAGATCATTGCCGCGAAGCCGAGCGCGATGGTGGAGAAAACTTTTTTCATACAAATCACCTTATCCTTGCAAAAATAGTTGGTAGTAAATCGCCTACACAGACAATCGAGCGGTGCGTAGAGGCGAGGGCAAAAAGAGCTTACATGCTCTGCATATCTAAGTTATTCTTGTGTCGCTTGACGGCGCTTGCGCATCTTCGAGGCGATTCCGGCTAAGCCTGTGCCGAGCAGAATCATCGTCGCCGGTTCGGGAACAGGCGCGGGAGGAGGCGTGCCGCCGCCGCCGCCTGCTGCGACATCGCTGCCGCCGCCGTTAACCGCTTGGAAGCGTGCGAGGATGGATTGTGCAATCTGCAGCGCTGACAGGTTGCCGAAATTGCCGGTCACGCAGAAGGTTGCAAATTGACCGCCGGCGATTCCGCTTTGAGTAAAGCCGCCGTTGAAGTTGCTCGACACAGTGCCGTTCGGCTTCACGGTTTCAAGCGAAAAGTCGAGCGTCGTATTCACGCCTGTGGCATTGGCCTGAACGCTATTGACCAGCGTGTAACTGCCGCTGCCGCTGGCCTGATTTAATGTGAAAGTGCCGCCCGAAATTCCCGGCAGATTGAATCCGATGTTGGTGATCGTGCCGGTTGAGCCGGGCGCGACGGAAGTATTGGTAATGGTAAAGCAGAACTGGTTGCCTGTGAGCGAGAAGTTGGAGATTTGCGCCGTCACGCCGGTTCCGGCGCGGCCTGTGAGCGTAACAGTGTCAGCGTAAGTGGCTGCGTTGACGGACATCAGTATCACGACTGCGGCGGCTGTCAAAAGAAGTTTGCGGATCATGATTTTGTTCCCTCTGCGAAGTTTGTTGATGGTTTGCCTCGTCGTTCGCGTCACGCGTTACTAGAAGGCCGGAGCAATAAGAGCTTTCATCTCTCTGGTTCTAGGAAAGTGGGAATCGAGACCCGCTTCCAAAAGTTTCCGCGCCTTAGCAGAATAATCGTAAAACGTTTTGTCACGGTTCTTAGCAGAATATCATTAGCTGATAAAGACAGTTCGCGGCTATCGGCTTCTGCGTAAAAGGCGTGTGAATTTTCCGACGACGGCGACGGCTTCCGGCAGCTTGAGCAGGGAAGTTAAACTGAAATACGCGAGTCCGTAAGCGCCGAGCACGAAAAAAGCGACGAAGATCGGATGCGGATGCCCGATCAGCAATTTGACAGCCCAGCCGAGTCCCGCGCTGATTGCCGCCGCCGCCCACAATTTTGCCACATAAGGAAAAGGCAAGCCTGTTTTCCCTATGCGCCGGTTGAGCGTGCGGCGCAGCAAGGCGAACTCGACCCATCCGGCGATTCCTGCCGAAGCCGTAAGTCCTGCGGCTCCCCACTTGATGTCCAGACCGAGAAGGCGCGGCAGCGGAATGGCGAACAAATAACCCAGCACGATGGTCAGCGTCACGCGCACTACGGCAAACAAAAGCGGCCTGCGCGTGTCGTGCAGCGCGTAGTAAGTCGAAGAGTAAAGCCTGCCGAGCGTGGAAGCGAGCAAGCCGACGGAGGAGCCTGCGAGAATGCCCCACACGTAAAGGGAATCGCTGCTGCCGAATTTCCCGCTTTGATAAAGCGCCGCCGTAATGACATCGCCGAGCGCGAGAAACGCCATTGACGACGGCACGACATAAAAGGCTATTCGCCGCAGCCCCGCATCAAGCCGTTCGCGCAACTTTTCAGCGATCTCTTCCTTGTTGCCGAGCGCGCTCGCCATCGCTGGCAACTCCGCCGCTGAAATCGACATGCCGAAGAGACTTACGGGCAGCGTGTATAAACTCTGCGTGTAACTGAGCGCAGTCATAGGGCCGTTGCCGAGCAAGCTTGCCAGCAGCGAATCGACGTAAGCGCTAATCTGCACGACGCCGCGACTGAAAAAGACCGGAAGAAAATTGCGAACAACCGTGCGCACACTCTGCGACGCGACATCGAATGTGAAATGCAAATGCTTGACGAGCCGCAGCACAGTCGGAAGCTGCACGCCGAATTGTAGAAAACTGCCGATCACAGAACCCCACGCGACGACTTCTGCCAGCCTAAATTGCGCGATGCGTTCTGTTAGCGGAGATTGCGCCGCGTGGCTGCCCCAACCAAAGAGCGCGGCGATAATGGCTATGTTCCAGATAACCGGCGCGGTGTAAGAAAGAAAGAAGCGCTTGTGGCTGTTAAGCACGCCGAGACACCAAGCAGACAACACTAGCAGCCCCGCGCCCGGAAAAAGTATCTTGACGAGACGAATCGTTAATGCGCGTTTCTCGCCCTCGAAGCCCGGCGCAATGGCGTTGATAATATAAGGCGTCGTCAGCACGCCGACGAGCACGAGGATCGATGTTACGAGCGCGAGCAGCGCGAAGACAGCGCCCGCAACGCGTCCGGCTTCGCGTTCGTCTTTGCCAGCTAGAAGCTTCGCGTAAACGGGAATGAAGGAAGCCGAGAGAGCGCCTTCGCCGAAAACATTCTGTAAGAAATTCGGAATGCGAAAGGCTGCCGTGAAAGCGTCGCTAGCCTCCGAAACGCCGAAGTAAGAAGCAAACACGCGCTGGCGAACGAGGCCGATAATGCGGCTTAAGAGAATGCCCGCGCCGACGAGAAAGGCGTGGCGGCCTGTGCTCGCGTCGCGCTCGCGCTGCGCGGTCTTTTGCTCGCCGACGGATTCGCCTTCAGCCGTGCCGACTGTCACTTCCGCTTCGCCCGCAACGATGCCCGCATCCGTGCGTGGTTCTGTTTCTTCAACAGCGCCGCCCTGTGCGTTCTGTGAATCGGCCTTCGGATTATTGCTCATTGTGCGCTGAGAGATTGTAGTCTTTGATTTTGGTGAGCAGAGTTTTATAGCTGACGCCCAAAGCTTCGGCGACGCGCGTTTTGTTGCCGTGATGCGCTTCGAGTGCTTCCTGTATTTTGCGGCGTTCGACGAACTGCGCCGCGCGCCCTGAAGCTTCGGCGAGCGTGCCGGACGTATCGAGATCAATAAATAATTGCGCTTCATTCCTTAATTGCGAAGGCGCAGCGAGTCCGAGGTCGGCGGGTTCGATGATTGCGCTGTCGGCGAGAATGCAGGCGCGCTCGATGGCGTTTTGCAGCTCGCGCACATTGCCATGCCATGGATGAGCTTCGAGCGCGGCGAGGCTCGCATCGCTCAAGGTTGCATGGCGTCCGCGCAGTTCCTTGCCGAGCTTTGCGGCGAAGTGCGCGGCGAGAAGCGCAATGTCCTGCACGCGCTCGCGCAAGGGCGGAATCTCTATGGGAAAGACGGCGAGACGAAAAAACAGATCACTACGGAACTCGCCCGCTTCCGCCGCTTGGCGTAAATCTCTGTTGGTCGCGGCGACGATGCGCACGTCCACAGGAATCGACGCGCGCCCGCCGATGCGGTCAATCGTTTTTTCTTCGATGGCGCGCAAAAGTTTACCTTGCACGCTTAAAGGCATCTCGCCTATTTCGTCCAGAAAGATCGTGCCGCCCGACGCGAGTTCAAATTTTCCTAAACGGCGGTCAGTCGCGCCTGTGAACGCGCCGCGCTCGTGGCCGAAGAGTTCATTTTCAATTAAGGTTTCGGGAATCGCCGCGCAGTTGATGGCGACAAACGGTTTGTCGTTTTTCTGGCCTCGCGCGGAAAGATAATGAACGGCGCGCGCGAATAATTCCTTGCCTGTGCCGCTCTCGCCAAGGAGCAGGACGGTGGCCTCTGTTTGTGCGACGCGTTGTGTTTCGGCGACGGCGCGCTTGATGGCTTCGGATTCGCCGAGGATGCGCGGGAAACCGTAGCGGCGTGACCATTCTTCGCGCAGTAATATGTTTTCCGTGCGCAGCCGTGATGCTTCGAGCGCGCGTTCGACGAGCAGTAGTAAATGATTCGAGTCAACGGGCTTTTGCAGAAAGTCCTGCGCGCCGTCCTTCATCGCTTGCACGGCTTCGTCAATCGAGCCGTAAGCGGTCATCACGATGACGGGAATATCCGGGTCTGCTTGACGCGCGGCACGCAGCACGTCTAGGCCGCTGCCGTGCGGCATACGCAAATCCGTCAGCACGAGTTTATGCGGAGCACGCGCTATTTCCTGCGCAGCGGCGCGCGCGTCGGCGCTTTCGGTCACAGCGTAGCCAGCCGCTTCCAATGTTAAGCGCAGGACGTGTCGCAAACTTTCTTTGTCTTCAACGAGCAGAATGTCAGGCATGTTTTATACGCGCGGGCGGTGAGCGCAAATCCGTGATGCGGGCGAAAGGAATAAAGAAAAAGGGAAGCGTTTGCACAATCGAAACGGATGGTAAGAGCCGTG
Source organism: Pyrinomonadaceae bacterium (assembly GCA_051000345.1). GTDB lineage: Bacteria > Acidobacteriota > Blastocatellia > Pyrinomonadales > Pyrinomonadaceae > JBHENC01. Next base: position 19,074 of record JBPCOJ010000021.1, on the reverse strand, counting down.
CGTGCGTATGTCAAGCAAGTTGTTGGCGACACAAAAAAAGGCGGGCGCGGCTTCGGTGAAGATGCACGCGCCCGTTTCTGACAAACCTTACAAAAGCGACGGAGTTTATTTTTCGATGACTCCGGCGACGCCGAGTCCGCTGATGTTATTGGCACGCTTCTTTGAATTGTAATCGCTTTGAAAGGTCAAACCGCCGCCGCCAGAGACGTCGAAATATGGAGCGCGGAAGTCTCCTGCCGTGCGATCCACGCTGCCGATCACCATTGCGCCGTAGGTGCCGCCATTGCCGCCGCCGCTGCGTTCTACATGGCCGTTTCCGAGCAAAATAATAATGCCGTCGAAGCCGTTGTTTCCCTTCAATGTCAGGTTGCCGGTGACGATAAGAAGACCTGTCCCGCCATCTAAATTGCAATCGCCATCAACGAAGGTAAAAGCAGCGTCGCCTCTCACTCCCGTATCGGCATAGCCATTAAGCGAGGTGTAGTATCGACCTTGTGCCCGTGCGGTTGTCTCCGAGCTATCGAGAAATCGGCGCGCGGCATCCGCTGTGCGCAGAAAGTATGGAGTGAGCGCGGTCGGCGGTGGCGATGCCGGAACGGGGAGAAGCGTCGGAGTCCACGGGTTTGGAATAGGATTTATATCGAGAACGCTAAGTTGCGGAGCGTCAACGGTAGAACCTTTAATGACGCCGGCATTGCCCGCTGTCCAGTCATGCAAGCTGATGGCAACGGTTGGCTGCTGGCCTTCGATGCCCGCGTTATCCTTACCGGTGTAATATTTCGCGTTGCTAGTGCCGAGACTGAACGTCATGGATTGCGACTGGTCATCCGCTCCGCGAATCGTGATGGGCGAAGGCGGCGCTACATTAAAGAGCGAGCTATTGACGATCATCTCCAACTGTTTGCGCGCTCCCTTCGGCCCGGTACCCGTTGATTGGACGAGCAGACGTTGCGGATCGGGAGCGGTGATCGAAGCGAGAGCCGTCGTCACTCCGCCGCTAACGTTAGGCGCAACAAGCGGCAGCGGATTGGAATTGACGGTGTATGTGCCTTCATTAACTTTCGTTGAGGGAAGAGTGTAGTTGAATTGCACGGTGCTGGTCGTGTTGGTAATCGTTCCGGGGGTAATCTTTCCGGTCAGATAGCCGACTCCTTCAAAGGGCGCGGTCTGGTGTATTCTGATTGAAAATTTTGTTTCCGGGATAGTTGCGCCGAAACGTGTGGCTTGCACCCGAATGCTAATCATCTGCTGATTGGCGGCCGTCGGGTAAGCGTTAATGTTAGTGCCTGTAACGTCGTTAATCGTGATGGTTGCCGATGAACTGGGGGACAGCCCGGGAAAGGTTTTTGTGTTGCTGCCGTCGTCAATCGAGCCGGTTGTGGTAAAGGACACAAGATTGGAATTGTCCGGGTCTGTCACCTTGATGTTGTATCCGGTGTTGTTCGAGTCAACGGCGACGTTGGTTCCCGGAGTCGTTCGTGTGGAATACGGCAGCCATCTGGAAAGGCGCGCGTAGGTAGTTGCATCGCCGCCCGCAACGTCGTTGGAAGTCGCAAGCGTGAGGGCATTGCGGAAGGACATTGTGACACCGGCAGGACTGGACGTAACTTTGCCGCGCAGGACATTGAGCGACGCCTGCAAGCCCGCTTCAGCTGAATAATAGGCTTTCGCTTCGGCGGTTGAATCATAGGTGTTCGACGTTGTCAGCGATGTTGAAACGATCAGCGCGCCGCCCGCCGCTAAAAGCAACATGGAAATCAGCAGCGTCGTAAGTAGCGCCGCGCCGCGCTCGTTTTTGCGCCGCACGGCAACGCACGTAAGTCCTTGTGTGGGGTACATCGAAATCTTCCTTATCCGTTGAACGAACAACTCAATATCCGGTGGTTACAGTCGGTGCGTTGCGCAATGAAACTTCGCTGGTCAAACGCTCCGTCGAAGCCGGTTCACCGATCATCTCAGGCAACGTCACGCTCACAGTTATCTTGACGCGCACGGTGCGGGCGGTAGGCACAGCCGGAGCATTTACCGTTGCCGAGACAGTTGTTCCGGCGGCGTTAACGTCGTAGTAATCAAAAGTCAGAGTGTCGATACGATTGGCGAGAAGCGCAGTCGTCTCCGCGCCTGCAACTGCATTCTTGTCGTAACGCGCGAGCCGGAAATTCGATAAATAGTAGGTTACGTCTTCGCCGGGATTCGTTGTGGTGTTGTTGGTGTTGTCGATGTTCGCGCGAAAGCGTAGTTGTGTATTGCCGGAATCGGCGATGATAATTCCGTTGTCATTCTCCAGCCCGAAACCGGAATTGGCGATCTCGCGCGACACAATATTGAGCGCGCGCTGCACATCGGCGAGCGCATCCGATTTGCGGTTTTCGCGTGAACGCGTGCCGAGAGAGTTGGAAAGCAAAGTGCTCGCCGCCACCATAATGACGAGCGTAATCGTCATTGCGATCATTAATTCCATGAGCGAAAAGCCGTCTTCACGCTTTTTGTTCGCGGGCATCAAATAACTTGTCATAGCCTTCTTCATCATTAACCGTCCCTACCTTGCGTGCAAACAATTAAAAAGACTTGCCGCGTTGCGTCGTGATTTTCACAGTGTCGATTGTGTCCGCGCCGCTCACCGTCGTCGCCCACTGCGCGCGCGCGCCCTGCGGCGTAACCTTAACGGTAATCGCCTTCAAAGTGCTGGCCGCATCGACATCAACCGCCGTCGTCGCCGGATTGTCATCAATAATAGTGACCACCGCATAGCAGCGCTGTCCGCTTTGCGCAACGAGGCCAGCCTGACACAATGCGGCGGTCGTATATGCCGTTCCTGTACTGTCGAAATACTGCGTCGTAGTGCCGCCGCCGAGGCCGGAAAAACCTGTGTTGCGTGTCTTCTCCATGCGCAATTGTGCAATTGCAAGCGACTGCGAACGGTCATTGCTCGCCGAGTTGTAATTAATTGAGTAAGCGAACAGTGAAGCCGCGCCGAGAGCGACGAACATCAATATGACGAGCGCGATGCTGGTTTCGAGCAGCGTAAATCCACCCTCACTCCGGTTGCTCATGTCGTTATTCTGCTCGCTGCTTAAAGGCAAGGCGCATACTCTGTTTTGTCCGGTCATCTTTACTAACTCCATTTAATTTGCGTTGACCATAAGCCACACGTCTACGGTATGACCGTGCTCGATTTCACGGTTGCCGCCGCTGCCGCGCTCACGTTTGGCGGCGAAGGCTCTGCCGCCGCGCTGTAGCTCGATGCGCCTGCGTCGCCGGAGCTAACCGACGCGTCGCCCCAACTCGTGACGGCGATTGTGTCCGTCCATGTGCCGCCGTTGTCGGCGACGCTGAACGTGTTGACGGGTTTGGGAGTGGCAGATGAATCGACGCACGCGGCTCGCCCGCGCCAGTCAAATGTAATGGTGATGGGAAGCGTCACCGCGCTGCCATCGGAAGCAATAGCGGAGAAGGTGACCCCTTGCTGCAACTGCCTCAAGCTATCCGTCACGCCGTTACCGTCGAAGTCCCCCGTCACGGTATACGTCGTAGCATTATTAATTACTACCGTCGCTTTATTCGCTGCCGTCGTAGCATGACGGCGGATCGAATCGAGCCGCGCCTTCTGCACGAAGTTCGTGAATTCGCGCGATGAATTTGTCACGCGCATAACCTCGCGGGCGGCGGCAAGGCGAACATAAGCGAAGCTTGAAACAATACCGATGACCGTTAAAACCAGAATCAACTCCAGCACGGAGAATCCGCGCTCGCGGTTCTTCAAGGATGTCGGCGGCGCTATCTTCTGTGATTGATCGTTCATAACCCGTCTCCGTAAAAGTCGTTCGTCTCTAAAAAGTGTCGATCCCTTATGGTCGTATGTCTCCACGAGAAACATCGCGCCCGCTAACGCAGGTGCAATAACGGTGCCATGCGACTTTCGAGCGATAAGCATCAATATTATCAATTTCACGCATTCAGACAATCTTGCGGTTGTTACGCTTTGTGACACATACGGGTTCGCCTTTCCACAGCCGCGCACGCCGGTATTCTGCCGCATCGACGAGCACGCGCCCGTTACATAAGCTTGTAACTTATAGAAACACCGGCGAACCGCTAGACTTTCGCGCGGCAACACGATGCGCCGTTGCAAAGACGCTTGCCGCACGCTCCTGCACAAGTAAAAACAGAGTTTGAGCAGAGCGGCTTATCGCGCTGCGGATGAGCGGCGTGGAAATTGCACACGCGTGCCGCTGAGAGCGCATGTTACTAGCTGCGCTTTGAGGCCGGATGAAAAGAGCGCGTCTGAAGTATGGCCTGAAGCAAGCGCCGCAAGAATTACGATGAGGAAATCTGGGTGCGGTGTTCCTCTACGCGAAAGGCGCTTCGGTTCGGTTAAGGATGCGCTCGAAAGTATTCCGCCATGACATCGTCCCTTAGTTCACGCGCGGTGCCGCACGCTGCGTGTGAGCGGGGACGTAAAAGCGCCCCGGCGACTCTCAGGCTGCCGGGGCGCAAACTTTTTTAGAACAACATTTCCGCTAACTCTTGATGATGATTGCGGAAGCAACAAATCAATTCGACGCCGGTTCGTATTCGTCCTTGCGCGCGGAATTGACTGCGCCCGTTTCCGTATCTGCGAGACGCATCGCAAGCTTCAGCGGACGATAAGCGAAGGAAGCAGCGCCGCCGTGCGAGTTCTGTATTTGCGTCACGAGCCTGTCTTGATTTTCGCGGAAGCGCGAGACATTGCCGCGTTGATTTAAGATCACGAAAAGCAGCGTTTCATTTGTCGCCGTGTGCATTTCGCCGACAAGCGCACTCGCGCCGCCGTCCGTGAGCGTGAGCGTGCCTGTTTTGGCGATCACGCTGCCGCGCGATGAATAATTTGTATAGCGCTTGTGCAGCGTGCCGGGATCGATGCCCGCGACCGGCAGTATGTCCGACAATTCGAGATTGTTCTTGGCGAGTTCATCGCGTAGCGCGCGCAGCACTTTCATCATCGCGCGCGGCGTGACGCGATTGACGCCAAGCCCGCTTGTCGAAGCGAGCGAGACTTCCCACGGCGCGACATGCGCGCTCGAAACGACTGTGCGGCGAACGGCCTGCGGCCCGCCCAATGTGTCGCCGATGCGCTCTGCCATAAAATTATTCGAGTAGCAGAGCAGAACCTTCAACACATCGACGAGCTTGCTGGAGCGATGAACAAGCAACATGCGCGCCTCGCGCGGCACGGAATCGACATAGACTGCGCCCAACACGGCAACGCCCGGAGCGACATTTGCGAGACTCGCATCATCGCCGATAATCGCGCGCTCGTCGTTCCATGCGCGCACGGCTGCCGCCGGTCTGCGCGTCTGATCGAGCGTGTCGTAAAGTTGATCGCCGGAACGCTGCGTTGAAGAATCGAAGTTCATTGTAAAGCGCGGCGCAACGATCAAATCGCCCGTCACGGTGCGTATGCCCTGACGGTTGAGTTCGCGCGCGAGTTGCACGGCGTGTTCATAGTGAAACGAAGGATCGCGCCCGGAAATATAAAGGTCGCCCGTGATCGTGCCTGTCGCTTGGTCGAATGTGCCTGTCGTCCAGACCGCAGTCGTAAAGCGATACTGCGGGCCGAAGGTGCGCAAGGCCGTCAGTGCCGTGGCGAGTTTGACGGCGGAAGCAGGATTGAAGCCTTGATCCGCCGCCGTCTCCGAAACCTTGCGCCCGTCTAAAGTTTCAACGAGTAGTCCTTGCGTTCCGGCAATCGGAGTTTCATCAAGCGGCGGAACGATAATCGGCGGCGGATACTGCGCGGGCGTCGCGCCTGTTTGCGGAGCGGTTTGCGGAAACATCTCCGGCTGCTGCGATAGCACGTTGACGGGCGGAGCGGTTGGTTGCGATTGCCGGTCAAACGGCGTCACGCCTTGCGCGCGTCCGACGGGATTCCCCGCGATGAACAGTGTCAGAAACAAAAGAGCCGAAGCGAAGCGTTGCGAATTAAGTTTCATTATTGAGTACCGGTAAAAGTTTTCAGAAGACGTTGCGTGTTACCATTGAGCGCGTTCGATTATTCAGTTGAATGCTAAAGAGCATCAGTCAAATGGATACCGGTTTTAGATGTTTGCTCAGCGCATAAAAGATGCACGCCCGAGAGATTCAATGGCGCTCGAACGCAAACGATTATAGATAAAATCTTGATGAAAGAGTGCATTGACAGTCTGCGAGCACGCTCTTACAATTTCGCCATTGAAAAACCACATGCGAAAAGAAATTCTTCCAGCGAGCATAGAAAGCATACGCCACGCGCATCGTTCACGCGGCGCGGAGATAAACGCGCGGCTCGCGGAGTTTCGCAGCGTGTGGCGTGAAGGCACAAACGCGCGGCTGTGGGAAGAACTCGTGTTTTGCATTTTTACCGCCGGAGCGTCGGCGCGCATGGGCTTGCGTTCCGTCGAAGCCGTGCGGCATCTGCTCAATGAAGGCAGCCATGAAGAATTGACGAAGGCTTTGGTGGGCGTGCATCGTTATCCGGCGGCGCGTCCCGGCTATATTGTCGTGACGCGCGATTACCTGCGCGAAGAATGCGACATGCGCTTGCGCGAAAAGCTGTTGAGCTTCAGTGATCCTTTAGCGCGCCGCGATTGGCTGGCGAAGGAAAAACGCATCAAGGGACTCGGCTATAAAGAAGCGAGCCACTTCCTTCGCAATATAGGTTTGAGCGGCTATGCGATTCTCGACAAGCACATCTTGCGCAGCCTTCACGAACTCGGCGTGATAGAATCACCGCAGCCGCCTTCGACACGCGCAAAATATTTAGCGACCGAAGAACGACTCAAATGTTTCAGCGACGACGCGCAAATCGATTTCGACGAACTCGATCTGGTGCTATGGTCGATGAAGACTGGCGAGATATTGAAGTGAGGGACTTTGATAGAAGTCAGGAGACAGGAGTCAGAAGTCAGAATGAAAAACATCATAAGGAGTTACACAAGATGATTTGCTCAATCTATCCTTACAGTGTCCGCAATTCCTGTCTTGCCTTTCTTCTGTCTCCTGACTACGGATTTCTGACTACTGCTTTTTAGTCATGTTATTGCGCTCTACCAAAACTGTTTCCGTTGCCGCGCTCGTTATGGCGTGCGTGCTGTATTGTGCGTTGAGTGAAGACGTGCGAGCAGGCATGTTGATCGGCGATTCGGTTAAAGTTCGCGCCGCGCGTTTACTGCGTGAGGGTGAATTCGAGAGCGCAGAAAAGTTATACCGGGAACTCATTGCAAAGGATGCGCACGACAACGAGGCGCGGCTCGGTTTGAGTTTCGCGCTGCTCAAGCAAAGAAATTTTCTGGATGCTTACGATCATGCGGCGCGCGTGCTGGCGAGCGATCCGCTCTCGTCGCGCGCTCATGCTCTGCTCGGCAGCGTGGTGCTTGCGTCCGGCGATTTCCGCTTGGCGATTGAAGAATTCCGCACCGCGCTTAGTTTCAAAGAAACAGAGGCACTCGCCGTCGCCGGTCTCGCAATGGTGGATTTTTACGACAACCGCTTGAACGAATGCATCAGCGGGCTTCGCCGTGCCATCTCTCTCGACGGTAACGAGCCGGATTACGTTTTTAATCTCGGTCAGGCGGCGGCGCGCTCGCAGCACTACGCGGAAGCCGCCGACGCTTATGAACGTTTTTTGCAGATTGCGCCGCGAACGGACGCAGACCGCCGCGCGCGCATTCGCGGCCTGATTGATTTTCTGCGTTACATAGGCAAGCAGAAACCGCTTTATCAAGTGCAGAGCGAAGACCGCGTGAGCGTGCCTTTCGAGGCCGTCGGAGACCGCCCTATTTTTAAGGTGCGCGTCAACGGAGCGAAAGAGCCGCTGCGGTTTGTGCTCGATACAGGCTCCGGCATGTCCGTGATTTCAGAAGAAGCTGCCAAGCATTTGAACGTGCGCCCGGTGGCGCGCGGTGGTTCGGCGCGTGCAGTCGGCGGCGGTGGCCGCTTCGAGATCGTCTACGGCTTTCTGCCCTTTCTCGAACTCGGAGAACCGGATACGGCGCGCATCGAAAATGTTCCCGTTTACATACGCCGTTTCTACAACGACAAAGATAAAATAGACGGCTACATAGGCCTTTCTGCGCTGAAGGATTTCGTCGTCGCCGTCGATTACGGCGCGCGTTCTATGACGCTTTTGCGCGGGCGCGCGTCAAAGGATGATGCGGCTCTCGCGTCACAGACAACGAACATTACAGAGATTCCGGTGCGCACGACAGCGAGCGGCTTCGTGAGCGGCGAGGTTCATCTGGACGGCGTGGAACGTCCACTCAATTTTGTGGTCGATACGGGCGCAAGCGTTTCGGTGCTTTCGGAATCGCTCGTTGCGCGCGAAGCGGAAGTCGGCGCTTACACAGAGGGGGCGCGGCTGCGTGTATACGGCGCGGCGGGCATCAGTGAAAACATCCAAACGCTTCTTTTGCCGCAGCTTACTTTAGGCTCGTACCGGCAGAAGAACGTGAACGCCGCAGTGCTCGATCTGGGGCCGATCAACGAGACTTCCGGGTTCGAGCAAACGGGCATCGTCGGCGGAAATTTTCTGCGCAACTTTCGCGTGACATTCGATCTTCGCAGAGGCGTCGTGCGGCTCGAACCGTTGAGCGTTGTTCCCGTCTCCGACAAAACTTTGCAGCCCGCGCAAGCCAACGGAACGAGCGAGCCATGAAGCAAAGTCTTTATCTGGAAACTTCCGTCGTCGGCGCGTATCTGGATAACGGTGAGCCGTTTCGCCGTGATCTGACGATTCGCTGGTGGGAGCGCGAGATGCCGGATTACCGCGCCGTCGTTTCATCGCTTGTCGAGCGCGAATTGGAACGCGTGCCGGAGCCGCATCGCACAGGCTATCTCAAACTCGTCGGCGCGCTCGAACAAGTCGAGTTGACGGACGAAGCCGCGATTCTCGCCGAAGGCTACGTTGCGCGCGGCATCTTTCATCGCAAATATCTTGCCGACGCGCTTCATACCGCGCTCGCCTCCGTTCATAAAATAGATTACCTGGTGACATGGAACTTCGGCCATCTCGCCAACGTGCGCAGGCAGGCGCGGATACGTTTATTCAATGCGGCGGCGGGCTTCTTCGTTCCGATGATCGTCACGCCGGAGTTTTTAGTTTCAGAAGCAACGGAAAACAGAAGTCAGTGAACAGTTTTCAGTTTTGAGTTTTCAGCAATGGATTTCATACTCGATAAATAATCTTGTACTGAACGCTATCGAAACTAAAAACTCAAAACCGAAAACTGAAAACTTTTACCTATGTATCGCAAACCGAGATTCTTAGAGATGCTGCACGCGATCCGCGAAGAGATGTCGCGCGAAGCCGATTACGATATGGATTTGTTTGCAGAGATGGTGCGCTCCGGCAAGCGTCCCTCGCGCGGTGTCGAGCGCAATATACGCGGCTTCAAAAGTCGCGCGCCGCTTCCGTCCGATGGTGAAAGGAATTTGCCGGATGCCGCGCCGCCGACAAAGATCAAGCGGCGTCGGCGTGCAGCCGGATGAGCCGTCGAAATGTGTTTGATAGTTTCTTGCTTTTCGTGAACAACTATCATCTAATGCTTCACCTGTCGATTTACAATTATGGATGTCACGTTTGAAACCATCGGTCTTGAAGTGCCGAGCGAGAAGGCTTTTAATCATCTCGCGGAGCGCGCAGGCGATCAGGGCGAAGCGACACGATTGACGCGGCGCGGCGCAGTGCTGCACGGGCGCTGCTGGAAACTGGGCGAGGGCTTGGAAGTCTGGACGGTGCTTTACGAATCAGGCACGGGCGATACCTTTTACGCCGATTGTCGCCCTGGCTTTCGCGCCCGCTATGCGCAACGCATCACTCCTTGGGCGCTGACGGAATACGATGAAGAAGGCGAAGCCGTCGTGCATGGTTACTGCGACAATACGGAAACGGAAGTGCTCTTCGAGTTGCAGAACTTAACGGAAGTCGGCAGCCTAGGCTTTCGCGCGCACGAACTGCATGTAGGCTTGTGCGGCCTCGCTTATCGCGCGCGCGTTTGCAACCCTGCGCGTGCCGCGAAAATGCGGTGGCAGCCGCTGGAAAAATATGCGCCGACACGCGCCGCACATGAAAATGATTGGAGCTTGTGCGGGCGCGTCATCGCCTTCAAACCTTTGCGCAATCCTTTGTCGGGCAGCGAACTTTACTGGGTTTACCTAGACCTCGAATGCTTGCGGCTCGAAGTGCTCGTCAATCGTCGCGCCTTGCGCGGCGGCGCTTTGAAAGTCGGCGCGATGCTGTCTGCCGAAGTCTGGCTGCAAGGTCATGTGCTCGACGAACAGGCCGTGCGCGCCCGCTATGAAGGCGTCGATAAAGCTTACGCTCCCATCGCTTTCTGGAACCACTTGAAGCGCCACAATTAAAATAGATATTAGCTGTCGGATGCTGGATGCCGGGCAATAAACGGCGATTAGCATCTGACATCTGACATCCGACATCCAGCATCTGTTTTATGAAACGCTTCGTCATCGTTCTCGTTCTGCTCTCCACCGGCGCTGTCGGCCTCTACTATTTCAATCAACTATGGATGCACCGCTATGACGTGTTCATACAGCGGCAGGCGAACGTCTACCGGATTGATCCAGACCTCGTGTGGAGCGTCATCTACGAGGAAACTTATTTTCGCCCTTGGAAGATCGGCGGCGACGGCGAAATCGGTTTGATGCAGGTGACGCCCACAGTCGGGCGCGAATGGGCGGCACAGACGGGAATGCGCGAACTCGAACGCCAGATGGCGCGTGATCCGCGAACTCTACTGCGCGACCCGGAGCGCAACATCGGAGTCGGCTGCTGGTATCTGGAAAAACTTTACGAAGATTATCGTGACGTGCCGGGCGTCGAAGCGCGCATGGTTGCGGGCTACAATGCGGGGCCGAGTCGCGCCGCCGAATGGAGCCGCACGAACGATAAGCGCCCGCTCACGGAAACAGAGTTCGTCGCGCGCATAGACATTCCTTCGACGCGCGCTTATGTGACGGACATACTCGAACGCTACCACAAACTAAAAGCCGCGCGTGGCCTCTCTGGAAACAAATCGGAAGCCAGCCGCAGCGACAACGATAACGATGAGCATCCAGAAACGGCAGCCACAAGAACGGTAGCAGCAACAACGACAAGGGTGGAGCAGGCGCGTTGACGTATCGGCAACTGTTGCGCGCGAATGCTGATTTCCGCCGCCTGTGGATCGGGCAGATCGTTTCCGAGATTGGCGACTGGCTCAACAACATCGCCGTGCTCGCCTTGACGTTTGAACTCGCAGGGCTGCATCGTCAAGGACTCGCGCTCGCCGCTTACGCGCTCGCACGGCATTTGCCGCTTTTTTTCTTCGGGCCGCTGGCGGGCGTCGTCACGGATCGCGCGGACAGACGGCGCGTGATGATCGCGGCTGATGCGGCGCGCGCAGTGCTCGCCTTCGGATTCGTCTTCGCCACGAGCTTCGGCAAACTTTCGATTATTTACATTGTCGGCGCAATGCTTTTTAGCGTCTCCGCCTTCTTCAACGCCGCCAAGCGCGCATCCATTCCAAACATCGCGCGCGGGCAGGATCAACTTTTAAGCGCTAACGCTCTTTCGGCTTCGACGACTGCCGCGACCATTGCGATAGGCTCCGCGCTCGGCGGCCTTATCGCAACCTTCGCCGGACGCAACGCCGTGTTTGCGATCAATGCTCTGACCTTTCTCGTTTCAGCCGAAATGATTCGACGTATTCGCACGCCGACGAGCGAGCAACACGCGGCAGCAATCACGAAACTTGCAGCGAACAGGGAACTGCCTGAAATTGAAAAGATCGCGCGCGTGACGCCGCTTGAAATAATGGCACTGGAAGCCGACGCTGTGTCTGCTTTCAAGCTTCCGGCTTCAAAGGCGCGCGGCGATTCCTTCAACAATGCGTTGCGGCGCGCATACGCAGATTTCCGCGAAGGCCTGCATTACGTCAAAGGCAATCGCGTGCTGGCGAGCATATTTATCGTCGCCGCCGGATGGGGATTGGGCAACGGTGTTGCGCGTGCGCTCTACAGCATTTTCGGCGCGCGGCTCGGCGCTGCGACAGTCGCGGGATGGGTCGCGCGCCCTGTGGATTTCGGCATCTCCATTCTTTTTATCGCAATGGGCTTGGGCGGCGTGCTCGGCGCTCCCGTTGCGCGGCGCTTTAATAAGGCAACGGGCAGCGAACTCGGCGCGCGCATGGGACGCTCTATGGTCTTCGACGGGTGCGGCCTCGCGCTGTTCAGCTTTATGCCAACGCTATGGACGGCGGCGCTCGTGTTGACCGCGCGCGAAGCCAACTTTGCGATATGGTGGACGGCGCAGCAAACGATTATGATGAGCCGCACAGAGGATCGTTATCGCGGGCGCGTCTTCGCTTCGTATGAAACGCTGACGACGTTGATGATGGTCGGCTCGATGCTCGCGGCGGGCGCGGCGGCAGACGTATACGGCATACGCATCATCGCTGGAACAGGCGGCGTGGTGATCGCGCTATCGGGCTTGTTATGGTTCGCGCTGCAACGAGTGGGCCGCAACGCGAAGAATTTAATCGCTGCTGATTCAGAAGAGATTTCCGCGTGACTCGGTCAGACACTCAATCCGAAATGCAATCCGACGCTCAATCAAAGCCAAACGAAATTAGCGGGCTTGCGGCGAGTTTGCGCGAATCTTCGGATGTAACGCTTTATTGCGCGCGCTATGTTTTGCCCGTCTCGTCGGACGTGATCGAAGACGGCGCGGTGGCCGTCGCGGGAACGCGCATCGTCGGCTGCGATACGCGCGCATCTCTCATAAAAAACTTTCCGTGCGCACGACTGCAAAACTTCAGCGAGGCGGCGATTCTGCCCGGCTTCGTCAACGCGCATTCGCATCTGGAACTGACAATCTTTCGCGGCTTTCTCGAACAAGAGGAAAACGATTTTTCCGCTTGGCTCAGAAGGCTGACGGCAACGCGCGCCGAACATTTGACGCCCGATGACATACGCGTTTCGGCGACGTGCGGCGCAATCGAAGCGGCACGCGCGGGCGTTACTTGCGTCGGCGACGCTTCGGATTCCGGTATGGCAAGCCTCGCCGCTTTGCGCGACGTAGGCTTGCGCGGCATCGTCTATCAGGAAGCCTTCGGGCCTGATCCGAAGTCTGCGCGCGAACAGTTCGACAAGCTTCGAGAAAAGATTGCCGCCTTGCGCGCAAGTGAAACCGAACTCGCGCGCGTAGGTGTCTCGCCCCACGCGCCATACACTGTCAGCGCGCCGCTTTTGCAACTCATCGCCGCTTATGCGGAAGCGGAGCAGTTGCCTTTAATGATGCACGCGGCGGAATCCGTCGCGGAAGATTTATTGATGCGTGAAGGGCGCGGCACTTTCGCCGAAGGATTAACGCGGCGCGGCATCGAATGGCACGCGCCGGGAGTTTCGACGATTCAATATCTCGCCGCGCTCGGCGTGTTGAGCGTGCGCCCGTTGCTCGCGCACTGCATACAAGTCGATGACGCGGACATCGAGACATTGCGTGAAACTGGGGCGCGTGTTGCGCACTGCCCGAAGTCTAACGCCAAGCTCGGACACGGGCGCGCGCCGTTTGCTAAGTTCCTCGAACGCAAAGTAATTGTCGGACTCGGCAGCGATTCGGTGGCGAGCAACAATGCCTGCGATATGTTAGAGGAAGCGCGCTTCGCCCTGCTCTCTGCGCGCGCCGCCCGCGATGCTTCCGATAGCGCGGCGATGATGAGCGCCGCTGATGTGTTGTCAACGATGACGCGCGGCGGCGCTCGCGCATTGGGTTTGGAAAATCAAACAGGCACGCTCGACGTTGGCCTCGAAGCGGATTTAACGGTAATCAATCTAAACGGCGCGCACCAACTGCCTGTTTTCGATCCGGCGGCGGCGCTCGTTTTTTCTTCATCGGGACGCGATGTGTTGTTGACGATGGTCGCGGGAAAAGAGATTTATCGTGATGGGCGCGTTCTGATTGTTGACGAAGAAAGATTAGGCGCGCGCTTGAAGGAGATCGGCAAGCGGCTGCGTGCTTGATTTGTTCAAAGCAGCCTTCGTTGAAAAGCGCGCATCTTGTTTACGTGGATGCAATTTTATGTAGCCCCACGCGTTCATTACCGTAAGCGCATTCTTTCCCGCCCGTACATGCGCGAAGAAAACAACGGAGTCAGGAGTACCATCATATGTTGAAATTTAGAACCGGCTTGCTTATTGCGCTCTTGCCGCTCGCCTTAAACGGAATGAACGTCGCTGCGTGCGATACAGCCACACAAAAAAAAGCTACGCCGAACGCCGCATCATCGCCGCAGCAATCAAAGAATAAAAAAGACGTTCCCGAAGCAAACGCGCCAGCGCCGCGCGGCACGGAGAAAAACGTGAATAATGATTTGAAAATTCTGGCGGAAGGTGGCTTCAGCCGCGTCGCCGACGCAGTTTTGATCGTCGCGCGGGATGCGGACGTTTACGCGGCGCTACGCGCGGAAGCCGCGCCCAACTTGCCGGAAATGAGCGCAGACTTTTTCAAGTCGAATGCCGTCATCGCGGCGTTTCTCGGCACGCGTCGGACGGGCGGCTACGCGGTTGAAATCTCGCGCATGGCGAACGATGCGGTGCGCGTTTCCGCGACTTCGCCGGAGGGCGGCGGAATGTCTACGCAGGTGATTTCAGCTCCGTACAAAATTGTCATCGTGCCGCTCGCACGCGCCGATGCAAATCTGTCGCTCGAAGTCGAAGATGTATGGAAGTCTTCAATGCGCCCGTACCGCGTGGACGAAGGCAAATTTACGATGTCGGGAGGAATCGCGGGACGCGGGGAAACATTCGGCTTCGGCGGCGAACTGCGCGTGATGCGTTTCGGCAAGCTGGCGACGTTCGCCTTCGCTTTGAAGAATACCGAAGGCGCAAAGCCGCGCGCATTGAGTAGCGTTGCAACTGGCCTTGTCGCGGGAGATGGAAAATTCAATTTCGCGCCGCTCGATGCGAATTCGTTCGTGGATAATCCGAACAGCGCGCTTTCGGCGACGGGGCAATTTACGGACGGAGAAAATAGTTTTGCGCTGACGTTTACCTCGCTGCCGTCGAATGTCTCGGATGGTTATAGCGGCGGAGGCACGCTGAAAGCCGTCGCCACCGCGCCCGCGCCGCCGAAAAGAAAGCCCGCGTTGATTGACGAGATGTAAAGACGCGACATGCGGGTTTTACATTGCCTCTCGAACGAATAAAAGAGCCGCAGATGAGCGGATGAAACGCGAATCGGAATGATTTTGATTCGCGTTCATCCGCCACTCATCTGCGGCTCTTTGTCTGCGCTTTCGTTTAGGTGCGCGCTGCGGCAATCGCTTCGTCGAAAATCTCCAATGCGACATCTGCGTTTTCGCGCGTTAGGATAAGCGGCGGCGACCAGCGGATTGTGTTCGCGCCCGCGCCGAGCAAAATCAATCCGCGCTCGAAGGCATTGCGTTCGATGCGGTCACGCAGTTCGGGCGCGGGCGTCATCGAATCTTTGTTTTCGACAAACTCCACGCCGATCATCATGCCAAGCCCGCGCACATCGCCAATGCAATCGTGCTTCTGCATCAGCTTGCGCAAGCCGTCCTGCAAATACGCGCCCACGTCCGCGCTGTTCTGCAAAAGCTCGCGCTCCAGTAGTTCAATCGTCTTGAGCGCGGCGGCGATTGCCACCGGATTGCCGCCGAAGGTGGAGGCGTGCGCGCCCGGCGGCCACGTCATTAAATCAGCGCGCGCGACACATGCGCCAATCGGCAAACCGGATGCAATGCCCTTCGCAATGCACAAAATGTCAGGCTTCAGATCATAGTGGTCGCTCGCAAACATTTTGCCCGTGCGTCCCATGCCGCTCTGCACTTCGTCAACGATCAGCATAATGCCGTGTTCGTCGCAGATGCGGCGCAAGCCCTGTAAAAATTCCTTCGGCGCGGGAATGTAGCCGCCTTCGCCCTGCACGCATTCGACGACTATCCCCGCGCATTCTTCGGGAGCAATCGTCGTATTGAACAAGCGTTTTTCGATCCAATCCAGTCCGCCGAGACAGCATGAGCCGTCTTCGCATTTGCCCAGATTGAACGGGCAGCGCAAACAGTAAGCGTAAGGCACATGCGTCACGTCGAGCGCTTGGCGATGAAAGCCTTTGCGCTGTGCGACTCTGGACGAAGTAAGCGAAAGCGAGCCGAGCGTGCGCCCGTGAAAGCTGTTGAAAAATGCGATGAACTTTTGGCGTCCCGTCACATACATCGCCAGCTTCAACGCTGTTTCGACGGCTTCCGTGCCGCTGTTGGCAAAATGCGTGCGCGTAGGGCTTGGGACGGGAGTGATTTCATCGAGCTTGCGCGCGAGGCGCGGCATCAAATCGTAATAAAAATCCGTGCCGCACATGTGTATCAGCTTCGCGGCTTGCTCCTGAATCGCCGCGACGACTTCCGGGTGGCAGTGGCCTGTCGAGCAGACGGCGACGCCCGCGTTGCAATCTAAAAAGATGTTGCCGTCAACGTCTTCGACCCAGACGCCCGATGCGCTCTCGGCGACGAGCTGCCATTCCGGGCGCGGGTAAGACGGAGTAACGAATTCGTGATCGGCTTTGACGATTTGCTGTCCTTTAGGGCCGGGCAGCGCGGTTTTTATTTCGGGTCTTTTCGGTGGTGCGATAGTCGTAGACATATATTTCTCCTAAGCGTGAAAGCGAGGGGAAGTTGAAGAAAGGGAATTGAAAAGTGACGAGAGAACACGGGCGGGCGGCGTGCTAGTCGCCGAACAGATTAGCGCGCGTGTCTTGCGGGCGATGATGAGAATCCTGAAGCTTGAACATAACGGACATTCGGGAATGCGAGTTTAGCGATTGCATAGATCGTACGATAAAGTTTGTGCCTGCTGCGAAACATTCTAGTCATCTAGCTTCGCGGATGTTAAGTGCGCCGGCGCTTCGTTGGCATTAATCATACCACTTCGGTCAACGTCGTTTCCAGCGCACGCCGTCGCGCGTGTCTTCGAGGTTGATGCCGCGCGCCATTAATTGATCGCGGATTTCGTCACCGCGTGCGAAGTCGCGTCGTCGGCGCGCTTCCTGTCGCTCGTCAATCAAAGATTGAATTTCCGCGTCGAGCATTTCCGATTGCCCGTCGCCGAAAATGTTGAGCACCGTGTCGAAGCGTTCGAGTAGCCGAAGTATTTCCTGTTTGTTGTCCTCAAGAACTTCGTCGCGCGTGAGTGCTGTGTTGACTTCGCGCGTTAGATTGTGGAGCGCGGCGAGCGCGACGGATGTATTGAGATCGTCGTCCATTCCGGCGGTAAATTCTTCGAGCGCGCGCGCGGCGGCGTCCATCAGACGCGGATTGCGGCCGGATTCCACGCGCGCTTCCGTGAGGCGCGAGCGAAAATCACGCAAACTCATCACGGATTTTTCGTGGCCGCGCAACGCTTCGAGAGTGAAGTTGAGTTGCTTGCGATACGGCACGCTCAACAGAAAATAGCGTATGCCGACGGGCGCAAAACCGAGTTCGGTCAAATCACGAAACGTATAATAATTGCCCTTCGATTTCGACATCGTTTCGCCGTCAACCTTGAGGTGCTCTGCGTGCAGCCAGTATTTGACGAACGGGTGGCCTGTCGCGCCTTCGGATTGCGCAATCTCGTTTTCGTGATGCGGGAAAACCAGATCGATGCCGCCCGCGTGAATGTCGAACGTCTCGCCCAAATATTTCATCGCCATCGCAGAACATTCGATGTGCCAGCCGGGACGCCCGCGCCCTAAACTCGTGTCCCACGCAATCTCGCCCGCTCCGGCGGCCTTCCACAAAGCGAAATCACGCGCGTCTTCCTTTTCGTATTTGTCCGTGTCGATGCGCTCGCTTGCGCCCGCGATGTTGCCCGCGAAATTTATTTTCGAGAGCTTGCCGTATTCGGGAAACGAACCGATGCGGTAATAAACGGAATCGTCGGACTTGTAGGCATGTCCGCGCTGTTCGAGTTGTTCGATCAGCGAAACCATTTCGGGAATGTGGCGCGTGGCGCGCGGCACGATGTCGGGACGTTCGCAGCCCAAAGCGTCGAAGTCTTCCCAGAGCGCTTCGATGTACTGCGCCGTGTAGTCGTCAATCGAAAGATTGGCTTCCATCGAGCGCGCGATGATGCGGTCTTCCACGTCCGTGATATTCATCGCGTGCGTGACTTTGTAGTTTTTGAATTTCAAATAGCGGCGCAGAATATCGACGAAGATGAAGGTGCGAAAATTTCCTATCTGCGCGTAACCCCACACGGTCGGGCCGCAAGAATACATGCGCACTTCGCCGTCAATGAGCGTGCGGAATTCTTCAAGCTGGCCGGACAGTGTGTTGTGAAATTTTAGCATTCTTCGTAACTCTCGCACGCCCTGATTCGCGCTGTTATTTGGTTGCACTTTAATCGCAACCCGATTCTTACTTAATCAATGTTCCCGTGCGGCTCCAGCGTATGTGCGAGAAAAGATCAGTGATGCCGTTGCTGTTCGGCGAAACGCTTTTATCATAAGACCAAAGCACGAACATCGGACGTCCGAAAATCAGTTCGCGCGGCACGAGTCCCCACACGCGGCTATCGGCGCTGTTGTCCCGGTTGTCGCCCATCATGAAATAGTTGCCGGGCGGAATAATGACGGGCTTGCCTTCCGTGCCGTAGTGGAAATATGTGCGGTCAAAATCGTCCTGCGCGGATTGGCCTGCGCGCGGACGGTAATAAACGTTGTATTTGTCCGTTTCCTTGCGCGCAGTGTCGTTGATGATTTCATCGGGCGCTTTGTCGTTGCGGTCAATCGCCGTGATGAGATGTTCGGGCAGCAATTTATCGTTGATGAAAACCTGCGTGCCGCGCGTTTCGAGTTTGTCGCCGGGAAGCCCTATCACGCGTTTGACGAACAGAGTGTAGGGCGGGGTTTCGGGATCGTTCAATTCGGGATGCTCACGGTTGCCCGGATATTTGAAAACGACGATGTCGCCGCGCCTGATTTCGCGTTGCGGCAGAAAGGGCAAAGTCTTGCCGGGCGCGAAAATGAATTTGTTGACGAGCAGATGATCGCCGATCAAAATCGTG
>JBPCOJ010000075.1:0-7137 GCA_051000345.1 Pyrinomonadaceae bacterium | reverse complement strand
GAAATCGGTGATCGTCACCGTCGAGGACATACCGCCGGGCACGACTATCTGCGGATGCGGATACTTGCCGAAGAGTACCGAGTAAGCCTCACGCGGTACGCGGGTCATTTTCAAACCGTCAAGATAGAGTTTGCCGGAAAGCGGATTCAAACCTTTCATAATATCGCCGATGGTTTTGAAATCGTGAACTTCGGCGTTCGGCGCTTCCGTCACCTTCGCCTTCTCCCACATCGCGGGATTCGTCGCTTCGACGACGACTTGCGAATAATCGGGACCTGCCAATAAAAATAAATGAAGCGGATGGTCATACAAAAAATCGAGCGCGAGAGCGAGATTACGCAAAACCGTGCCGAGCGGCGGCGGCGAAATACCGAACGCCATCTCAATCGCTTCGCAAGCGGCTGTCGAGTGGACGCCGCCGCAGACGCCGCACGCGCGGCTTGAAATGTAGATCGCGTCGCGCGGATCGCGCCCCTTCAGGATAACTTCGTAGCCACGAAAGAGTGTCGCCACCGAATTGGCTTCAAGAAACTTGCGCTCCTTCAAATCCGCAACGGCGTGGAACGAGAGAGCGCCCGCGACGCGCGTCACAGGAGAGATCGAGACATCCTTGATATGCCCGTTGCGCGCCATCATCTCCTTCAACTTATCGCGGTTGATTTCGCCGCGCTGGTAGCCGTAAGGATCGACCACGCCGCCTTTTAGTTGCGCATTGCCCTGCGCGTCGAATTCAATCGGAAGGTTTTTAAAGCACATTGAATCAGCTTCTCCTCAATACGGTTTTTCAGCCAAAGTTAAACTACAGTTGTCCGCGCTCCTCGGCTTTCTTCGCGCGCTCTTCGGGCAATACTTGGTAATCCTTGCCGTAGACTTGTTCCGGCAGCGAGTGAAAGCCCGGCGGCAGCTTTTTCCTTGAGTCTCGTTCGGGACGTTTCGCGCCTTTGAACTGCATCGCTTCGTAGAAAAATTCGAGAATCTTATGCGTAAACGACACGTCGCCCTTCTCCGTCGCCCACCCGCTCGGAACCGTGTCGTGCCAGCGTATTTCGCGGTTGCGCTCGCGCTGGCTGATGCGGCGCAAAGGGCGAATGATTGATCCCAGCAGGCGCGATGAGTTGCTGGAAACGAGCGAACCCGGAGGCGTTTTGTAAAACGGCGAGAACTTGTCTGGAAAGCCGGGCATCGTGCAGCCGATGCAAGGGCCGCCCGCATTCATGCAGCCGCCCATATGCGAGATTGCGCCCTTCTCCGTAATGTTGCACTGAACGACAGGCCCCCAGCAGCCGATCTCGACCAGACATTCCGGGTCTCCGAATTCCTTGGCGAAAGTGCCTTCCTCGTAGTATCCGCCGCGCACGCAGTGGCGATGCACCGTCTCGCCGAACTGCCACGCCGGGCGTCCGAGTTCATCGAATTCCGGCAGCGGCCCCAAGCCTTGTAGAAAGAGCAGAATCGCTTGCACGGCGTCTGTAAAGTTATCGCCGACGGGAGCGCAGCCCGGAATGTTGATGACCGGCAAACCCAGCATACTGCGGTAATCCTTGCCGAGAAAATCCATCACGCTCATCGAGCCGGTGACGTTGCCGTAAGCCGCCGGAATGCCGCCCCATGTCGCGCATGTCCCGACGGCGATAACTGCCGCCGCGCCCGGCGCAAGCCTCTTTACCCACTCTGAGGTAGCTATTCTTTGACGATCCTCGCTCCCCGCCCAGAGCGGAAGCGAACCGCTGCTGGAGAACGGCTCGCAGCTGGCTGTTAAATTCTCGTCGGCAATCGAGCCTTCATAGGCGACGACATACGGAGCGTCGAGTTTGCCTTGCACAGCCTTCTCCAGCGAGTGTGTGAAGTGGTCGCCCGATTCGAGCGTCAGAACAGTGTGGTGCAGAACGACGAGCGGAACGCCCGGTATCGAGCCGGTCAACAAATCTTCGAGCGCCGGTTCCGTCGCGCCGCTGACGGAGACGGTGCAGCCGTCGCAACTCATTCCGGCGAGCCAGAAAACATAGACTCGCTCAAGCGGGCCAAGACTTATCATGCTCTTGCCTTGCGACTCGCAGATGTCTTCAGCCAATTCTTCCATTGTGCGCCGCGCGACATTGCCGACTTGATCCGGCATTCCCAACGTCGAAGACTCTCGCTGTTTATGACTTCCGGCTTCGCCGACATGTTTTTCGGGAATCTCGCTCATAAAATTTTCTCCCTTGCATGAACTATCGCTGCAATAACGCTTCGCCGACTGTGCCGATGTTTTTATCGACGTTTGTAAAATGCGCGGCAACCGATTCCAGCCCGCCCGCAAGCGCCGTCAACCCGCCGTTGAGAGTTTCGACTCCGCCGAGCATCTCCGTTTCCTTCTCAATCGCCCGCACTCCGAAATTGATTTTCTCGATACTACGGCGAACCGCTTGCAGCGTCCGCAAAACCATAAAGAGCGCGACGACCAACGCTATCAAAAGAACCGCGCCGAGCAGCGCAGTTAAAATCGTCAACAATAATACCATTTTACAAACTCCTTTTAGTCAGCGCCTGTCCGACTGAACTCAACTTTTGTTTGATTGAAGCCGAACCCGCTTCGATTGCCGTCGCCGCGCCGAGAATTTTTCCGGCAACTCCCTTCGTCGCTTCCAAGCCTGAAATCAAAGCAGTGTTTCTCTCGATGCCCTGCGCCGCCTTGAGCGTCGTCTGCGCGAGGTTCAGGATGTCTTGTTCGGTTCGCACGATAAGCTCGACCAGCTTAAGTATCCAGAGCGTCAGAGCGAGCGCGATGATAAGCGTGGCAGACCAGATGACGATGATTGCCGTTTCCATAATTCCCTCACTTTTGAGTTACTGCGCCGATTCCCAAATGAGCTGCGACCCCGCTCAAACTCTCGTTTGTTTCAAACAAATGTTCATCCACTAACTGCAAGCCATCGCGCACACCGACAAGCCCGCCGTTGATTGTTTCGAGATGATTTTCGAGCGGCGCGGTGTGGGTTTGCGCTCGCCCGAGTTCGCCTTGCACCGCCGCGAGCGCGCTGCCGATACGCCATAGATAAACGAAGATCGTGATAAGGCTGACGGCGAGCGCCAGCACCAGCACGAGTAGATAAATAACGGTCAGCCACGTGAGCAATCTCATCTTTTATTTCCTCACTCCGAGAGCGTTCGCCAGCATCGAGATTTTATCGTCAATCGATGCGGCTCTCGAATTGATAGACCCGGCGGTTTCGAGAATCTCGCCCGCGACTTTGTTGGTCGTATTCAGCATCCAGATCGAAACGGTATTGCCTGCGATGTGCTTGCCCGCCACCCAAATATCAGCCGCGTGTTTATCCACGCGCCTTGCGGCGGCAATCAGCATGATGAGCAGCGCGGCGACGATTAAAATTACAACCGCGCCCGCAATCAGCGAGTAAGTCCAGAGCGTCATCGTATCGAGATTGTTAAGCATGTCCGTTTCCTCTTGCCCCATTGTTGTTGCCGCCGCCGGGCATTTCACTTTGAAGAAAATCAGCGACGCGCGACAACTCTTTTACGATTGGCGAAGCCGCATCGTAATCAATGACCGCGCGCCCTACTCTGTCGGCTTCGACAACATTTTCATCGAATGGAATCGTTGCGATTAATTGTAGATCGTGATTGCCGCAGTAAGCTTTGACGGCTTCTTCGTCCTGCGGGCTGCGTAGTTTGTTGGCGATGCCGTAAATGCGCTCGATGCCAAGCCCGCGCGCGAGCGGCACGGTGCGCCCGGCAGTCTCCATCGAGCGATAGTAAGGTTCGAGCACGACGAACAGCGCATCGACGTATCTGATTGTGCCGCGGCTCAAATGCTCTATGGATGCTTCCATATCCATGACCATCACATCATTCGAGTTGCTGACGATCTCGCCGACAATGCTGCGCACGGCAGCATGAGCCGCGCATAGTCAACCAGCGCCCGGATGATCCACGCCCGTCCCGATCAGCACCGTCACATTGTCGGGAGCCTTCAATCCGTACTCTCTGACAATCTCTGCCACAGGCACGGTCAGCACATGACGATTTGCGCCCGTTTCATCTGTGCGGCGTTCGACGACGGTGCGCGGAATATGCTTCGCTGCAATGCTATCGCTGACTCCCAAAGCCCGCATCAGATTCGGATTGGGATCGCCGTCAATCGCCAGCACAGGCAAACCGCGCCGCGCAAGAATGCGCGTCAGCGTCGCTGAAATTGTGGTTTTACCGGAGCCGCCCTTACCGCTAATGGCAATCTTCATAGACCTACTCCTCAAGGATGGAAAATCGAAATACGTTAAAGCTATCAGACCTCGGCAAATGCGCTTCAAGGCCGGGAAAGATTAGTGTGGAAATATCTATTACTTAAGGTCAGGGCAAATTATTTAAGGTCGGTGCAAAGCGCATGGGAAACGCCGACGCTGAATCTAATTTATGTTTGGACGACAAACGCCTTTGACGCGCGCATCTTCTCTCAAGTGCTTTCCGACGGCATCATACTCCCAAGAAACCTTCAATGAAAAGGAAATGACCGGCTTCGATTTATCGAAGTGAAGAAACGAAAAACGACTTGACTGCGCGAACAGTGTTGACTGAAACATCGACTCTCAGCATATTCTGGGCAACTGCTCGCCGACGAGCATATCGACGATGCGCGTGCCGCCAAAACCTGTTCGCATCGCCACGATTCCCTGCGGCTCCGCCTTCACTTCGCCGATGATGCAGGCATCGCGCCCGTAAATGTTTTGCTTCATGCGCGATATTATCGCTTCCGCGATGTCGGCTGACACAATTGCGATTAGCCGTCCTTCGTTGGCAACGTACAGCGGATCGAGACCCAAAATCTCACACGCGCCCTTTACTTCTTCGCGCACGGGAATACGCTCTTCATAAATTTCTATATAGACTTCGGAACTGGCGGAGATTTCGTTGAGCGTCGTCGCCACGCCGCCGCGCGTCGGATCGCGCAAGGTATGAATGCCGTCCGGCTGTCCAAGGCGCATGGCCTCGTTTATCATCTCTCTCACCAACGAATTTAGCGGTGCGCTGTCGCTTTCAATATCCGTCTCAAGTTCGAGTTCGCCGCGCGCAATCATGATCGTCGTGCCGTGGTCTCCGATCATTCCGCTGACAATCACCGTGTCTCCCACCTCTGCGTGCGCGGCGGAGATGTTGACCGGCGACTCGATTACTCCGATGCCTGACGTGTTAATGAAAATCTTATCCACGCTTCCGCGCTGCACAACCTTCGTGTCGCCTGTGACAACTCGGACGCACGCTTCTTCCGCCGCCGCGCGCATCGAAGCGAGTATGCGTTTCAAATCTTCGATGGGAAAGCCTTCTTCGAGAATGAATCCGGCGGAGAGATAAAGAGGACGCGCGCCGCTCACGCATAAATCGTTGACCGTGCCGTTGACGGCAAGCTTGCCGATGTCGCCGCCGGGAAAAAAGATTGGATCGACAACGTATGAATCGGTCGTGAAGGCGAGTTTCGTCGAGCCGCGCGAGAATGAATGACCGGGCGCAGCTTCGCCGTTTATTTCACCAATCTCGAAGATTGCTTGATCTTCGAGTTTTTCCAGCAAAGGATTTCGCAGGTATTCGAGAAACAATCCTTCGACGAGTTCGTGCATCGCCCGCCCGCCGCTGCCGTGCGCGAGCGTGATGTGCGTATCCTTGAGTTTTGATTTTCTTCTACGCGCCCGTTCGACTCGTTCAAAGAGCGGCGACGAAGTAAAGGCTTCAGTCATCTTGTACTCATTATCTCACGCTTTGTTTTTTGCGAGATGCGCGATAATTTTCAGGCAGTCCGTCGGCATTAAGCGTCCAATCGGGCCTGTGCTGTAAACGGCTTCGGCAACTTTGCCGTCCGCTCCGATGATGAATCCGGTCGCGTGCAAATACTCTTTCGCGGCAGAGAAGAACGCGCCCGTCTGCGCAGAGATGTCGCGCGCGTTCAAGCCGTAACCCACCGGATAGCTCAACTTCAATTCAGCGATGGTCTTCGACGCTTCCGCTTTGTCATCAACCGAGGCGGCGATGATCTTCGTTTGCTGTTCTGTGAACTCATTGAAATGCCCCTCGAAGTCAGCCAACTGCTGACGGCAAAATCCTCACCAGTGTCCCCTGTAAACAAGGAAGACAAGCCATCCGTTTTTCGCGGCAGAGGGCAGCGCGAGCGTAGTGTCGTCCGTGAGTTGAAGTTCTAAATGCGGAAATCGATCTCCGTGATCGAGCCGCCGCGAATCTGTGTGTGCCATATCAAACCTTTCCCTGCGAAATCAAATTTTTACAGTGTACGTTCGGCGATTTTCGACAGCTGTCCGAACATGCTTCATTGAAACTCAAGATGCTTTCTCTGCCGGAATTAACTCCGGTTTCTTCGGCGGCAAAGAAACGACTTTACGCCGGGTCTTTTTTTCCTCTTCTTTGATGTCTTTGTAGATTGCCTCAAGATCGTAGTTAAACTTTGCCGCGTACTCATCGCGAACTTTTCGCACTTCCTCGACTATTTCATCTTTCCACATACTTAACTCCCTAAAAGTTCTTCCGGTGTGCAAATCACCGGCGGCTCGAATCCTGCCGCACGACAAATTCGCGCCACTCCGATTTGCATTTCGGCATTGGCGATATGCTTGCAATTCCACGTTAGTAAGTAATCCATACCATGGCTTGCGGCAACGGCGACATGTAAAGCGTCAACTTCGGCTTTTTCCGGTATCGGGCCTTTTTCTATTAACGTGCGAGATAAAGCAACGGCTTCGGCACTGATACTGAGCAACGCAATTCCGTCTAAGGCGTCGAGCCGCTGCTGCGCCATCACGGTGTCTCCCGCGCTGGACTCCCGGATCCCAAACTGTGAGACATACAAATCGAAATCTGCCCGCCGCTTGTCCCACCATTCGTTTGTCAGTTGCTGGTGAGCCGCAATTATCAAATCTCTGCTTGGTCGCGCCGTCAGATAGCTAACCACTGTGGTTTCGATGTAAACTTTTTTCAGACTCACAACATGCTTCACACCGAACGTTGCGCAATTTTCGACAGCCGCCCGAAGTTATAATAAGCGGCACACGCGCCCTCGCTTGAGACCATGCATGAGCCTATCGGCGTCTCCGGCGTGCAGGCTGTTCCGAACACTTTGCATTCCCATGGCTTCTTTAC
>JBPCOJ010000067.1:0-84423 GCA_051000345.1 Pyrinomonadaceae bacterium | reverse complement strand
TTCGATGCTTGGAAACTTTAATCTTCTACTTCCGTGATATAGGAAGTCGGCGCGTCTGTGTGCGGCACAAAGCAGCGGCGGCAGCGCGCTTCATACATATTGCCTGCGCCGACGGCGACCAATTCTTCCGATTCAAAAATGCGCTGCGAATAGTTTGCAGGCTGGCCGCAGCGAACGCAAATCGCGTGCGTCTTGGTGATGTATTCGGCGATGGCTAGTAGCTGCGGCATCGGATCGAAAGGCTTGCCTGTGTAATCCTGATCGAGTCCGGCGATGATGACGCGCACGCCGCGATGCGCGAGTTCGTTTGCCACTTCGATGAGGTCTGCGTCGAAGAACTGCGCTTCGTCGATGCCGACGACTTCCGTTGCAGGCAGAACTTCGGCGAGCAGTTCGCGCGCAGACTTGACCGCGCCGGATTCATGGCGCATCTCGGAATGAGAAACAATGTGATTGGCGGAATAACGCACGTCTATTTCGGGCTTGAAGACTTGCACTTTAAGGCGCGCGATCTTGGCGCGGCGCAGGCGGCGTATGAGTTCTTCGGACTTGCCGGAGAACATCGAACCGGCGATCACTTCGACCCAACCCATTGAGGCGCGCAAACTCAAATGCTCGTCCGTACCCTGTGCGGTGAGTTCTTCCGGCTCTGCGCCCTTCGGCATTGTAGGAATCTTTATCACTGTTTCTTAAATTTTCACGCGGCGATTTCAAGGTAATCGGTTTGTACTGTCGGCTCAGGGATCGGCAGCCCGTCTTCCTTCATGCCTTTAATATGAATTTCAACGGCCTCCCGCAATAGTTGTTTTGTTTCTTCGATGGTATCTGCGGCGGCGACACATCCCGGTAAATCGGGAATATATGCGGCGTAGTTGTTTTCGGCTTTCTCGATAACGATTGCGTATCGCATTATTTCTTTTCCTTTAGCTGTGCTTGCCTCAAGATGCTATTTGTTGTGCCTAACGGGAGGTCTTTGTTCATCTTGCCCGCCACAGTTACACGCCCTTTTTTTACGGGATGTTTGAAATGCCTGTGGCTGCCTTCGGTGTTCATATAATACCACCCGTCGGCTTCGATCAACTTGATGACCGCTTTGACTTTCATCGAATCAAAAGTATAGCCGCTCGTTATAAAAAGGCGCAAAGGCCGCGACGAGCGCGAGTTCAAAGCTCAGCGCGCGTTAAAAGATCGTTCGACAGCACGCCCCACGCACCTTGCCGACTACGCACGTCTTGCTCGCCCGCGACCTTGTCGATTACCACGCCGAGTTCCGTATTAGTGTCAATCACCTGCCGCACAATTGATTCCGGCACGATTATCGAAGGCGAAGCGCCGTAACTTTCGCGCGCGCCATCGGTGGCGAACGCCCAGCCGCGCAGAAATGTGTGCTGCGTGCCGTCGAGCGAAACGGAATGAAAGCCGCCTTCGAGACCGACATAAAATTGCGCGCTCGATCCCGCATCCGATAAATCTTTTTGCGCTGCTAAAGCCCGCTCGCGCGCGCCGCGCATTAGTTCTTCATCCGTAAGCGGCATCGCGGGCGCATTTATCGAAACACTGCGTGCGATGATCTCCAAGTTTTGCCATGCGCTGTCGATGGCCGCAATGCGCGCGGCTGCTTGTTGGAGAGCTTCGACTTTGGCGGCACGTTCCGAGCCGAGTGCGATCTTCATCACAAAGCTTCCGCCGTTGTTCGGGGAATAGATTTTGATGCCACTTGAATTAAAATAATCCTTCCTTTTTTGTGAGCCGCAAAAACTCGCGCGAGGCTATAACAGAGCTGTCATGCGAGTCAAAGCGCGCGCGCGGGCGGCGGTGCGGCTTGCTTGACATTCAATGCGCCGCTTGTTGTAATTCTAGATATTCCTGCGTCTATTCTTAAGAAGTAAATTTCAGCAAAAGAGGTATCGCACGTGCAAGCCGACGAACTGGTCTATGATTGGAACTTGATCGAACCGAGTTTCAAAGCGCCGAATCGCCATATCGGTTTTGACGATGAAACTTTGCGCGACGGGCTACAGTCGCCGTCTGTTTGCGATCCGCCGATTGAGAAAAAACTAGAGTTGCTGCATTTGATGAACAAGCTCGACATAGACACGGCGGATATCGGCTTGCCCGGCGCAGGCGGCACGCACGCCGCCGGAGTCGAGAGACTCGCGCGCGAGATTGTCGATCAAAAATTAAAGATTCGTCCGAACTGCGCCGCGCGCACGCACCGCAGCGACATCACGCCCATCGTCGAAATCTCGCAACGCACGGGCATCGCCATCGAAGCCTGCACCTTTATCGGTTCGTCACCCGTGCGCTTCTACGCGGAGGATTGGACGCTCGATAAACTACTGCATCTTACGGAAGACGCCGTCACGTTCGCCGTCAAGGAAGGCTTGCCCGTGATGTACGTCACGGAAGACACGACGCGCGCCGACCCGGAGATTCTTCGCGCGCTTTATACGACGGCGATTCGCTGTGGCGCAACCGCCGTGTGCGTCTGCGACACAGTCGGACATTCGACGCCGGACGGAGCGCGCTCTGTGGTGCGTTTCGTCAAAAACATTATCGAAGAAACGGGCGCGAAAAACGTGCGGCTCGATTGGCACGGGCATCAGGATCGGGGCTTGGGCGTGATTAATTCCATCGCCGCGATTGAGGGCGGCGCGGATCAAGTTCATGGCTCTGCCTTGGGCGTCGGCGAACGCGTCGGCAATACGCCGATGGATCAATTGCTCGTCAATCTGCGGCTGATGAATTGGATCGACAATGATCTTTCGAGCCTTCGTGAATACTGCGACGTGGCAGCGTCGTCGTGCGGCTGGACGATTCCCTTGAACTATCCTGTGTTCGGGCGCGATGCCTTTCGCACGGCGACGGGCGTACACGCGGCGGCTGTTATTAAGAGTTATCGAAAGGGCGATCATGCGCTCGCCGATCTGATTTATTCGGGCGTCCCGGCGGCAATGTTCGGAATGCAGCAGGTCATCGAAGTAGGCCCGATGAGCGGCAAATCGAACGTCGTTTACTGGCTCGAAACGCGCGGCCTCGAAGCGAGCGAAGACCGCGTTACGCGTATCTACGAACATGCCAAGCAAGCGTCAAGCGTGCTCGACGAAAATGAATTGATGCAGTTGGTTTAAGGGAGAATGGTGGACACAGGAAATCGGAAGACAAGTAGTCAGAAGTCAGAATGAAGAGGCGATGACGATTGTATTCACGCCACTGATGCTCACTCTTTCTTTTATTCTGACTTCTGATTGCTGAATACTCGCCTTTATCTTCATCATCATGGTTACTCCTACCGCAGTTGCAGTCGCGCCGGAACAGATTGTGCGCGAGCTTTCCGCGACGATAAACGTGCGGCGTGCCTTTCAATTCTTTGAAGCGCAGGCCGACGAAATCACGCGCGATCATCTAGCCGTCTGCTCGATTCCTGCGCCGCCGTTTGGCGAGAGGGAGCGCGCCGAACATTTACAAAAAAAGTTTCGTGAATACGGTTTGATTGACGCGCAGACGGATGCGGAAGGCAACTGCGTAGGCTTGCGGCGCGGCAGAAATCTCGCGCCGCTGCTTGTCGTCAGCGCGCATCTCGATACGGTTTTTCCGGCAGGCACAGACAGCACGATTCGGCGTGAGCAACATAGATTGTATGCGCCGGGTATCGCTGATGATGGATGCGGCCTTGCAGCCCTATTGGCGCTGCTTCGCGCTTTGCAATTGTGTGAGATTGAAACCGAAGGCTCGCTGCTGTTCGTCAGCACGGTGGGCGAAGAAGGCGAAGGCAATCTGCGCGGCGCTCGTTATTTGTTGACGGCAGGCGAGTGGGCGAATCGTGTTGACGGCTTTATCAGTTTCGACGGCCCCGGCCTCGAACGCATTACGCACGCGGCGCTTGGCTCGCGTCGTTACCGCGTGCGTCTGAATGGTACGGGCGGACATTCATGGGGCGATTTCGGCGCGGCCAATCCTGTACACGCACTCGGACGCGCGATTGCGGCGCTTGTCTCGTATCCTGTGCCGCGCGCGCCGCGAACGACCTTCAACGTCGGGCGCATCGAAGGCGGCGCGGGCGTCAACGTCATCGCGCGCGAAGCTTCGATGGATGTGGATTTACGTTCCGCATCGAGCGAAGAATTGCAGCGGCTCGACGCCTTCTTTCGCCGCGCCGTGCGCGAGGCTGCTGACGATGAAAACAATGCGCGCCGGACAAACGAGCCGCCGCTCGAGGTCGAAGTGCAATTAATCGGTGACAGGCCGGGCGGCGAAACTCCCGTCGATGCGATGATCGTTCGCCTCGCCTTAGAAGCGACGCGCGCACTCGGCTTTCGTCCCGTGCTTGATCGCTCATCGACTGATTCCAACATTCCCATCTCGCTCGGCATCCCCGCGCTCACGCTCGGCGCAGGCGGCGCAAGCGGCAATACTCACACGCTCAACGAATGGTACGACCCGTGCGGGCGCGACGCCGGACTCAAACGCGCGCTGCTGGTAATGCTCGGCTTCGTCGGCATGACATAAATATCGCCGAATTGCTCTCGCTCCCGAATAGCTCGCTTTAATGTGCGTTAATTAAGCATGAATGTGCGTGAGGTTCTTAGGTTGATAAAAGACGACGGATGGTATTTAGTCACGATTGAGGGTAGCCGTCGGCAGTTCAAGCATCCGGCGAAGCCCGGTCGCGTTACGGTTTCCGGTCATCCGAGCGATGACGTACACCCGAAGACATTAAAGAGCATGTTGACGCAAGCCGGATTGACGAAGTGAGGAGATAAACATCATGCGTTATGTAATGATTATCGAAGAGGCCGAAAGGAATTATTCAGCTTATCTGCCAGACCTGCCGGGCTGTATTGCTACCGGCAAAACCGTCGAAGAGGTAAAGCAGCGGATGAACGAAGCTGTTGCCTTGCACTTACGCGGGATGCGTGAAGACGGCTTGCCGATTCCAGAACCAAGCAGCCATGTCGAGTATGTAGAAGCGGCATAACCTCACTCTATTATCTTAACTGCGATACGGTCTGTTTGTGCGTGCTTCTATGCTGAAGTTAATTTGCGAAAAGCGCGGCGGTGCGGTCTCTTGTGAGCAGTGCGCGCGCAGCCGTGTAGACTTCATCCGTCTGTATCTCTGCTACCGTGCGTTGGCTATGGATAATGCGGTGGCGCGCTTCGAGCGGAACGTAACTGTTCGGCGCGAGGCCGTTGAATAAGGCGACGACGCTTGTGCCGACGGCGGTGGCGATGTGCATCGGCCCCGTGTCGTTCGAGACGAAGACGGAAAGTCGCGCGAGCAAGGACGCGAGTTGCGAGATAGTTAATTGATCGAACATGATTGTGCGCGGCGGAAAACTCTCGCGCATCTCACGCACAAGCGGTTTTTCTTCCGGCCCCGCTAAAAGCGCGATTCGCACGGAGTCGTTGCGCACAAGGCGTTCGGCTAATTCCGCGAAGCGTTCGAGAGGCCAGCGGCGGCTCGAATGACCCGCGCCGGGAAACACTCCGATAAGCGGCGCGCCCGTCTGATGCGCTTTTTCTTTTTTCAACAATTGCTCAATCGTAGAATCATCCGCCGCGCGAGTCTGTAGTTTCGGCACGCGCTGCGTTTCCTCCGCGCGTATGCCGAGCGGCGCGAGTACATCCAGATAGCGATCAACCTGATGTTTCGTCGGGCGATAATCTTCGGCGGGCGGAGCGGGGCGAAAGTTCGAGAGAAAGTCTAAAGACCTGCCGGGACGCCGCGCGTAAAGTCTGTGCGCGGCGCGCGATGCGTAGCCGAGCAAATTCGTTTCCGACAAGCTGTGTAGATCGATCACGAAATCGAAATTCGCGCGGCGCACTTCCTTAACGACGCGCGCGATTCGCAAGGGTGCAAGCAGCTTCGCGCCGTCGCGTATTTGCACTCGGTCAACGGCGAGGATGGCATCTGCATAGCCCGACATTTCGATGACGGGCGCGGTGGCTTTTCCGGCGGCGACGGTAATGCGCGCGCGCGGAAACTTTTCCCTGATTGCACGCAACGCGGGAAGGCTCAAGACGACATCGCCGAGTTGCCCGAAATCTATCACGAGTATATTTTGCGGATTGAAGCTCACTATGAAATTAGAAGAGTAGGAAAATAGTAAACCGGAAAATTCGCGGAAGGCGGGAGGCGTCGATGCTTCGCGCGTTGCCGTCGAACGCGCGAGTGTTGAAATGCCTTTCAGATTTCCTTCAAAAGCCTGCTGATAAGATTGGCTAATTTCTCGAAGTCAATCGGCTTGTTGAGGTATCCGTCAATGCCTGCGTCAATGGCTGCTTTGCGGAAGCCTTCTGTAGAAAATGCCGTAAGCGCGATGATCGGCACGGTTTCCAAGTCGGCGTGCTGGCGTATGCGTCTGGTTGCGCCAAGGCCGTCAAGCTCCGGCATGTGTATGTCCATGATGATTAGATCGGGATGCGCGAGCGCCGCCGTTTCGATGGCGCTCGCGCCGTTATCCGCCGTCAGCACGCGATAGCCTTTGCCTTGCAGCCACAAACTGAGCAGCACGAGATTATCGCTGATGTCGTCTACTACCAGAACGGTCGATGCGTGTGTCGGGTTTTCGTCTGTCACGTATTTATTATACTTTGTCTTTCAAGCCGACGCGTAGCCCGCGAAAGCTTTCTATTAAAAACAGCGGCGAAGCGTGTTGATTGCAAGTGTTCTTTGCCAATCTTTAACTTTAAGTTTCGCGCAGATCGCGCCCGGTCATCTCCGCAGGCTGCGCGACGCCGAGCAGACCTAGAATCGTCGGCGCAATATCTTCGAGCGCGCCTTCTTCTCGCAGTTTGAGGCCGCGCGCGGCTTCGTCTATGAAATGAAACGGCACAGGATTGGTCGTGTGCGCGGTGTGTATGCCGCCCGTTTTCGGGTCGAGCATTTGTTCCGCGTTGCCGTGATCAGCTGTAATAAGACAACGCCCGCGCGCAGTCTTCATCGCCTTCGTAATCCAACCCAAACACGTATCGACATACTGCACGGCTTCGATGGTTTTATCTATGCGCCCCGTGTGGCCGACCATATCCGCGTTGGCGAAGTTAATGATAAAGACATCCGTTTCCCCTGCCTCAATCAGTCGCAAAGCTTTGTCCGTGATTTTGAAGGCGGACATTTCGGGCGCAAGATCATAGGTTATGACCTTCGGCGAAGGCACGAGCAAGCGGCTTTCGCAATGATATTCCGCTTCGACGCCGCCGTTGAAAAAGTACGTTACGTGCGCGTACTTTTCTGTTTCCGCGAGCCGGTAATTGCGCACGCATGTCGATGAATCGGCGAACACTTCCGCGAGCACGTTGCGGTGCTGGTGCGGCTTGAAGGCAACAGGCAGCGGAAAAGTTTTGTCATACTGCGTCAGGCATGTGTAATCTATTTTCGGCCTGTCGTGTGTGGGAAAGCCGTCGAAGCCGTCCACCGCAAGGGCGTTTGTGATTTGCCGCGCTCTGTCGGAACGAAAGTTGAAGTTGATGACGGAATCATTATCCTTAATCGTCGCAACAGGCTCATTCGCGTCACGCATTACGACAATCGGCTCGATAAATTCATCCGGCACGCCGCGCTCATAGGAACGCTTGATCGCTTCGACCGGATCGGAGACGGGTTCGCCTGTTCCATGAACTAGGAGATCGTAAGCGCGCTTTGTTCGCTCCCAACGCTTGTCTCTGTCCATCGCGTGAAAGCGCCCGATGACGGAAGCGACGCGCCCGCAACCAATCTCGGCGCATTTGATTTGCAAGGCTTCGACGTAGCCGTGGGCGGACGTGGGCGGCGTGTCGCGCCCGTCTAAAAAACAATGAACGTAAACGCGTTGCAGCCCGCGCTCCTTTGCCATGCGCAAAAAAGCGTAGACGTGTTCCTGCGATGAATGAACCTGCCCGTCAGACAAAAGCCCGATCAAGTGCAATGCCCCATCACGCGATTTCGCGTTGTCCATTGCGCGAACAATATCTTCGTTCTGAAAAAACTCGCCCGTCGCAATGGCTTGATCGATGCGCGACACGTCCATGCGAATAACGCGGCCTGAGCCGATGTTCAAATGCCCGACTTCGGAATTGCCCATCACGCCGGGCGGCAACCCGACGCGCGTGCCGGATGCTTCAAGAAGCGTATGCGGATATTTCTCCAGCAGTTCGTCGTAGTAAGGCGTCGAGGCGAGCGAAATAGCGTTGCCTTCACTCGAAGGCGCATAGCCCCAGCCGTCGATGATGATAAGCGCGAGCGGCGCTTGCGTGTTCGTCGTCAAGCTCGATTCTCCTGCCCGATTCTCTTGTCTCTTGAAAATTCGCGGCTGCGAAATTCGCGTGTAGCAGTGAGCTAACAATATACTGCTGATAAAAATTTTATCAATTGCCACTAGCTTCAGCTAGTGGACAATAAGTTGAGCGGAGCAAGGCTTGAACCGAATTCCAAAAGATTGAATTCCCTTTTGGCTTTAGCCTAATTTACGCTCAAGCGAAAGGGAAGAAGTTAAATTAGATGTTCGGCTAAAGCCGCTTCCCTCTTGCCAATCATTAACCACGAGGCTTGTGCTAGTGGCAATTGAAAAAGCATTATCTTTAGTTCACTACCCTGAATGTTACATTTCCACTTCACGCAGGCAGCGCGCCCTTTTCGCCGCGCGTGCTTTTATCGTTTCGCCGCGCGTGCTTTCTTCTGTGATTTTGTGGACGAGGCGTTTGCTGTTTTCGTTTCGGGCAAATCCTTCCCTGCGAGTTGATAAAAAGCGTCCATACCGGGAAAGCGCGCAGCAGTGCGCAAGTCTTCTTCGATGCGCAGCAGTTGATTGTATTTTGCGATGCGGTCTGAGCGCGAGAGGCTGCCGGTTTTGATTTGCCCTGCGCTGGTGGCAACGGCGAGGTCTGCGATGAACGGGTCTTCTGTTTCGCCGGAGCGATGCGAAATGACGACGGTGCGATTGTGCGTTTTAGCCAGCTCGATGCAGTCGAGCGTTTCCGTGAGCGTGCCGATTTGATTGACCTTGATGAGAATAGAATTAGCGCAGTTTTGTTCGATGCCCTTTCGCAGAAACTTCGTGTTAGTGACAAACAGATCGTCGCCGACGAGTTGCACGCGCGCGCCGAGTTCAATCGTCAAAGTTTTCCAGCCGTCCCAATCGTTTTCCGCCATGCCGTCTTCGATGGAAATAATCGGATACTTATTCGCCCAATCCTTCCAGTATGCAGCCATCTCGTCGCTCGATAATTTGCGCTTGTCGGATTTTTTGAAGACATAGGATGCGCCGTCGTAGAATTCGCTTGCCGCCGGATCGAGCGCGAGCATCACGTCGCGCGTCGTTTTATAGCCCGCCTGCGTAATTGCTTCGAGAATCGTTTCGACTGCTTCCTCGTTTGAGCGTAGGTTCGGCGCAAAGCCTCCTTCGTCGCCGACGCTCGTCGCAAGCCCCGCTTTCTTCAAGACGGCTTTGAGCGCGTGAAAGATTTCCGCGCCTGTTTGCAGCGCCTCGCGGAAGGTTTGAGCGCCGACGGGGACAACCATGAATTCCTGAAAATCTACGTTGTTGTCTGCGTGCGCGCCGCCGTTCAAGATGTTCATCATCGGCAGCGGAAGCAGTCTCGCGTTAGGGCCTCCCAAGTATTTATAAAGCGGAAGTTCGACGTGTGCGGCCGCGGCGCGCGCCGTCGCCATTGATACGGCGAGCAAAGCATTCGCGCCGAGCTTCGCTTTATTTTTCGTGCCGTCCAAGTCAATCAGCGCCGCGTCTATTTCGGATTGATCGAGCGCGTCCATGCCTTCGATTTCAGGAGCGATTATCTGCTGCACATTGCGGACGGCTTTGAGCACGCCTTTGCCGCCGTAGCGCTTTTTGTCTTCGTCGCGCAGCTCAACCGCTTCATGTTCACCCGTCGATGCGCCGGACGGAACGGCAGCGCGCCCGACTTCGCCGCCGATCAACATAACTTCCGCTTCGATTGTCGGATTGCCGCGTGAATCCAATATCTCGCGCGCCGTAATCTGCTCGATCATGCTCATAAAAAAACTTCGCTTCCCTTCAGCCGTCGTGTTCGATTATTTCGCGCCCAACTTTAACATTTGATTTGCCGCGAAGCGAAGTCCGCGCGGGCGATGTTTAGCAGTTTCATCTGTTCTAACAAACTTTTGCAGGCGACATTGATTTCATGATACGTTTCGTTCGTTGTAATGAATTGTTAGGCACGACAAAGGGAGATCGAATGACGAGAGATAAAAGGTTGCGCAATATCACGCGCGTCGATTACGCGAGAAAGAATCAGCACGGCTGGTGGGTGAGAATACACCGTGACGGAGAAATGATTCATAAGTTTTTCAGCGATGCGGCGTGCGGCGGCGAAAGCAACGCGCTGCACGAAGCGAAGACCCACCGCGATGCGCTGCTGCTGGTTTACCCGAAACCGGAGCGCGGCAACATGTTCAATAAAACGAATTCCCGTAACCAGAGCGGCATCGCCGGTATTCACAAAACGCGCTCGGTCAAAAGAGGGATTTACTACGAAGTCTGGCAGGCGGGTTGGGTTTTGCCGAACGGCAAGCGCGTTAATCGAAAGTTCCATTTTTCTACGGACGGGCGCAGCGAAAAGGAAGCCTTGCAGCTTGCGATTAAGGCGAGAGAGGAAGGACTGAGGTTGATTAAAAAAATGTCCGCCGATAAAAATGGAAGGCGCAGAGATATTAAGGCTAAGGCGGCGAAGAAACTCAAGGCGGCAAAAAAACTTGAAGCGGCAAAGAAACAAAGCAAAGCATAAGCCGTGTTCGTTTGGGAAGCGTTCCGGTGTGTAATTCCCACAACGGCGCGTGGCGTTGTTGCATAAATCTATATATTGCGGTTTCGGGTCTGAAATTTGACGGGTCTTCCACAATATATGGGCACAAAACCCTATTTATGCAACAAAGCCACGGCGCGTTGATAAAATCGTTTACTGCGCAGCGGGATTAAAGTCGAGCTTCGCCATTAGTTTTCTCAACGCCTTGGCTGTCTAACGCGGCGGTTCCCCGTTGTTCGCCAGAGAGTTTTTCGACTCGTTCGAGGCGCACACGTCGAACGCGTCGGCGCTCGACGCGTTCGACGTGAAAGACGTGCCCGTCGTGTTTGATTGTTTCGCCGGGTTCGAGCACATGGCCTGCTTCGGTCATCAAAAATCCGGCGATGGTCGTGTAGGTTTCGGATTCCGGCACTTTGAGATGCAAGCGGCGATTAAGATCGCGCACGGCAAGCCCGCCCTCGAGCAAATAAGTTCCGTCGCGCTCTTCTGTAATCTGCTCATTAACTTCTTCGTCGTGCTCGTCGGAGATGTCGCCGACAATTTCTTCCAGCAAGTCTTCCAGAGTAATAACGCCTTCGACGCCGCCGTGCTCGTCCACCACGAAACCGAAATGTGCTTTGGCGCGCTGCATTTGCCGCAGCACGTCTTCGAGGCGCGCCGTGTCGACAACGTAAAGCGGCGCTTGCAAAACGTGTTCGAGGCGGAAGGTTTCCGGGCGCAGCAAGTAAGGCAGCAAATCTTTGCTGTGGATAAAGCCGATCACGTCGTCGAGCGATTCGCGGTAAACGGGCATACGCGAATAGCCGTGTTCCCGAAAGGATTTTGCGATGTCTTCGAGCGAGCAATCGTTCGAGATGGCGACCATCTCCGTGCGCGGAACCATCGCTTCGCGCACAAGCGTGTCTGAAAATTCAAAGACGCGGTGAATCAATCGTTGTTCATCGTGGCGCAGATGCCCGCTCGCGCGCGAGATGTCAACGAGTTGACGCAGTTCCGTTTCCGTATAAACGGCAGCGTGTTCGAGCGAGGATTTAAGCCCGAGCAGGCGTCCGAGCGTCGCGCCGGATTTATTCAGCACCCAGATCGGCGCGCGGAAAACCCTGCCGAATAATTCGAGCGGGCGCGCCGAAAAAACCGCGACCATTTCCGCGCGTTCGAGCGCAACCATTTTCGGCAGCAATTCGCCCATCACGACATGAAAAAACGTCACCGCTGCAAACGCCAGCGCCGTCGCCGCTCCGTGCGCGACATACGCTACCGTGCCTTCGGTTGCAATGCGCGCGACAAAGGGCAGCAGCAGCGTTTCGATGGTCGGTTCGCCGATTAATCCGAGCGCCAGCGAAGCAAGCGTGACGCCTAGCTGCACGGCGGAAATAAAGACTGTCGGCGTGTCGAGCAGGCGAAGCGCGGCCATTGCGCCTTTGCTTCCCGCCGCCGCGCGTTCTTCCAGACGCGGGCGGCGCGCCGTCACCAGCCCGTATTCCGAGCCGACGAAAAAGCCGTTGGCGGCGACCAGAATCAGCACGGCCAAAAGCTTGAGCGTCGCTTCGGTAAACGATAAGGTTTCGGGAAGCGCTGCTTCGCTGAAAAAAAGAGTGAAAAGATACCGGGCGGGTTCGTCCATTGCTTGTTAGATGAAAGAGCAGTCGTAAAGTTTCGTCTTGCTCGTTTTCATAGCCTGAAATTATATCATGCGCAGGCGGGCGGAAGGTAGCGGCAGCGCTCTAAAATAAGCGTTCTCAATTCATAAAGAACGGGTATTTGTGAAAGCTCACGCGCGGACTGAAAAGGCGCGGGCTTTACGAAAGCTCCCAGCGCCGTTTCAGTGCGGAAAAGGCAGTTATGATAATTGGATATGGACGAAACTTCGGTGGCCGGAAATCAATGTCCGGCTGCGGCACCGGCGGCACGCGCGCGTGCTGGCTGGCGTTCGTGTTTCGAGCAGGCGCGGACTAATGCTTGTTCGACGCGCGGCCCGACATTGCATTCAGCCTGGCGGCACACGACCGATAGCTCCGAGACGACGAGATAATGCGCGCGTTCGAGCATACGCTGTTCGCGGAAGGAAAGCGGCTTGAGGTGGCTGAGGTACGTCAGATTTTTGAGCACATCGGCGACGGCAAAGATGTCTCCGGTGCGCATCTTGTCGGAAAAATCTTTGAAGCGATCCTTCCAATCATGCGCGGGCGCTGAAAAATCGTCCGCCAGATTTTTTAACAGTAATTCGCATTCGCCTGTGGTAATCGGGTAGCGAAGCCCAACCTCACTGGCGTTGGCGACGGGGACTAAAACAACCGAGTTGGTTGCCGCAAGACGAAGCGTATAGAAGGGAAGCGAGGCCGCGCCGATCTGTTTGTGTTCGATCTCTTCGATGGTTCCGACCCCGTGATTGGGGTAAACGACCTTTTGGCCGACCTTGAAGCCTACCATAGCACCTCCACTACTTGTAAAAATTCAGACTTCACGCCGCACACGTCGGTCTGCAAATGTTGACTCGTTCTTTGAGGGGGACGCATTGTCGGGTGCGTCAGGCATTGCGCTCAATTCTCACGAAAGTGTAACAAGCGTGTGATGAAGCGTCAAGCACTTTAGTCGGGCGGCATTTCGTGGAGTGATTGAGAGGGAACGCAAGGGCGTTGGAACGGCGTCGCCGATGAACGTTACGGCAAAGATGTTTTGCGGCGGACGATGTTTGAAGGCGCGTTTATTTTGCTTCGCTTATTCGCCGCGCTAGCAAGCTTTAATTACTGTGTTTGATAAAGGCCGCTTCGGTCATGTACACGGTCAACTCGCAGATGTCCGTTACATAATCGCCGATGCGCTCCAGATGTTTTGAGACGAAGAGAAGATGTGCGGCGCGCTTCGTCGTGGACGGATCGCTGACCATCAAGCGAATCAGATCGTGAAAGACGCGGTTATATGCCGCGTCAATTAAATCGTCGCGTTCGATTGTGCGCCGCGCCGCCGCCGCGTCGTTCGAGGTAAAGGCATCGAGCGCCGCGCGCAGCATCCCCGACGCGTCTTCAGCCATGCGCGGCAAATCGACGAGCGGCTTTAGTTGCGGCTCGTCGTTGAGTTCGATGGCGGCGCGCGCGATGTTGCAGGCGTGATCGGCGATGCGCTCAAGTATCGGCGTAATCTTCGCCACTGAAATAACGAAACGCAGATCGCGCGCCGCAGGTTGGCGCAGCGCGATAGTGTCAACGCACAAACGGTCTATCTCGATTTCTAATTGGTCGATTTCGTCGTCGCCCGCGAGCACTTCTTTCGCCGTTCGGGTGTCGCGTTCGACGAGCGCGAACATCGCCTTCTGGAGCGCCGTTTCAGTTTCGCCGCCGAGCAGCAGCACGCGGTCACGCAACGCGTTCAATTCACGATCAAGTAGCCTGTCCATGCCGCCTGCCTTTCAAGTTTGTCAGCCCGATTAACCGAATCGTCCTGTGATGTAATCTTCCGTCAAATTGTTTTCAGGGTTAGTGAAAATGCGTTCGGTGGTGTTGGTTTCAACGAGCTTGCCGAGCCAGAAAAACGAAGTGTAATCGGAGACGCGCGCCGCCTGTTGCATGTTGTGCGTGACGATGATGATCGTGTACTGCTTTTTGAGTTCGACAATCAATTCTTCGATTTTCTGCGTCGCAATCGGATCGAGCGCCGAGGCTGGTTCGTCCATCAATACTATTTCAGGCCGGACGGCGAGCGTGCGCGCGATGCAGAGGCGCTGCTGCTGCCCGCCGGAGAGTCCGAGCGCGGAAGTTTTCAAACGATCCTTGACTTCATCCCAGAGCGCCGCATCCTGAAGCGCCTGCGCGACGCGGTCTTCGAGGTCTGATTTGTTTGCTGCCAAACGATTGATGCGCAATCCGTAGGCGACGTTATCGAAGATGGATTTCGGGAACGGGTTCGATTTTTGAAAGACCATTCCGACCTTGCGCCTGAGTGCGACGACATCCGCATCCGGCGCGTAAATGTTTTGTCCGTCGATATTAATTTCGCCGGTCACGCGCGTGCCGGGAATCGTATCGTTCATGCGGTTCAAGGTGCGCAGAAAAGTTGACTTGCCGCACCCCGAAGGGCCGATTAAAGCCATCACTCTCTGCGCGCCGATCTCGACGGAAACGTTGTAGAGCGCCTGCACGCGTTGGTAATAAAAGTTCATTCCGCGCACGCTGATTTTAGTTGGCGTAGTGACTGCCCCATCCTTGACGTTTGCCGTTTCCATTAAGTCGTTGGAGCGTTGCGGCAGCGTCACAGTAGCAGCGGGCGCGGCGGTGGGGGTGCTTGCCGGAGTTGCCGTTGAAGAAAGCTTGGATTGCGACGTAGCCATAATACTGAAAGCCTCGAACAATGAAGGCAGTTGCGCGCTGAATTCAAAAACGGAATGTTAAAGCAATCATGTTACGTTTCTGTGAACGAACATATCCCGCTTAAAAGCGAAACGTCGTATCGAACTGCAAGCGCACAGTTTGACGATTAAGCGAATTGGCGGGAGCAGCAGTAAAGACGCCGAGCAGCCCGTTCGCGCGCTGCGTAAAAATGCCTGTCGCCGTTAAGAGCACGCGCGGATCGACTGTGTAAGTAAAGATAACGCGGTTGGCGCGTATGTCGGATTGCTGCGCGATGTCGGAGAAATTAAACGGCGTGAGCACTGCGTCCTTTTCGATTCGCATGAATGTGTAATCGAAAAAAAGATCGCCGCGAGCCTTTGTTTTGCCCGCCGAAACTTCTGCCCAGAAACCTTTGTTTTCGTGATTAGGCTGCAACACGTTCGCGCCGTTTGTGCCTGCCGCGACGACGGAGCGCGTTTGCGTGTTCGTCACATAATTAAGAATGAGCGCGACGGGGAAACGCTTGCTTTGCGTTAAGTCCAAGCGCCCGATGATGTCCACCAGATTGTAGCCGGAAGCGAGCCGCCCGTCGCGGTTAAGCGCGTTGTTTGTGGCAGACGAAATTCCCAGATTGCCGTTGCCCGCGACGAGCAGCTCGCGCGCAATCAAGGCTTGCCCCGTGACAATTTGCGCGGGCGTGTTGCCGTTGGCTGGAATCGTAATCGTGACGGGCAGTTGAATTTGATTGCCGAAGAATTGAACGGGCGTGATGAACTGCGTGCCGGAGAAATAAAGATCGGTTGCCGACAAGGTAAGATCAGTCTTTGGCGCGATGGCAAAGCGCGTGCGAAGCTGTCCGCCGTAAAGCGCTAAGTCGCGCCCCGCCCGGCGCGATTGGTCTATGCTGACCTCGTTATTGACGTTGCGTATGAAAGCGGCATTGCGTTCGAGGAAGGGCAGTTGCCATGCGACGAGGGTGAGATTTTGCAATCGTGAATTTTTGAAGTCACGCGCGTAAGATTCGTTGATGCCTTCGGGCTGTATGTCATTGTCGAGAGTCATTTCCGTGTGCAGCCAAGGCGTTTCAAACTTGCCGCCCTGTAAACGCAGGCCGGGCGCGCGCTTCGGCTTCCACGTCAGATAAGCTTGATCGAGCGCGAATTGTTTGCGGTTGTAGAAATCCGTCAGCACTTGATTGGCGGAGATAACATCGGAGAGGCCGCCGGTTGAAAAACGCAAGCCCCAATCAAAGGTCTTGCCGATTTCGCCGCGCATCGCCAGACGCGCGCGCAGGCGCAGGCGTTGGCGCGCGGAAAGTTCGTTGCCGAGAATGGTCGGGTCTGCATTGTTCGGCGCGGCATTGAGTTGACCGTAGAATGAATCGTACTGAAGGCGCAGATCGCCGCTGAATGCGATGTTGCCGAGTTGTTTGGCGACAGTGTCAGTCGTTTTTTTCGCCTGTGCTTCGACGCGTGTCAGGCGCTCGTCCGTCGTCGCGGGTTTTGCGCTGCCCTGCGCATTTTGCGGTGTCGTTGCGGTGGTTGCCGCAAGCGTGTCTGTGAGCGGCGCGTTTGTCGTTTCGGTGTGTGCGACGCGCTCGCGCAATTCGTTTATGATGCTCGATTGCTGCGTGACGGTTTCGCGCAGGCGGCGCAGTTCTTCGCCCTGCTCACGCACCAGTCGGCGCACTTCGTCGAGTTCCGTGACGGATGGCGCGGATGGCTGCGCGCTGGCGCGGTTGTCGCCGCTGCTATTGTCCGCCGCCGCGATTCGGGAAGAAATTGTTGCGGGCGCGGGCGTTTGCGCGTGTGCCTGCA
Source organism: Pyrinomonadaceae bacterium (assembly GCA_051000345.1). Lineage (GTDB taxonomy): Bacteria > Acidobacteriota > Blastocatellia > Pyrinomonadales > Pyrinomonadaceae > JBHENC01. Next base: position 67,520 of record JBPCOJ010000067.1, on the reverse strand, counting down.
ATGCGAAACCGAACAACAAAATACCCGGCAGCAAAAGTGTGTTTGTTAGACCGCGACGCATTTTCATTTCCTCGCTAATGTTGATTTATGCGCTGCCGGAAATCGTCGGCGCGGAAGCGGCGCATTATACATCGTTACGCTAATGCGTTCGATTGGAAAAAAATTAAAGACCTTGAGACGGGCATCATCTCGGATATTTTAGCGGCGTTGACAATGCTCGCTGCGAAGTGTTTCGCCGTCCGGCTTAAAGCAGTTGTCAGTCTTGGCGGACGCTGCTAGGATTATCGTGTGTCGCCCGTCCGCTTGCGATCACTGACATTATCCTCTGTTCTTGTTATTCATTCAGTAGTCATTCGGTAATCATGTCATCACAATCTTTTATGCGCAAAACACGCTCATTTATGCGCTTCAATGCGCTGCGAAATATCGTCTCGGATTCGATGGCGATTGATATGGGATCAGCAAGCACGATTATCGATGTGCGCGGGCGCGGCGTCGTTGTTGACGAGCCGTCGATTGTGGTCGTCAACAAACTGTCCGGCGAAGTGCTTGCCGTCGGGCGCGAAGCGCAGCAGATGCTCGGGCGCGAAGGGCGCGATGTCGCGGTGATTGCGCCGATGGTGGACGGCGTCGTTGCCGATTTTGAAAGAACGCAGGCGATGCTTGATCGCTTTGTGCGCGAAGCCAGAAGCGGCATTTCGCATTTCAGCCGCCGCGCCGTGATGAGCGTTTTGTCCGGCGTCACGCAGGTCGAACAGCGCGCGCTTCTGAGCGCCGCCGAATACGCGCACATCGGGCGCGTTTACATGGTCGAGGAAGGACTCGCGGCAGCGCTCGGCGCGGGCGTCTCCATCGACGACAATCATGCTTCGGCGGTGGTGGACATCGGCGGCAGCACGACGAACGTCGCTATCGTCGCGGGCGGCACGATTGTCCATGCGCGCGCCGAACGCATCGGCAGTTCCGACATCGACACGGCGATCATGGATTTGCTGAGGCGTCATCGCGGCTTGAGCGTCGGCGCGGCGACTGCCGAGCGTTTGAAAATCGAATTGGGTTCTGCCATCGAGCCGGATGACGCGGGGCGCAAAGTTTCCGTGCGCGGCAGCGACGTGCAAACGGGAAGCCCCGGCGCAATCAATGTCACGGCGGCGGACATTTACGGCGTCGCGCAAACCGTCATACGCAAAATCGCCGACGAAGTGCGCGAGACTCTGGCGGAACTTCAGCCCGAAGTCGCCGCAGACATCTATGATCGCGGACTAATCTTAACGGGCGGCGGCGCGCTGCTCGAAAATCTGCAAACGTATTTGGAGCGCGAAACAAAACTTCAAGTGCGCATCGCCGACGAGCCGCGTTTCAGCATCGTGCGCGGGCTGATGCAACTCTTCGACGAGCCGCTTCTGCTGCGCCGCGTCGCGCGCAACGAACAGCATCCGCTGATTGACGCGCAGGCTTGAATAATGTCTGCAATCTGAAGTCGGATTAGCTTGAGAATTAACAAAGGAGAATATTTGTTATGCGGCATTTCTCACTTTATGCTTTCGCTCTTATGTTCCTTTTGTGCAGCGCAGTCCACGCGCAACAGAGTTCACTCATCTTGCGCAACGGCGGCAGCGATCCATGCAGCCGCTTCAAAATGCAGATCATTGTTCCGTCCGATACAGTTGATTTTAAGTTGCGTGTGACGAAGCCGCCCGAAGGAATTGATTTTAAGATGAGTATAATTAATCCTTGTCCGTCGGAGCTTCCGCAATTCGCTTTTACGTTGCCCGTTATCACGCAGCACGAGAAGAGCGGCTTCAGCTTTTTTGCGCCGCAACCTTTTCAAGTTGGAATTACGCCTAAAAGCTACGGTAAACATCAAGCCTTAGACTTTTCAACTAAGCCGCATCCTTCATTGACGCCGGTGTTAAAACAGAAGTAAGCGGAATGAATATCGCCGGGTTCTTCAAAAGACAACTGACGGTAATGCGCATTTACGGAATTCCCGTGCGTATAGATTACCGCTGGTTCGCCGTCTTTGCCTTGAGCGTCTGGCTGACGGCGGCGCGATTGCAGAACGGCGCGACGATGATCGGAACTCTGCTTGTGCCGCCCGCAGATTCGTTGACGGCGTGGATGCTCGGCCTTGCGACGACTGTCGGATTATTTCTCTCCGTGCTCGGGCATGAACTGTCGCACGCGTTGATGGGACGCGCCGAAGGAATCGGCATCGAAGAAATAGTGCTGCATCCGTTCGGCGGCCTCGCGCGCCTAAGTCGTGAGCCGGACAGTCCGGGCGCGGAATTTCGCATCGCCATTGCAGGCCCTGCGGCGAGTTTTTTGTTTGCGATGACCGGCATTGCGGCGGCGGCGATTGCCTCGCTCGGCGATTATCGTTTGACCGTCGCGGTCTTCTTTTTTATCGGCGCGGGGAATCTGTTGCTCGCCGTCTTTAATCTTTTTCCGGGCTATCCGCTCGACGGCGGGCGTGTGCTGCGCGCGTTGCTCTGGCACAAAAGCGGCGACATCGCGGATGCGACGCGCAAGGCAGGAATCTGCGGCGTGCTGATTGCCGCGACGCTCATCGTCTTCGGCGTCTACATGATTTTCGCACCGAACTTTCAAGCCCTTGCGATGGGTTTGTGGACGGTCTTGGTCGGGCTGTTTCTACTCGACGCGGCGATCAGCGTTGTGCGTGTTGCGCGTTATGCTGCGCCTGCGACGGTGGCCGACGCGATGATTGCGCCGATTGCGATTGAGCCGGATATTCTGGTGAGCAACTTTATCGACGACGTTCTGCCGCGTTATCGCCAAACGAGTTTTCCCGTGGCGCGCGGGCGCCAACTGCACGGCATACTCTTCCTCGAAGATTTGAAGGCGTTGCCGCGCGAGCGCTGGCGGCATACATACGCGCGCGATGTGATGCGTCCCGTGAGCGATCAACTCTTCGTCCAATCCTCAACAGCGATGACGCAGGCCGAGGCACTGATGCGGCGAAACGGCACGCATTCTCTGGCCGTCTTGGACACGCGCGGCGAACTCATCGGCTTTCTGCAATCCGTGCAACAAAAGCGCCGCGTCGAGCCTTAAAATCACTTCACGCCCGCCCGAGATTAAACATCAAAATGCTCTTAAACATGGCTTCCAAAATTGCTTGCCGAGCATTCTGACGTCGCGCTCTTGCCTTGTGAGTTTTTTTGCAAGATAATCCACACGGAGTTTGCTGACCTTAGAGCCGTATCGAGCGCTGTCAAAACGAATGTTCAATATGGCTTCAAGGAGCAGCCGGAAACTTATTTATTCGGAGTATCGTCCTTAATCAATTGACCGCACACTGTTTCAAAGAGACGTTGAAAAGTGCTTTTACTGCTGCCATACAAAGAGCAATTGGTAAGACTGTTCGAGCCGCGCAATCTGGCGGACATCGCGCTCGTCTTTCTGATCGTGTACACCATCTTGAAACTCGTGCGCGGAACACGCGCCGCGCCGATGATGGCAGCGCTGGCGGCCTTCGCCTTGCTTTACTGGTTCGCCGTTTATCAGGATTTGACGACGCTCGAATTTGTGCTGCGCGGCGGAGTTTTTTATCTGCCCGTCGCCGTCATCGTGCTTTTTCAATCTGAAATCAGGCAGGCGCTGATCGGCTTCGGCAATCGCTTTCAAATGCCCTTCACGCGCCGCCAGAGCGGGCAATTCGGCGAAGGCGCGTATGACGAAATCGTGCTCGCGGCAACCACTCTGGCCTCGACCAAGACGGGCGCGCTGATCGTCATCGAACGCGGCGTCGGACTCAAAAACGTGATTGACGGCGGCGTCAAACTCGATGCCGAATTAAGCTACGATCTGCTGGTGACGATCTTTAACCCGACGACGCCCTTACACGACGGCGCGGTTATCGTGCGGCGTCATCGCGTCGCCGCCGCCGCGTGTTTTCTGCCGCTCACTTTGAACTCGATGCTCTCGAAAGACCTCGGCACACGCCACCGCGCGGCCATCGGCATCACGGAAGATTCCGACGCGGTGGTGGTCGTTGTTTCGGAAGAAACAGGCTTAATTTCCTTTGTGCAAGGCGGGCGCATCAAACGCGGTTTCGATGCCACGAAACTACGCGCCGCTATTTTTCAAGCGCTCGAATCTTCCGCAGAATCGCAGAAACGCGCAAAGGAAAAAGCCTTGCCGGAAGCTGAAACCGAAGCCAATGAAGCAGTGTCAACGTAAGAATAGAAGTCAGGAGACAGAATAAATGCAGCTTAAGAAGTAAACCAAACGACGAGAGAATTTGGTGCAAAGGTCATCCTCACTGCTTTTTCATTCTGACTTCTGACTCCGGTCTCCTACTTCTGTTTTTGCCTTCTGCCTCCTGAATACTCGCTTTTCATTCTTATGCCTTTTCGCGGCGATGATGGACGAGAATTTTATGCGCGCCAACATACACAGGCGGCGCGGCATAATTGGCTGCGCAAAATTTTTCTCGATGATCTATTGTTGAAACTTCTCGCGCTCGCGCTCACGCTCGGACTGTGGTACGGGCTGACGGGACAGCGCGCGCGCGCGACGATTCGCTTGTCCGGCATTCAACTTACTTTTCGTTTGCCCACGGATATGGAAATCAGCAATGATCTGCGCGGCGACATCGCAGCGACATTCGCGGGAAGTCGTCAGGCGCTTGACCGCATCAACGTCCGCGATTTAGTCGCTTATGTAGACATCAGCGACCGCAAACCGGGCGAGAGAGTTATACGTCTGACGCCCGAAAGCGTTCGTCTGGAATTGCCGGACGGCGTGCGCCTGACGCGCATCGAGCCGTCGAACGTGCCTCTGCATCTTGAACCGCGCGTGCAGCGTGAAGTAACAATTGCGCCGCGTTTTGAAGGCAAGCTCCCAGAAGGTTATGAACTGCGCGCCGTCAACATCGTTCCCGCGAAGGTTAGAGTACGCGGCCCCGCGAGCCGCGTGAACGCGTTGGAACACGCTTTAACAGAATCCATTCAACTCGACTCGCTGCGCGACACGACGACTGTTGCGCAAGTCGCTGTAGACATCGACGATCCGAAAATTAACGCGCTCGATGCAACTGTCAGCGTGCAGCTAGAGATCGCTAAGGCTGGCAACAACCCTTGACGTTATGCCGCGCAGGATGCAGCGAAAGTCAGTATCCCAAACATAAATTCAGTGTTCCAAATATCTTGAGACAACGCGCACGTCGCTTGTCTTGCGACGTGAATCTAAAAATTGCAGCATACATATATGGCAAAACTTTTCGGCACAGACGGAATACGCGGCGAGGCCGGACGCTTTCCGCTCGACGCGCACAGCATACGCATTGCCGGACGCGCTCTCGCAGAGCATCTCGCGGAAAAATCCGGTAATCAAACCACACGCCTTGTCATCGGGCGCGACACGCGCGAGTCCGGCGAGTGGATCGAAGCGGCGCTCATCGCGGGCGCGCGTGAAGCGGGCGCGGTGTGTGAATCGGCGGGCGTTATTACGACACCGGGCGTCGCTTACCTAGCGCGCACTTTACCGGCGGACGCGGGAGTCGTCGTCAGCGCTTCGCACAATCCATATCAGGATAACGGTATCAAAATTTTTGCTCCGTCGGGACGCAAAATAGACGACGAAACAGAGCGCCGCATCGAAGCACACATTCACGCCGGAACCTCTGCGCCCGAAGCACAAGAGGCCAAAGATTTTTCAACAAACTTTTCAAAGCAACATGATGCTGGCAGCGAGGACAATCAAGCCGCCGCCTTCAGAGAGCGCTATCTCGATTATCTCGCGCAGGAAGTCGGTGACGGTCTGTCGCTCTCAAACCTGAAGCTCGTGCTGGATTGCGCGAACGGCGCGGCGTTTCAATTAGCGCCCAATTTATTCCAGCGTCTCGGCGCGAGCGTGACGGCGATTAATAACACGCCTGACGGACGCAACATCAATCTCGATTGCGGCTCGCTGCACATCGAAGGACTGCGCCGCAAAGTCATCGAGAGCGGCGCGGATTTGGGAGTCGCTTTTGACGGCGACGCAGACCGCGCGCTCTTTGTCGATGCGCGTGGCGAATTCGTTGACGGCGATGCGACGCTGTGGGCGATGTCCGGTTATTTACAAAAACGCGGAGAACTTGCGGGCAACGCCGTCGTCGCAACTGTGATGAGCAACATAGGGCTTGAGCTTGCCCTGCGCTCGCGCGGCATAGAACTTTTGCGCGCCGATGTCGGCGACAAATACGTGCTCGAAGAATTGCTCAAAACAAACACCGAGCTAGGCGGCGAACAATCCGGCCACCTTATTTTCCCGCGCCGCAGCCTCGCCGGTGACGGCATGATGACAACGCTTTTTCTGTTACGCGCGATGCAGGAGAGCGGCGCGCGGCTCGACGAATTGACCGAAGGCTTCGAGCGTTATCCGCAAGTGCTCGTCAACGTGCGTGTTCGGGAAAAGCGGCCTTTCGCGGACATGCCGGAAATTATGCACGTAGCGCAAATCGTCGAAGCGGAATTGAAGGGGCGCGGGCGGCTGCTGTTGCGTTATTCGGGAACGGAGAATCTGGCGCGCGTGATGATCGAAGGCGAGCATCAGGAAGAAATCGAGCGACAAGCAAAAACGCTCGCCGCCGTCATCAAAGAGAGACTTGGAAACTAAACCCGAGAGTACCCCGCACCGTATTTCTTACGCGGTCTTGCGTGTAAAATCTACGTGTCGGGTATGTTTTACCCTGTGCTTTCAGAATCAATAAAGAGAGTTATAAAGAAGACTTCCGCGAAAAAGCGTGAGATAGATGGATTTCACTAATTAGCGCTTGCATGGCATAAGCATTGCGGTGTATATTGCGGGGCAAGAAGAGACGGTTGGTGGATCCTCCGTCTCAGTGGTTGCTGGGGTGAGGACAGTAACCACGCATTAGAGAGGGCATGGCAGACTCCCACGTTGCCATGCCCTCTCGCTTTATGTCCACGCCACGCGATTCTTCTTCCGTCACAAATTTTCGCCGCTCGCCTTTCGACTTTCAACATTATGCTACAATCCGTTCGTTGTGCTTCCGACCGTTTTTCTCCGACTAACTTTAGTGAAAGCAGAGCTTCTACGCTCCCGCCGAGCATGGATATAAGCGACTATCGACGCGAGTTTGCCGAGTTTAATTCCGCTTTTGAATTGGCGCACTACGATTACCGCGCGGGCTTCGAGCCGGAACTCCGCTCACGTCAAATCTACGAGCGTTATAGCGATTTGTTCACGCGCGAAGCCGTCAATGATCTGGCGCGCGCCGAGGAATCCGTTCCCGCGCATCTCGAAACGGAGCGTGCCAGCCTGCACGCGTTGAATGGCGCGGCGCGCATCGGTTATCTGGAAGCGCATGTGCGAGAGTTGACGGATGAGCGCGCGCTCTGTGAATCGAGCGTTCGCATCGCTTGGGAAGATGACAGCCTTCCCGTCCACAACATTCCCGAAAAGATTGCCAACGAAACGAATGCCGCGCGGCGTCGTGAATTAACCGCGCGCTGGATCGACGCGCTCGCTTCATGCAACGATCTGCGCGCCGCGCGCCTCGATTCCTTTCACGGTGAATCACGCACGCTCGGCACGGAATCCTACCGCGCACTCTTCGCAGACATTAAGCGCATAGACTACGACCAACTGGCTTTCTCCGCGCAAAAGTTTCTCGAGCGAACGCAGAGCGCCTACACTGTGGCGCTCGTTGAATGGACGGCAAAGCAACTGCCTGCGGCAAAGACCGATGAACTTCAGCACGCGGACTTTTTCTATTTCCAACGCATGAGCGATCTGGACGATTTTTTTCCCGCGCGCGAGTTGATGAAGACCTACTTTTCAGCGATGGAAAATCTAGGGATTCGCGCGGAGACACAAAATAATATCCACATAGATACGGAAGCGCGTCCCTTCAAGAATCCGCGCGCCGCCTGTTTTCGCATCGCTCCGCCGGACGATGTGCGCCTTCTGCTTGCGCCCATCGGCGGCGCTTACGATTACACTGTTTTCTTTCACGAAGCGGGACACGCGCAGCACTTCGGCTGGTCTTCGCGCGAACTAATTCAGCAGTACCCGGAATTTCTTTATTCGCCGGATTACGCGACGTGCGAGGCTCATGCCTTTCTGCTTAATAATCTTTTTCAGGATGCCGCGTGGATTGCGGAACAGCGGCACTTGCGGCCTGATCGCGCGCAACACATCATGCGCCGCCTCTCGCTTCTTGCGCTGCATAACGTGCGCCGCCACTGCGCTAAGCTGATTTACGAAAGAGCTTTGCATGATGCGGACGCGAACACGTTGCGTTCGACGCAGATGAAGGAGACTTACGCGACGCTCTTAACGCAAGCGACGGGTTTCGCGCGCAGCCCGGAGCTTTATTTGTGGGACGTTGACGACGGGTTTTACGCGGCGGATTATTTGCGCGCGTGGGCCTTTGAAGTGTGCTTGCGCGAACACTTGCGCGTGCGCTATGGCCGCCGCTGGTGGTCTTCGCGCAAGGCGGGCGATGAAATGATCGATCTCTGGAATACTGCCTCGCGCTACTCCGTCGAAGAACTCGCGCAGCACATAGGCTTCGGCGACATCAGCTTCGAGCTATTGGCAGACACTTTGATTGCGAATGTCAGCGCACGCTAAAAAAGAAACCACAGAGCGCGTCCGCGTGCGTCTCGCTGGAAGCGCGGCGTTCGGGTATGAAATAGAAATCGGCGAGAGCCTGCTTGCCGCATCCGGCTGCACCGCGCGCCGCGTTTTGACTCCACATGCGAACCGCGCGTTCATCATTTCCAACAAAAAAGTTTACGATCTTTACGGAATAGCGGTGCGCGAAAGCCTGCGCGAAAGCGATTTCGAGACGCACGTTTTCTTGATTGGCGACGGCGAGCGCTACAAATCCCTGCGCACGCTGGAACAATCGCTCAACGCTTTACAAACCGCCAAAATAGAACGCAGCGATGTTGTTGTCGCTCTCGGCGGCGGCGTCGTCGGCGATCTCGCAGGACTCGCGGCGGCGCTTTACTTACGCGGCATCGCTGTATTGCAAATCCCTACCACGCTTCTCGCGCAGATAGATTCCTCTGTCGGCGGCAAAACAGCCGTTAATACGGTTCACGGTAAAAACTCCATCGGCGCGTTTCATCATCCGCGCGCAGTCATCGTGGATGCTCTAACGCTTCGCACTTTGCCCGCGCGCGAATTGACCGCCGGGTGGTGCGAAGCCGTCAAGCAGGGCGCAATCGGCAGCCGCAAACTCTTCAACCTAACGCAACGCTTTCTACTCGATAAACGAACGGCGCGAAGAAACGCGGAAGATCGCATAAAAGGTTTGCGCGAATTAATCGCCGCGCAGTGCTGCTTCAAAGCTTCAATCGTCGCGAACGACGAACGTGAAGAACTCTCGCGCACGGACACACGTTCGCGCCGCATCTTAAACTTCGGCCACACCATCGCGCACGCGCTCGAAGCCGTTACACATTACAAAAGATTCCGTCACGGCGAAGCCGTCGGTTACGGTATGCTGGTGGCGGGCGAAATTTCCGTGCGCGCTGGCTTGTGCGATGCGGTAGAATTGAAAGGCTTGCGCGCTGCCATCGCTTTAGCAGGCAATTTACCGCGCGCCGACGACCTCGATGAAGAGTCGATTCTTCGCGCAACAATCGGCGATAAAAAAAGCGTTGGCGGCGAAATCAAATGGGTGCTGCTCGAAAAAATTGGATGCGCAAGGATTGTCAGCGGCAACGAAATTCCGCCGCGAATTCTCCGCGCCTCGCTTCGCGCCGGATTAAGGCATACTTCTTAAAGGAAAAGAAATCAGGATGAAAGATATATCCGAAAATCAAAGAGGCACGGCGAAACAAATTCGCATCAAAACGGGAGAGCGGGGCAGCGCGCGCCTTAAGTTTTTCGTCACTCTATTATTGCTCGCGCTCATCGTCTATACCGCATCACAGTATGTGCCTGTCGCCATCCACGCTTATCAATACAAAGACTTGATGCAGCAGACCGTCGATAAAGCGACCTTCGGGCAAACGCAATCGAGCGACTGGGTGAAGGCGCAATTGAAGGCCAGTGCCGCCGATTACAGCGTGCCGGACGATGCGAGCATCACCGCCATCAGGCGCGACGGGCGCATGGAAGCGAGAGTGCAATTCACGCGCCCGATTCCGCTTCCCGGCTACGTTTATCACTACACCTTCGACCACACAGCGCGCAGCACGCAGCTTTACTCCACGCAATAAAACGATGCCCTACTACGTTCAGCATTCGATTATCAGTATTTAATTACCAGCCGCTTAGAGCAGTAGTTCTGTTGCATACTCAAAGATGATGATTAGCTGGCAGGCACGTTGCTTTAACCTATTCGTCCGAACGCTTATCCGGCGGCGGCGTTGGGGAAACGATGAGCAGGCAGTCGCACGCAGATCGCGTCGTCTCTTCGGCGCGACGCGTTTGTTTCAATGGCTTCGGACTCGCGGACTGCGCCTCTTGCCGTTTGTTGATGATGATGCGGGCGTGCGCGGCGAGTGGGTTATACCAATCGAACCAAATCAAAAAGTCATCTTGTATCTGCATGGAGGCGGCTACGTTTCCTGCTCCCCCGCGACGCATCGCCCGATCACGGCGGCGCTCGCGCGCCTGACACGCCGACGTGTATTCGCACTCGATTATCCGCTCGCTCCCGAACACAGATTCCCTGCGGCGCTCGATAATTCAGTCGCCGCCTATCGCTGGCTGCTCGAACAGGGATTGCACGCGAACATGATTTCCCTTGCGGGCGATTCGGCGGGCGGCGGGCTTGTGCTCGGCACACTTCTGCGTGCGCGAGACGCAGGACTGCCGCTTCCATCGTGCGCCGTCTGCTTTTCTCCTTGGACAGACCTTGCGGGAACAGGCGCATCCGTTTCGTCCAACGATGACCGTTGCCAGATGTTCCGCACGGAGAACATCGCCGAATTTGCCGCCGCGTATCTCGGCAAAGCCTCTCCGCTCGATCCGTATGCGTCGCCGGTCTTCGCCGATCTTGGCGGATTGCCGCCGCTGCTTTTGCAAGTCAGCTCGACTGAAATACTGCTGGATGATTCGCGCCGCGTGGATGCTAAAGTTAGGGAAGCCGGTGGAAGCAGCACGCTGGAAATCTATGACGGTCTGTTTCACTGCTGGCAAATGCTCGACGGCATCGTGCCGGAATCCCGCATCGCTCTACGCCAAGCGGCGGCATTCATTTGCGGTCACTCTTTACCAACGGATGAAGCGTCGGCTGTTGCCGGAAAATCACCTTTGACATAGATAGGTTAAGAGGAATTTCTGCGCTATAACAATTCGTGAATTCAAGTTGTAAGTGCAACAGGGTATCTGTTCAAAGAAAAGCTGTTAGTGTTTCTGGTTAAGGCATAAGTGTTGCAAGCAATAGGGCTTATAAAACAGGAAAGCCGCCTACCTCTGCGGTGAGTTGCAGTTGCAGAGTTGCACTTGCAACTTGAATCCACCATTCCTTGCAACGCCTTGTTGTGGTGCTACGATCTTGCGCATATATGTTGAGTAATCGCATAAAGAAAATTGAGATATTGACTCTCATCCTAATTACACTAGCCCTTATCGGATATTGGTGGGCAAGAGGTCACGTCTGGTTGCCGATTTATGGGAGTAATGTCTCTGTAAATGGTAGGTCTTTGGCGAAATATCCGGGAAGCGATTATTCTTGCTTCCGGTCTTTGAGAGAAGATATTTTCTGTCCGCATCAAGATCACGGTCAGCAGTATTTAATTTCCTTGAATCGTAAAGAAATCAGTGTTGTTAGCGAAGATGAGGATTACACAGATTTTGCAGCGTTTCTCTATACCAGCAAAGATATAGCGAATCTCAATAGTCTAAGCACGAAAAGGAAATTGCCTGACACCCAACTGATGTTTGGAAACGGTTTTATCGAATTCAATCCACCGGAAAATGGGCATTGGCATATTTCAAACTAATCCGCAGCATAATGAAGTTTGAGGCTAGAGGATGGCGGCTATCGCCCGCGATGCGCTTACGCTTTGTAGCTGCACAAGTCCGGCGGGCGCAGCCGCAAGCCACGTCGAAGGGCATACGCCGCATCGCGTGCATTCGCTCACGGAAGGGCACGGTGCGGTTGATTTGGCGATGTGCGCGCGTTCGTGTTCCTCTTGCAGAAATTCAAGCGAGATTCCCGGATCAATTATTTGCCACGGCAGAAATTCATCGTAAGGCCGATTCCGGCTTGTATAAAATGCCGGATCGATTCCTGTTTCGCGCAAGGCCGCATTGATGTCGCCGCGCGTTCGCTCCGCCGCTTCGATGACGCGCGCGAGCCTTCTGTCACCCGAAGAAAAAAGCGCTTGCTCGTGTGCGATACGCGCGCTCATCGCACGCACTTCGACGTTCGGGATGCGCGACATCGCTTTCGACACCCACTTCAAACGCCGCTTCAGTTCCTTCTCGTCGCAAATTGCGTCCCACTGCAAAGGCGTGTTCGGCTTCGGCACAAAACCATTGAGTGACGGAATGATTTTCCCCGCGCGCCCGAATCGCTTGCCTGCTTCGAGCATACGATCTTTGATGCGCTCGACAAGCACGACCATCTCCTGCAAATCTTCGTCCGTCTCCGTCGGCAATCCGACCATCATGTAAAGTTTGACGGTCAGCATTCCGCGATCAAAGACTGCGCCGCAGATGTCAACGATTTCGTCGTTCGTCAGATTCTTGTTGATGACTTTGCGCAGGCGATCCGAACCCGTCTCCGGCGCGACGGCAATCTGTTGATCGCGCGATTCGACGAGCGCATCCAGCAATTCGTCTGAAATTTGATCTAGGCGAAGCGACGAAACAGAGATGCGGTATTCCATCGCACGCAAGCCCTGTAAAATCTCGCTGATTTCGGGATGGTCGCAGACGGCTGTGGAGACGAGGCCGATCTTGTCTGTCTTGCCGCGCCATTCAGCAGCTTTCGCCAGAATATCGCGTGCGGGTACGACGCGCGGCGGCCAGTAATTAAATCCAGCCCAACAAAAACGGCAGCCCTGCGAACAGCCGCGCGAGATTTCAACGAGAAAACGTTCGCCCATCTCCGCTTCCGGCGCCCAGATAACAGACGACGGCGCAAACACCGATTCGCGGCGAAGCTCTGCGACGGCATCCGTTTGCTTGCGACGAATCGCGCGCCGGAGACTTCCTTCCTTCGGATTCTCCGACGCCACGATGCGCCCGACGCGCTTCGGCACTCCTTCTTCCGTCGGCGTGTAAGAATCAACCGTGCCGTCTGTTTTGTACGCTACGTGATAAAGCGACGGGACATAAAAGCCGCGCCCCTCGCGCGCGAGTCCGAGCAGAATTTCCGGCTTCGTTTCGTGTTCAAAAATCGCGTCAATGATTTTAGGCGCGAGAACTTCGCCTTCGCCGACGGCAATCACGTCCGTGAAATCCGCAATCGGTTCGGGATTCAAAAACGATGCCGCGCCGCCCATCACAATGAGCGGATCATGCGCGGTTCGGTCACGAGTCCACAAAGGAATCCCGCTCATGCGCAACATGCGCGCCATGTTCAAGTAATCAGTCTCAAACGAAATAGAGAACGCGACGACATCGAAATCACGCACGCGCGTTTGTGATTCTAAAGTTAAAAGCGAGGTGCGTGATTTTTCATACTCGCGCATCTCATGTTCTTCAGGCAAAAACACGCGCTCGCACGAAACATCCGGGACGTTATTAAAGAGTTCATACATCGCCTGAAAGCCGAGATTCGCCATTCCGATGCCGTAGGTGTTCGGATAGCACAAAGCGACACGAAGCTGCGCACCGCGCTTGAGCCGCCAACCTTCTTCGGAGGCGAGCTTTCGTTTGTAACTTTCGACGATTTTTTTAGACATGAGAAGCAGATGCTAGATGTCAGATGCTGGATGTTAGTGAGCAGCCAAGAACTGACATCTAACATCCAGCATCTGACATCTGCTTTTTACCTTTGCGCGGTTTCCAAGAATGCTTTCAGCTTGCGCGAGCGCGATGGGTGGCGGAGTTTGCGCAGGGCTTTGGCTTCGATCTGGCGAATGCGTTCGCGTGTGACGGCGAAGTGCTGGCCGACTTCTTCGAGCGTGTGCTCCGAGCCTGTGCTGCCGAGGCCGAAGCGCATCTTGATAACTTTTTCTTCGCGCGGCGTGAGGGTCGCTAAAACTTCGTCCGTGATTTCGCGCAAGTTCGAGGCGACGACGGCATCCGCCGGGTTCAAGATGGATTTGTCTTCGATGAAGTCGCCGAGGTGCGAATCTTCTTCTTCGCCGATGGGCGTTTCCAAAGAAATAGGCTCCTGCGCGATCTTCAGCACCTTGCGAACTTTCGAGACGGGAATATCCATCTTCTTCGCAATCTCTTCGCTCGTCGGTTCGCGCCCTAATTCCTGAACCAGCGCGCGCGAAGTGCGAATCAATTTGTTGATCGTTTCGATCATGTGAACGGGAATGCGAATCGTTCTGGCTTGATCGGCGATGGCGCGCGTGATTGCCTGACGAATCCACCATGTCGCGTAGGTCGAGAATTTGTAGCCGCGCCGCCACTCGAATTTATCTACGGCCTTCATCAAACCGATGTTGCCTTCCTGAATCAAATCGAGAAATTGCAGCCCGCGATTCGTGTATTTCTTGGCGATGGAAACGACGAGGCGCAAGTTGGCTTCGACGAGTTCGCGCTTGGCTTGACCTGTGTGAATCTCGCCGGTTGTAATGGTTTGAAGGCTGCGTTTGATTTCGATGGGCGCAACATTATGCTCCGCTTCGATTTGCAGCAGATGCTTTTTCGCGGCGGCGATGCGGCGCTTGTACTCGCGCTCGTCTTCCGGCTTAATACGTCGCTTGTTGAGCTTCTCCGTGTAGGACTCTATTTCGCGTTCGGCGGCGCGCACTTGTTTTTGCACGGTGCGAATCGCGCCGATCAGACGCTGGCGGGCGCGCTCTGTTAAGTTAAGACGCTTGATCTCCTGCGCAATTTCAAGGCGCACGCGCGCGACTTTGCGGCGCAGTCGAAGAAGTTTTTTGCTTTTCTTGCCGCGCGTTAATTTCTGCTCGGCGCGCAGCTTTTCCCACTCTTTGAGGCCGCCCTTAAAATGCTTGCGTATATTCTGTATGCCTTCGACAGTCCAAGCGAGATATTCGTCTGCTTTGTCTTCCTGTCCCGTCAATTCCGCTTGATCTGAAAAGCCCACGATGTCGCGTATGTTGAGCGTACCGGCTTCGAGTTGGTCGCCGATTTCCAGAAGCGCGTTGACGGCGATGGGCGAGCGCGCGATGGCTTTTTGCGTTTTGATCTGCCCGCGCTCAATGCGTTTGGCGATGGAGACTTCGCCTTCGCGCGTGAGAAGAGGCACGACGCCCATCTCGCGCAGATAAAGACGCACGGGATCATTTGTTTTTTCAAGCGCGCCCGCTGATAAATCTAACTCGACATCTTCATCCGAATCTTCGTCGTCGATGTCCGTAGCGATAGCCGCCGCTTGTTCGATAAGACGCTCGTCGGAATCCGCGACGGGAATGTTCGAGCCTTCGAGCTTTTGCAGCACGTCCTCTATGTCGTCGGGCGAAACAACGCTGTCCGGCAATTCACGATTCAAATCGTCGTAGGTCAAATATTTTTTGTCGCCGCCTAGTTCAAGCAGCCTTTGCACAACATCATCCTGATCTTTTTCTTCGGTGCTCATCCGTTCTTAGTCCACCTTCCGCGCCGGATTAAATAAGGGAGAAAGCTTTGGCGCGCGCCCGTCTCCTGCGATTATTATAGCCACTAAAATTACTGAAACAGTTACTGAAAATTAAGCTGCGCCGGACGACCATCCGGTTGCATTCATCTTCGGAAGCAAATCATTTCTGCGCCGCGTTCGTTCCACATATTCGACGGCCAACTGACTGCTGCGTTCCTGTTCGCCCGCGCGTTCCGCGTTGGCAATCTCGATACCGAGTTCGTTGATGCGGCGATCAAGCGTCATTATCTGTAACGCCGCCAAACAGCTTTCCGCGATTCTCAAGGTGTCGTCCAACGCTTCGCCGTCGGCGCGCTGCGGCTCTGACATTAAGAGCAGCGGCAAAAGTTCTTCGGCTACCGGATCGTCCGCCGTTTTTTCGGAAAGAGTTGCGAAGTCAATTTCCGCGCTCGCCGATTCGAGTTCGACGAGCGCGCGAAAAATACTCGCCGTCGGCAACTCTTCATAATCGGCCAACTCGATTTGCGGCAAAACGGCGCGGCGTAATTCCGCATCGGCGAAAAGCATTTCGAGCAATTGCCGCTCGGCCATTGTCGGCTGCGCGCCCGCCGCACGCGCAATCTTTTGCCGCACGCTCGTTTCATCCTTGATCGGCGCGCCGATACCGCTGCCACCCTTGACTGTTTGCCAGAGATCGTTGCGCAAACTGCGTTCGTCAATCCTCAGCGCATCCATTGCCATATCGAAATACTCGCGCTTCTGAATCGGATTACGCACGGCGCGCAAAGACGGAATCACTTCTTCGACTGCCGCCGCTTTTTCCGCAGGGCGATGAAGAGTGCGATTCCGTACCGCTTGATCGAGCAAAAATTTTATGTGTGGAAAGGATTCTCCACGCCGCCTGTTATATTCTTCCGCGCCATACTTTTTGATGAACTCATCCGGGTCGGCGTTGTCCGGCAGCACCAGCACCTTCACTTCAAAGTCTTCTGCCAGAAGCGCTTCCGTCGCGCGTCGCGCAGCGTTTAATCCAGCCTTATCTCCATCATAGTTAATTACCACCTTACGCGCAAACCGCGCCAAAAGTTTCGCCTGCTCCCCCGTCAAAGCCGTCCCCAGACTCGCCACCATATTTCCGATGCCGAATTGATACGGCACGATCAAATCCAGATAGCCCTCGACGAGAATCACGAATTTTCGCCGCCTGATTTCCTCGCGCGCGACGTTCAAGCCGTACAGATGCTTTCCTTTAACGTAAGCGGCGGTTTCCGGCGAATTGAGATATTTCGGCTCGCCGTCCTTCTGCAAAGTTCTGCCGCCGAAAGCGACAGCGCGCCCCTGCGCATCCATCACAGGAAAAATCAAACGCCCGCGAAAGCGATCATAAAACCCGCCCGCATCTTTTTTTACCACGAGGCCGCTACGCTCTATCTGCCCTTGATCCGCGCCGCGCTTCTTCAAATGCGATAAAAGCCCGTCCCAACTGTCCGGCGCAAACCCTAGACGAAAAACCTTCCCTGTCTCGTCTGCAATCTCCCGCCGCTCAAGATACTCACGCGCTTCCTTCGCCTCTTTTCCATTCTCCGCCAACTCTGCTTCCCACCATTCGAGCGCCCACGAATTAAGCTCCACGACTTCATCCGCTTCCTGCCTGCGCGCCTCATACTTTTTGTCTTCCACAAGGGCAGGCAAAGGCACGCCCGCCTTTTCCGCGACAGTCTTCACCGCTTCGGGAAACGACAAGCCCTCGATCTCCATCACAAAGCTGTACACACTCCCGCCCCGATGACACCCGAAACAATAATAAATATCCTTCGACGGGCTAACGGAAAACGACGCGGACTTTTCCTGATGAAACGGACAGCACGCCATCCAGTTCGTGCCTTTCTTCTTCAAAGACACGTAATCCGAAATGACGCGCACAATATCCGCCTGCCGCCTCAAGTCATCAATAAATGTTTGCGGGAAACGCATGTTTCAAGTTCCAAATCACGAATGTCTTTAACTATGCTTCGTCACAAACAATTTAGCGACAGCGTATTGAAAACCCGGCACGACTGTTTCGCCGTCGAGCGTGTCGGCTTCCGTCAGCGTGGTGATGCTTGTCGGTGAACGGTGAACGGTGATGGTGCGAAGTTTCGGACTGATGACCCACACCAATCGCGCGCCTGCTTCGAGCCACTCCTGCACTTTTTCTTCAACCTCGTAAGCAAGGTCATTCGGCGAAACTACTTCAACTGCGAGATCGGGCGCGCCCGGCCAATAGCCTTTCGCATCGCCGACTTCATCGACGCGCTCCTGACGAATAAATGCGATGTCCGGCGCACGCACCGTATCGGGATTCGTGCGCAACTTAAAACCCGTTTCCGCTGCATAGACTTCACCGAGTCCGTGCTGTTCGACATACGAACCGAGATGTACGGAGAGACGCATTGCGATGCGCCCGTGCTTGTGTCCTGCGGGTGACATTTGCTTCAGTTCTCCGTTGATTAGCTCGTAACGAAATTCGCCGCGCGGCAGCGCCAGCAGTTCTTCAGAGGTAGTGACTTTCGTGATTGTGGTGCTCATTGCTTGACCTCTACGATGGTTGCGCCCGCACCGCCTTGATCGTTTGGCGCTTGGGCAAAGCGTGCGACGTGCGGGTGATTGCGCAGGTGTTCGCCGATGGCACGACGGAGTGCGCCCGTGCCGTGACCGTGAATAATGCGTATCGTGTGATGGCTGTCGAGATAAGCCTCATCGAGAAATTTATCCGTCATGTCAACGGCTTCGTCCGTTGTGCGCCCGATGACGTTGAGTTCGGCGCGTGCGTCCGCATCATCCATGCGAAGATTAATTACAGTGTTGTTCGATGCGGGCGCGCGCGTGCTGCGTTTCGTTTCGGGTTTGGGCGCAGCGACGGGCGCGAGCAGTTCGAGATTGTAGAGCTTTTCTCTAAGGCGCACGGAGCCGACGCGCACTTCCGCTTCGTTGCCTTTCAGTTTGTCCACGATGCCGATTGAGCCGAACGAGCGCAGGCGAACGCGGTCTCCGGCGATGATGTCACGCGCGGGCGCAATCTGTTCTGTTTGATCGTCGCCGGAGATTTGATTGAAGTCCATGATGCGCCCGTCACGAACAACGCGCACGCTGTCGTTTTTGCCCGCGCGATCAAATTCCTTTGTCGAATGATTGGTTGACGAAGCAGTATTGAGCGACGGGCGGGCGACGCGTTTGACTTCGCGGCGAAGTTCGGCGGCGCTTGCTTTAGCTTGGCGTTCGATGCGCGTGCGCGCGGCTTGGTCTTCGATTTTGCCGACGAGTTCGCGCGAGCGTTTCTCGAATTCTTCGACGGCAAGTAATAATTCGTTTTCAAATGCGGCCTGTCGTTTGCGCTCCCGTTTCCCGGCTTCCGCGTCGAGAGATGCGTATTTTTCGGCGACGGCGCCGCGCTCTTCTTCGAGGGCGCGGCGCAAACTTTCGGCGTCTTCGGCTTCGCGCTTGATGCGTTTGAGATACTCGGTGGCGTCGAGTGTTGAATTGTTCACGCGAGTCGCCGCCGCGCGCACAATTTTGTCTGGAAAACCGAAACGCCGCGCGATTTCGAGGCCGGAAGACGAACCGGCGAGGCCGACGAGCAGTTTGTATGTCGGCTGCAAAGTCTTGTCATCGAATTCGACGCTTGCATTAATAACAGCATCTTCGTTCGCCGCGTACATTTTCAAGCCGCTGTAATGCGTTGTCGCAATTACGTGCGCGCCGCATTCGCGTCGAAAATGATCGACGACGGCGACGCCCAAAGCAGAGCCTTCTTCCGGGTCTGTGCCGGTTCCGACTTCATCGAGCAGCACGAGCGCGGGCGCGTCGCAAAGCTCGATCATGCGGCTGATATTGGCGACATGCGCCGTGAAGGTCGAGAGGTTAGCGGCGAGCGATTGATGATCGCCGATGTCGGCGAGGACGGACGCGTAAAAGGGAACTCGCGCGCGGCGCGCAGGCACGGGCAGGCCGGAGAGCGCCATCAACGCCAACAAGCCTGTGGTTTTGAGGACGACGGTTTTGCCGCCCGCGTTCGCGCCGGAAATCACCATGACTGTTTGCGTCGCGTCAAGCTCGAACGAAACAGGCACGACGCTTGCCCCGTGTTCGCGCAAGTTTTCTTCGAGCAGCGGGTGGCGCGCGCCCGTGAGTTCGAGCGCATGGCCTTCGTCAATCGTCGGCACAACGCAATCGAAGCGCGCGGCGAGCCATAGTTTCGCGCCGATGAAATCGAGTTCCGCGACGGCGCGCGCAGCCATTTGAAGCGCGGGCAATTCGCGGCGCAATTCTTCGGTCAGCGTGAAGAGGATTTTGCCTATTTCGCGTTCTTCTGTTTCGCGCAAATTTTGCAAATCGTTGTTGGCGTCAATCGTTTCTAAAGGCTCGACGAACATCGTTGCGCCGCTCGATGAAAAGCCGTGTGCGACGCCCTGCACGCGCCCGCGATGATCCGCTTTGACGGGAATCACGAAGCGGTCATTTCTGATCGTGACGATCTCATCCTGAATCGCTTGTTCCGAACGCCGCATGATGGTTTCGAGCGAGCGCGTAATGCTCGAACGAAGCCGCGAGATGTCGCTGCGTATGCGTGCAAGCTCCGGGCTTGCGCGGTCATCTAACTCACCGTTCGGTAAAATTTTATTTGTGACGCGTGCCGCGATGCTGTGGAGTTCACGCGGCAAATCGGAAACAATTTCCCATAACGCCGGACACGCATCTCGCTCCGTGAGAATATTCGCGCGCGCCGCCAACGCTTGTTCGCAGAGCCGCGCGAGTTCGAGCAATGCGAGCGGTTCGAGCGTCGCGCCTTCGACATGGAGACGCGCCAAAAATTCCGTCGGGTCGGCTAACTCCGGGAAAGACCATGCGGCCCCGCGCCGTCGCAGCTCCATGCCTTCCGCGAGCGCCTGCAACGCGTTACGCAAGTTTGCGCGATTATCCAGCGGCGCAAGTCCATGCGCGCGCGTGCGTCCCATCGGCGTTTGCGCGCCGCGTTCGAGAAGCGCGCAGAGCGAATCGTATTCCAGCGTGGCGAAAGCTTGATCGTGCATTGTTTTGCGAAAAGCGAAAATTGATTAGTCGGAAACTTATTTTAACATCGGCGTGGTGGTTCTTCTATGTCTGGAGATTGTCGCAAAAAAGCGGGAGCGCGGCGGCGATGGCCTGCGGGTCGAGTTCTGCGTCGGCCAGCCCTGCTTCGGAAACGGCGCGCGGCATTCCCCAGATCACAGCGGTCTCGCGCGATTCGACGATGATGCGCCCGCCACGCGCGCGTATTTGGCGAGCGCCGCGCAAGCCGTCTTCGCCCATTCCCGTCAGCACCACGCCGAGCACGCCTTCGGCTGCAATCTCCGCCAGCGACATTAGCAAATAATCCGCCGACGGAGCGTAAAAATCATGTTCGGCGCGCGGCTCCATGTGAAAGCAGAGAGCGCCGTTTTTATCCGCCCGGACGAATGTGTGTTGACCGCCGGGCGCAATATAAATGTGTGAAGAAGCAATGCGTTCATCGTGGCGCGCTTCGCTGACATTCAAACGCGTCGCGCGCGCAAGGCGTTCGGCAAATGAATGCGTAAAGCCCTGCGGCATGTGAAGCGCGATGACGACGGGCGTCGTGAATGTGGGACGCAGGCGCGAGATAATTTGACTGACGGCGGCGGGGCTTCCCGCAGAACCGACGATGCCGATGATGCGCGCAGCGTTCGCGGATGAACCATGCGTGTGTTGTGCGGCGAGGACGGCGGCCTGCTTCGATTCTTCGCTGACTTTGACACTTGCTTGATTCGTTGCAGGCGCGTGCGCGTCGGCTGCCGCTTCGACTCTGTGGCGCAAGTGCGCGGCAAATTCTTCGGAGCGAATTGCGTGGCGCAGTTCCGGCTTGGTGATGAAATCCACCGCGCCTGCTTCGAGCGCTCGAAAAACGCTGTCGCTTTCGGTCTGCCCGCTGCACACGACGACGGGCAAAGGCCTGTGCTTCATCGCCCAGCGCAGCACGCTGAAGCCGTCCAATTCCGGCATCTCCAGATCGAGCACCAGCACATCCGCGCGCCGCTCCGTCAGTTGTTTGATGCACTCGCGCCCATCGTTCGCAAGGCCGACGATTTGCAAACAATCCGAAGCCGCGAAAATCTGCGACAGCCGCAAACGATAAAGCGGCGAATCATCGGCGATGAGCAAGCGGTAAAGCATAGTAAACAGTTTTGAGTTTTCAGTTTTCAGTAGAAGCTCAAAAGTGAAAACTGAATCATTTTTGGTATACCAGATCGTTTTGTAAATGCGCGAGGCGAAAGGGCGTGTTGAGCGTGACGAGTGATTCGGATGCGCCGAGCACGAGATAGCCGCCGTCGCATAGTTGATGATGAAAGCCTGCGACTGTGTTACGGCGTGCGGGCGTGTCGAAATAAAGCATCACGTTGCGGCAAAAAATCACGTCCAGATTCGAGTAGATGTCGAAGCGGCGGCTGTCCGCGAGATTGAAACAGCCGAAGTTGACCATCGTTCGCAAGTGCTCGTCGATGAGCCATGAGTTATCCGGCTGCCGCGTGAAATAGCGCGCGCGTTGTTCGTCATTTGTCTGGCGAAAAGAGTGTTCCGTATAGCGCCCGTTGCGCGCTTCGGTGATAACGCGTTGCGAGAGATCGCTAGCCGAAAGCTCGATTGTCCAGTCTTTGAAAAGACCTGATTCGAGAATCAGAATTGCGAGCGTGTAAGCCTCTTCTCCCGTCGAACAGCCTGCGCTCCATACACGAAGAGTGCGCGTTTCAAGATTGCGCCTGTGAATCTCGGGCAGCATTTCTTCGCTGAAGGCTTTGAGCGCGCGTTGCTCACGGAAAAAGTAAGTTTCGTGGACGGCGACGGCATCGAGCGCGCGCTGCATTTCCGCGCGCCTGTCACGGTCGAATTGAAGATAAAGGTAATACTGCTCGAAGCCGTTCAGATGCAGCGCAGAAACGCGCGCGCGCAGGCGGCGTGCAAGCGAGGATTGCGATTTTTGATCGAAGTAAAGGCCGGATGATTCGTAGATCATCTCGCGCAGGCGCAGGAAGGTCGTTTCGTCCATGCACGCCGCATCGTCTGCGCGTGGGGAAAAATCGGGCGGTGAATTGAATGAAGCGAGTGACATGATTAAAGCCTGCCGCCGGACGTTTCATCCGGCAATGCTGTTTCATCCGGCGATGTTTCGCTTTCTTCGGCGAGCACGAAATCAATGATCGTTGCGGCGCGCGGAGAATATGACGAGCGCGCATCGAGAAGCTGTTTGCGATGCGTCGGCTTAAGAAACAGCAGCGCCGCGAAAGCATCTTCGACGAGCGACGCATCCGCTTTTGCCAGCGCGAGACAGGCGAGTGGCAAGGCTTGTGTCGCGTTGCGACGGGCGAGCGCGCGCAGGGCAGCGCCGCGAACTGTGGCTGTTTCCGATTCATTCGCTGCCGCGTCGAGCAGCAGTTTCAGCGCGCCCGCTTCCGCGCAGGCATCGAGCACGTTGATCGCCGCGCGACGCACAGGCCACGCCGCATCCTTCAGCGCGCCGCGCGCCACAGACAGCATGATGCGCGGCTGTGTGCAGCGCGCAAAGCAGAGCACGACGGCACGGCGCACTTCCGTTTGCGTGTCGCGTTTGGCGAGCTGCGCCAGCGCGCGCCACTCTGTAGCATCGGCATAAGTTTGCAACGGAACTGAAGGTTGCAGCGCATGAGATTGCGGCGCGGCGTGTTGAATCGTTGAAGGATGATCCGGCGCAACGGTCTCTGCGGGCGAGTTTATGTGCGGGTAGTTCGCAGTCGAAGTAGGCGCAGTCAAAGCTTGTGCGGCGGCGACACGGCACAAGGGATGCGGCGCTTTTAGTTCATTGCGAAGACGCGCGCGAATCGCTTCGTTGGCTCCAAAGAGCGCGCCGAGCGAGAGCAATGCTTCAGTTTTTACCCATACATCTTCGTCTGCGAGGCTCGCCAGCAGCGCGCGGCTCGTCTCAAGGGATACTGCAATGCTCATCGTTGCTGCGTTGCGACGCAAGGCGCGCGCGCACTCTCGCCGCACGCTGACGGATTCATCCGTTAAATGCGCGGCGAGTTGGATGTTGTCGTGTGAAGCGGATTGTTCGCTCAAAATTTCGATGGCGGACAAGCGCACCGAAACGTTCGGGTGGCGTTGCGCTCTGCGTGCTTCTTCCATGGCAAGCGCTTGCGAAAAGTTTTGCCGGAAAGCCAACCGCGCAAGCGCCGCGTCGTCGCGCGTTTGCAATTCATCGTCAACGGTCTTGGCCGACGCATCCGAAACAAAGCGTGCGAGCGCGCCGAGAAGCGCGGCGAATTTAACGAGCGTTTCGCCGTTCGCTGTCGCCGTCCATCCGCGCACATTCTCGAATACGCGCCTCGCTTCGTCCTTGTCAATTCGTGTCGGCTGCAACTCCAGCATCCACTCGCGTGCTTGTTCGAGCGCCGTCAAACATGCTTCGAGCGTTTCCGCATCGCTTGCTTCGGCAGCCAGACGTGATAAGGCTTCGATGCTTCCGAAACTGCGCGCCTGATTAATGGCGAGCGCGACTTCATGGGCGGGAATCGAATGCGACTCTGCGGCAGCGAGCAATGCTTTGAGATTGTGTGGCGTGTGCGATAAATCTGCGAGAGCCTGACGCGCGGCGGCGGCAAGCGGCGGCTTTTTGAGCGCGCCGGCGACGATGGAAACGGCGCGCGCATCGCCGAGCCAGCCGAGAGCGCAAATGCCCGCGCGCGCGTGTTCCGCTTCCGCAGACGAAACCATCTGCGCCAGATGTAAGAATGTCGATTCATCGCTCGCTTGGCGAAACGCTTGCCGGACGCGCGCGCGTATCGCTTCGCTGATGCGGCGCGGTTGGCCTGTGCGTTCGCCGCAGGCGAGGGAAACAATCGCGGCAAGCACCGCCGGGCGCAAGGTTTTATCTTCATTGCGCAGATGCCCTGCGAGCGCCGCGCATGAGTCGATGCTTGCAATTTCGACGAGCGCGCTTGCCGCCGCATCGATCATCAAAGAATCTTCAAGCAATTCTTTCAGACGCGGAATCGCGCGCGCATCGCCCAACTCGCCGAGCGCGCCGACGGCGGCAAAGCGCAGCCACTCGTTTTTGCCCATCGAATAATGCAGAAGAATTTGTGTCGCTTCTCTATCGTTGGTGCGTCCGAGCGCGGCGATGACGGCGGCGGCAACATTCGTGTCCGCGTCTTGCGCAAGCGGAGCGAGCAATCCGACGGTGTTCTTATCCGCCGCCGCAGAAACGATGCCCGCCAATGCGATGCGCACGGCAGGCTGCGGCGTGGCTTTTATTTCCGCTTCGATGCGCGGCAGAATTTTTGAGCAGATGCCTTCGAGGACGGTGATGGCGGCTGCCCTTCGCCCTGCCTGCGCGCTGTCGCCGCTTACGGCTTCGAGCAGTTCGTCGAGCAGTTCGTCGATGTATGTTTCGACTGTGTGATTATGAACGCGTTCAATAATGGCTTCGGCGGCGGCGCGGCGCGTTTGCCAATCTTCATGTCCGAGCAATTGCGCGAGCGAGCGCGCGTCTTCCGCGCCGCCCGAAGAAGCGAGGCGCGCGACACGATCAAGCGTTATTTCATGCGAAGACGGCATATGTTGAGAGCGCACGGCAAAACCTTTCCTACCTCGACGCGCATATATTGTCGGCTGTGCCGTTGATTTTGTGCAGTTAATTTTTCGAGCGGCGGCGGCGTCTTTCGGCTCCGTGCATTGCTGCCGTATACAATTCTTCGACGTTAAGGATTGTGACGAGCGATGATTCGTGTTGCAGGACTCCGCGAATTACGCGGGAACTTTGCGTGCGTCCGAGCGGCGCGATTTCTTCGACAAAGATTTCGCTGATCTGCTTGACGCGGTCAACAGCGAGCGCAAGCTGTTCGTCGCCGCGTAGCGCAACGACAAAACCATTCGCGGATAATCCTGGCGCGGGTGGCCGCGCGCTTTTGTCGTAAACGAGCGCGAGCGGATCGAGCAGCGTCAACATGCGCCCGCGCACGCAGACAACGCCGAACACCGACGGCGGCGCGCGCGGCAAAGGCGTCGGCTCGATGTGCTGCGTAACGTCGCTCGCTTCGTCGGCAAAGATACCGAACAATCGTTCTGCACGAAGAAAGATGAGCAGTTCGCGTCGCTCGCGCAAGTCTTCGCCCGCGCCCCGTTCGAGTCCGAGCGTGCGCGGTAAAATCGAGACGTCCGTAAAGTCTTGCGGCTCATTCATCCCGCGAAAAGTGTAACAGGAATCTTGCTGACAGGCATACGCAAATGATACGAAGCGCACGAAGGCAGGCAGAAAGCCGTAGCGCATGACAGCGCATGTCGATTCAAGGTAGAATCCCTGACCGCGTTTATGCCGGAAGGTGTTTGTCGGGCGCATCGTGCATCGTTCGCCCGTTCATCGTTGTGCGTGTGCTTTTCGGGTTCCAATAGCAAGGCGGCGACGGCACACGGGGCGTAACACAGTTTTTGGAAGCGTTATTAGAAGCATTGATGGCTGGCTTAAAAAGATTTGGCTGAAAATAAATCGAGTGAGAATGTTCGCGCAGGGCGTCCGGGCGTGTGTCGCAGTTGCGGCGCGATTGTCGGCGCGGGCGAAAAGGTTTGCGCGCAGTGCGGCGTGCCGCTCGCAAACGCTAATGCGACGAGACGCGGCGACGCCGACGATGGGCAGCCGAAGGGTTTGCGCGTCGCTTACGACCGCGAGGCTTTGCGTTTCGCGCGCGCCGTGTTCACGCGCCCGGCGAGTTTCACGATTATCTTTATCGCCGCCAACGTCTTTGTTTTTTTGTTGATGTTGCAGGGCAATACGGCAAACATCTGGGAGCCGTCTGCGGCAACGCTCTTGGCCTACGGCGCGAAATTCAATTCGCTGATTAACGCGGGACAGTGGTGGCGTTTCATCACGCCGATGTTCATACACATCGGCGTCATTCATTTGCTCGTCAACATGTACGGCCTCTTTATGCTGGGGCCGTATGTCGAGAAGCTTTACGGCTCGGCGAAGTTCGTCGTGTTCTGGGTGGTGGCGGGCGCGTGCGGCGTGGCGGCAAGTTATTTCGCCGCGAGCCACCAGATGCAGAGCGGCTTTCTCGGCGGCTTTTTGTTTCGCGGCGGCGACGGCCCTTCCGCCGGAGCCTCCGGCGCGCTTTTCGGTTTGATCGGCGTGCTGTTTGTTTTCGGCATTAAGTTTCGCCACGAACTGCCCGAAGAATTAAAGCGCGCTTTCGGCGCGGGAATGCTGCCGACGATTCTCCTTAATCTCTTTATCGGCTACACCGTGCCGTTCATTGATAACGCCGCTCACTTGGGCGGCCTCGCGGCGGGTGCAGCGCTCGCGCTCGTCATCGACTATAAGCGTCCGAATGAAACGCGTCGCGGCGCTTTTGTCTGGCAGTTGCTGCAATGGGCGATGATCGCGCTCATCGCCGTCAGCTTCTGGATGGTCGCGCGGCATTTCAAAGAATATCCGCAGGCATCGAGCAATGCGAACGCCTCTTCCGTTGCGCTGCCCTTCAATGGATCGTCGGAATTCATCGCATACTTCAAAGTGCTCAACGAAGGCCAGCAAGCCTTCGTGTCTGCCTTAAACAATCACGACGCGAACGCCGTCGATCAAGCAATCAAGTCGCTCGACGATGCGCCGTCGATTGACGAACAGGCCGACGCGCTGCGAAACGATTTAAGGACTTTGCTCGTTCGCGCGCGCGGTTTCGCCGTTGCCACTCCGCCACAATTATCGAGCACGCGCGCCCGCAAACAAGAAAAGGAACTCGTTGACAATTTTCAATCGTGGCAGAAAAACTTCCGCGAATATCTGCTGACTAACGGCGCGAAATACGGTTTGAAATTCAGTGAAACGCCGCCGCAAGAAAACAATGCGCCGGATAAAAAGTGAATCCGCGCGGGCGAGTGCGCAAGGCCGGATTAACGTCAGAGCAACGTTGAACGAACGCGGAAATAATCGTTTCACGCTTCGCCGCGCATGTGCTTATCGTCGAGCAAAATTTAGATTTATGCGGCAGCCATGAAAATTGCGGCTGTGCGCGTTTTTGATTCTTACGCAAATTTATGAAGGAGAACGGAAATTGAGTATGGAAATGAAGAAGGTAGGTATTCTCGGTTGTGGGCTGATGGGCGCAGGCATTGCGCAGACCGCCGCGACTGCGGGCTTTGACGTCGTTGTGCGCGAAGTATCGCAAGAATTTTTGGACAAGGGTTTCGGCGGCATCGAAAAATCCCTTGCGCGCTTTGCCGAAAAAGGCACGATCAACCACGACCAGCAAAAAGAGATTCGCGCTCGTTTGACAGGCACGACCTCGCTCGCGGACTTTGCCGACTGCGACATTATCATCGAAGCAATCATCGAAAATCTGGACATCAAGCGCGACACTTACAAACAACTCGACGAACTCTGCAAACCCGAAACGATTTTCGCGTCCAACACTTCTTCGCTCTCGATCACGGAGATGATGACGGCGACATCCGCCGAGCGTCAAAAGCGTTTCATCGGATTGCACTTCTTTAATCCCGTGCCGATTATGAAGCTCGTCGAAGTCGTCCGCACGATTCTGACGGACGACGCAGTTTACGAACAGGCAGTCGAATTCGGCGCGCGGCTCGGCAAAACTCCCGTCCGCGCCGGAGACAAAACCGGCTTCATCGTCAATCGCTTGCTTGTGCCTTATATGCTCGACGCGATACGCGCGCTCGAAGAAGGCGTCGGCTCGATTGTGGACATCGACAACGCGATGAAACTCGGCTGCGGTTATCCGATGGGGCCGTTTACCTTGGGCGATTTCGTCGGCCTCGACACGACGTATTACATTGCGGAAATCATGTTCAACGAATTCCGCGAAAAGCGTTTCGCCGCGCCGCCATTGCTCAAACGCATGGTGCTCGCAGGACTCTACGGGCGCAAATCCGGGCGTGGTTTTTACGACTACACGAAGGACGCGAAAAATCCTACTCCGATGAATCTGGTGTAACTCTGCTTCGCACGAAGAATGAGCCGCGAACCCGCAGTTATCCCTAGTGTTATATTTGAGACGCGCGAATCCGTCGCATTCGTGCGTCTCAATCGTCCCGCAAAACGCAACGCGCTCACCAGCCGTATGCTCGAAGAACTAAGGCAAGCATTCGGGCGCATCGAAAAAGAGCGGGATCAACTGCGCGCCGTCATCCTCACCGGCGCAGGCGAAGCGTTCTGCGCAGGCACGGACATCGAAGAATTATCGACGCTCGATGTCGAAGCGGCGCGAAAAGCGGCGACACGCGGGCAACATGTTTGCGACTTGATTGAACGTGCGAGCGTGCCTGTCATCTGCGCCGTCAACGGCATCGCGGCGGGCGGCGGATGCGAACTCGCGCTGGCGTGTCACATGAGGATCGGGTCAAGCAAGGCGCAGTTCACTTTACCGGAAACAAAGCTCGGCGTGATTCCTGCCTACGGCGGCACGCAGCGCCTCGCGCGCATCATAGGCTCTGGCCGCGCCTACGGTGTGATGCTCGCCGGAGAAGGCATCCGTGCTGAAGAAGCGCAACATCTCGGCCTGCTCAATCAGGTTGTCGAAGAAGGGCAACTTCTTCACGAAGCCGAAGCGCTCGCTCAGGGAATTTCCCGGCAAGCGCCGCTCGCCATTCGCGCCTGCCTCGAAGCCGTCACGCGCGGCCTCGAACTTCCGCTCGACGAAGGACTCGCGCTCGAAGCCGAATTGTTCAGCCAACTATTTGCAACAACAGACATGCGCGAAGGCACGCGCGCCTTTCTCGAAAAACGCGCTCCCGTGTTTGAAGGGAAATAGAAGCTTGATGAGGCACAGGCACTCTCACGACGCACATGGACTTGGACGCATACGTGCGGAAGCTCTAGCCGAAAACTTACTTCGATGCTCTGCCTGTTACATATCCCACAAGCCCGGTCACTATTGAAGTCAGCAGCGCCGCCGCCAGCTTGTCCATATCGGAACTGAACGTGCGCGCCAGAATTATGTAAACGCACACTCCAAACGTCGCCGCGATGACGGCGAGCGTCGTGATATGCAAGGCTAGGTCTATCCGCCGCTTGTGAGCGGCATCGGCTTTTTCAATTTCGAGTCGCGCTTGCCTTTCGGCAGGTTCTTCGCGCGGCACGATTGAAAGTTGGTGATCGAGTCTGTCGGCTAGTTCATTGAGGTCGATTTTTCCGTGCGGCATTGGGCAAGATCGGTTCAATCAAAGCCCGATAATCTCCGTCGAAAGTTGCTGGTCTCTTTCTGCGATGCCGAACTTCTTGCCTTGTCGCTTCGCTTCGACAGCTACTTCCATTAAGGAAATCGCTTTGCGAAGCACATCGCTTTTAGTGCCGCCGGTTTTGTCGGCAAGCATCTCGAGAAGTGCGTTCAACTCTGGAGAGATATCGAGGCTAAGGCGAACCTTCTCCTTTTCATTTTTAGGTGAACCTCGATTAGAGGTCTTTAGGGCTTGGTTCACAGTTGGTTCTCCTTTGCTGCTTTTTTATTACGGCTAGTTAGGTTCGATAAGACCTTAGAGTATTGGTGCCTTCTGCCAAATGGCAGCACTGCGTAAGCAAGCCACACAACGTCCTGTAGGCACATGCTCCTAGACGCGTTTGCACTCGCTCTGCGTACTGTCGCTCAAGCCTTTAAGCGTTGTGCAAGTCAGAGCAGGCGCAAATCTTGCTGAAATAATACATAAATTTTGCGTAAAAGGCAATGATCGATTTTTGGAATACAGAGCTTCGCTTAAATTAAACATCAGCCGTCGCATCGTATATTTTGTCAGAAAATAATCGCTGCTTGTCACTCATCTGCGCTTCACCTATACTGCGAGTGCATCATAAATTTTTATGTGACCGGAGCCATTGAATAATTTTGCAGCCCGCCGTTGTACATCAGGGAAAATTGAATGCCGCAGGGTTTCGCTTTGCGATTATCGCCAGTCGTTGGAACGATTTTCTGACGAGTCGATTAATCGAAGGCGCGCTCGATGCGCTGGAGCGGCTCGGCGCGGACGAAAAGGCTGTGGAACTTTACCGCGTGCCGGGTTCGTTCGAGATTCCGCTGCTGGCGCGCAAGGTTGCGGGCGCGGGAAAATTTGACGCGGTGATTTGTCTCGGCACGATTATTCGCGGAGACACGCCGCACTTCGAGTATGTCGCGGGCGAAGCGACGAAGGGCATCGCGCAGGCCGGTATGGAAACAGGCTTGCCCGTCGTTTACGGCATCGTCACGGCGGACACTCTGGAACAAGCCATTGACCGCGCCGGAGTCAAGGCAGGCAATAAAGGATTCGACGCCGCGATGTCGGCAGTCGAATTAGTTAATCTTTACAAGGACGCGTTTCAGAAATAACGATTCAGGAATGATGAATGCGAAAGTGAAACCCGGCGTCCCTAATTTCATCATTTCGGATTTATCGTTCATCGTTTCGTTTGTGGTGTTTTATGGGTTCGAGACGTAAGGCGCGCGAATGCGCCTTGCAAATGCTCTTTGCGGCTGACGTTTCAGAGATACGCCCGGATCAACTGGTGCGGCTCTACTGGCGTGAATTGGGCGAGGCGGACGTAGAGGAAGCGGCGCGCGAGTTTGCGACGCGGCTTGCCATAGGCACCATCGCGCACAAAGACGAATTGGACGAGCGCATACGCTTGCGCGCAGAGCACTGGCGCATTTCGCGTATGGCAATTGTTGACCGCAACGTGCTGCGTCTCGCCGTCTACGAATTTCTTTACGAGCCGACGCCGCGCACCGTCGCCATCAACGAAGCACTGGAAATCGCCCGCCGCTTTTCGACTTACGAAGCGACACAATTTATCAACGGTATCCTAGATGCCATCAAACGCGATTTAGACGAACAACAGCCGCAGACAAACATTGACGAAACGCTCGACGCGGAAGACGCTACCGCCACGCGCCCGGACAACGACAGCGACGATACAAACGACGGCCAGCGCGACAGCGCCGACGACAACGATCACAAAGACGGCGAAGTTCACAGCAGCAACGGCACGGCCGACGGTTCGCCTTCAAGTTAGTTTCCCTGCACAGCGTTACCTTTACAACAATCCCATACGTTCTTTTCTTCCTTCTGGCTTCTGACTCCTGTCTCTTGAATGCCGCATTAGTTTTATGGATGCTCAACTGCTGCGCGAATTTTTAGCTGAAGCCGAAGACTTAATCGAAGTCTTGATCGGCGACACGCAGACGCTGCGTGCGCGGCACGGCGAGGGACGTGCGCGGCGCGAACTCATCGGGCGCATCTTTCGCCATGTGCATACGATTAAAGGTTCTGCGGCGGCAGCCGGATTAGACTTTGTCACCGAAATCGCGCACGAGTTTGAATCCCTGCTCGATCAAATACGGCTCGGTCAAACGAGCATTGACGATGCCGCGCTCGATGTCTTCGATGATGCGACGAATGCGATTGCGCAAAGCCTGAACGCAGTCGCAAGCGGAGATGCGCCGCCCGCTTCGCGCACTTTGATAGAACGCCTGCGCCGCGTGTCGCTTAAAACCGAACCTCAGAGCACCGACGCCTCTCCGCCGCTTCAAGAGCGCTTGCTCGAAGCGCTTCCCGAAGACATAAAAACTTCTTTGAGCGAATATGAAACGCACCGTTTCCGCGAAGCTGCGGGCGAAGGCTTGCATCTTTTTGTGGTCGCCGTCGGATTCGATTTGATGACCTTCGACGAGCGCTTTCGTGACTTGAGCGATGCCCTCGCCGAAAGTGGTGAAATGATTTCGACGATGCCGGGACACGACGCTTCCGCGCCCGATCAAATCAGCTTTCGCATTGTTTACGCGACGGATTCGACGCCCGATGAAGCCGCCGCGCGCCTCGCGCCATTCGGCAACGTCGTCCTCACGGATTTATCCGCCGCTGCTAAAACAGGCGAACAGGAAAATATTCACCGAGTTGAAAACAAACTTGAAGGCGAAACTGCAAGCGCCAGCGAAACTGCGGGCGCAAAAGAAGTGGAAGATGCGCCTTCGACTATCCTTTCGCTGGCTCCGCTTTCGACGCTTGTGCGCGTGGAACTCTCCGGGCTTGATGAAATAATTTCCGCGACGCACGAGCTTTTGACGGACACGGCGGGCGCGCTCGACTTTGCCTTGCAGCAAAATTTGCCGCGCGGTGAACAAACGGAAATGGAAATCCGCGCCGCGCGCATACGCCGCCGCTTCGTCGAATTAGAAGAACGCTTAATCGATCTGCGCATGGTCGCAATCGGGCAAACGCTCCAACGCGCCGCGCGTGCCGGAGCAATGGCAGCGCGCTCAATCGACAAAGAGGTTGATTTTGAAACAGCGGGCAATGATGTGCGAATCGACAAATCTCTCGCCGACGCGATCTCCGAACCGCTCTTGCATTTACTGCGCAATGCCATCGACCACGGCATCGAAGCGCCGGACGAACGCCTGCGCGCGGGCAAGGAAAAACGCGGGAGCGTGCTGATCGAAGCCGTTGCCGAAGGCAGCCGCGTGCGTCTTCGCGTAACGGACGACGGGCGCGGCATTGATCCCGAGCGTATTGCACGCGCCGCCGTCGAGCGCGGTATTATCGACGCGCACGCGAAGATCACCAAAGAGCAGAGTTTGCGCCTTATTTTTCGTCCGGGTTTTTCAACCGCCGCTTCCGTCTCGAATGTTTCAGGTCGCGGCGTCGGGCTGGATGTCGTCGAGAGTGCAGTTGAAAAAATCGGCGGCGAACTCAGCGTTGCGGGCGAATACGGCGCAGGCACGACGTTCGAGATGCTGCTGCCGACGACGCTTGCGCTCGTGCCGTCGCTCGTCGTGCGCTCCAGCGGCTACGCTTACTGCATAGATGCGAGCCACATCTCGGAAGCGGGCTTCGTCGAATCGAGTGAAATAGAAAGCGTCGGACAAGCGCGCGTAGTTCGCTGGCGTGGTCAGGTAATGCCGCTCGTCGAATTGCGCGAACTGCTCGCGCAGGATGCGATTCCCGTCACGGGCGCAGAACAGAAGAAGCGCGTGCCGGTCGTCGTCTCACACGTTGCGGGACGCAGGCGCGGTGAAGAAGCGGGCGAGCAATTGAAACACGCTGTCGTCGCATTAGACGAATGGGACGGGCACAGGGAAGTTCTGGTGCGCGGACTCGGACGCCATGCCTCGCGCTGGCGCGGCATCAGCGGCGCAACCGAACTGCGCGACGGCAGCGTAGCGCTGATGCTCGATCTGCCGCGCCTGTTGGAAATGGCTTTATGAAAAGAGGAGCGACGGGCTGGGATATATATTAAGCCAGCGATCTTCGACTACCTCATAAGTTCCGCTCCCGTACCACTTCTTGAGCAAGCCTTCCGCGACCCTTTGCATAATTTCATCTCTGCGTCCCTTAGCCCAATTTGCTCTATATTTTTCGCAGTAGGCGTCCCACGCTTCCGGGATGGGCATATCTACTCCTGTTCCGTTGACGCCAAGAATCTCCCAAGAAAATGGTAATCGCCCTTGCTCGACATAGAATGCCCACCTGCCACGACCGTGCGCTTCGACTTCTATTTTGTAAGTCTTCGTTTTGCTCATCAAATGTTAAAGAGGCGAAGCACCATAATGCCTGAACTAACCGGTGAGCAATCAGCATCGGGTTTAAGAGACAGGCCGATGATGGGTCTGGTTGACTGAGTTGTTAGGAAACATTCGATAATCACACGGCATGATAAACTTGTGCTATTACCACCAAAACGGCTTCTTCAGCTAAGGCTTCGACTGCCGCTTGTTTCAACTCATCTGCATAACGAGCCACGCTCTCAAAATTGGTGGATAACGCGAGCGGCAAATCTGTGTAGATAAGATTAATGCGGTCGGGAGTTTTCACACCCGCGCGTGAAAGATAATTGCCATCAAGCCCACGCACAATCGTGCAGCCGCCAAACGCATAGGTGAACTCTTCCTCGAAAGACAGAAGCAGATTGCGGTAAGAAATCGCTGGCAAGTCAGGGACGTACACTTCGACTCTTACCCGTTCGAGCAGTGCCAAGGAATTGCTCCTTCCGTTTAGAGAATTCTTTCATGCGCTTCAGAGCGTCCTTCTCTGACACGACAGCGCGCGGTGGACGCTCGACTTTAACTTCTTTCACGGCTTTCAGCTTTTTCATAACACCCCCACAGCTATTTATCCTGTATCTTAGAAAGATGTCAACGCCGCCACCTAACAAGAAATCCGCTGACGATCTTCAACTGAGCTTCGGATGCTCTTTGTGCCACGCCGTCGCTTGTTGATAGCGATTCGCCAAATCTAAAAGCACGTTTTCGCTCCACGCCGCGCCGACGAATTGTATGCCGGTCGGAAGATTGTTTTCGCCGAAGCCGTTCGGCACGGAGATGGCTGGCACGCCGACGAGGTTGGCCGCTCCGATGGGCGAAACGGTTGCGCCAAGATTCGGATACGCTTGATCGAAGGGCTTGCCGACGGGGTACGAAACAGTCGCGCGCGAGGGCGCGGCGAGCACAGTGTACTTGGAAAACATTTCAGCCCACGCGCGTTGCATCGGAGCGCGCAGGCGCATCGCGTGAAGGTAATCAACCGCCGTCACGAGCGACGCCGTATAGCCGCCCGCGCGCCCTTCGGGTGAAGCGAGTTCGCGCACGCGCCCCGATTCGATTAAGTCACGAAACGCGCTCGCGCCCTCTGCGTCGACGATGGTTCCGACCGCCGCGCCGTAAGGAAAATCCGGCAGCTTTACATCCATCTCTATTTTTACCGTCTCTAATTTCCTTAGCACATCGAGCGAGCGCAAAAAATTCTCGCGCACGGCGGGCTGCGCTTTCTCATAAGAATCTTTAATCACACCGATGCGAATCTGCGAAGGCTTTACAGCAGGCACGCGCTTACCGTTCGCTGGTTGGCGGGAAGGAAAGGGTGATTCTTTCGATGTCGGATCGAGCGGATCGCGTCCGGCAATGGCATTGAATACGATTCCGCAATCTTCCGCCGAACGACACATCGGCCCCAACTTATCGAGCGTCCAACTCAAGGCCATCGCGCCGTGACGCGATACCGCGCCGTAAGTCGGGCGCAAGCCCGCGACGCCGCAGTAAGCCGACGGCGTAAGAATCGAGCCGGAAGTTTCCGAACCGATGGCGAAGCCGACAAGCCCTGCCGCCGTTGCCGATCCCGGCCCCGAAGACGAGCCGCCGCTCCAGAAATCCGTGTTCCAAGGCGTGCGGCACGCGCCCGTCAAACTCGCGTCTGCTTGGTTATAGCCCATCCCGCCCGCGAGTTCGATCATCGCTAGTTTTGCGACGAGCACAGCGCCCGCCGCGCGCAGTTTCTTAACCACCGTCGCATCTTCCGCAAACCTTTGATCCTTATAAGGCGTCGCGCCCCAAGTTGTTTTGGCATTGCGCGTCGCAAGCAAGTCCTTCGCGCCGTAGGGAATGCCGTGCAGCGCGCCGCGATAGTGTCCCGCGCGGATTTCACGTTCGGCAAGGCGCGCTTCCGCGAGCGCCGAATCGCGCATGATAGTGACGACAGCGCCGAGACGCGCGCCGTATTTTTCCAACCTGTCTAGGTAAGCTTCCGTCAGTTCGACGGGCGAGATGCGACGCGCGCGTATTTCTGCGGCGAGTTTGTTGACGGTGGAGAACAGCGTGTTGTCGTTGATAGTCATAAATAGAAAAGTGGTGAATTGAAAGATCAGTATGGAAGGGCAAAGTTAAGCGGCAAGATTCTTCGTCGCTTGAACCATGCGCTGAAAGCGAAACGGCCTTTTCGTTTTCAACGAACGATGAATCATGCGCTGAAAACAAAATCCGGCTCGTCTGCGTTCTGTAATTTCACGGCGCGCAAGCGATCCGCCGTGCGAACCATGCCCGCCACGTCCTTCTTGATTTGCGCGAGTTGTTCGGGCGTGACCTGTTCGCCGAAGCGCACGCGCGCTACTTCCACATAAGCTTCGGCAAGCGGCGAAGGCTTTTGCGCCGCCGCCGCTGCTGTGGTCGCGGGCGATGTTTGCGGCTTGGGCGGCGCGGGCGTTTCCTTCGATGTGCCGGGCGTTGTTTGCGCGCGGGCAACGGAAGATGCGAGCGGCGCGGCGGCAAAGATGGCGGTGGCGGCGATGGTCTTGTTAAAGCTGCGACGCGACGCGCTCTGCGGCTCTTCGCTTTCTAACTTCGAGTCGGTTTTTGATTTTCTCATCACGGTTATTCCAAACAGTTATTCTGATGTTGTTAGTGGCGCTGATGAATTTGATGTTGAAAACTCGTTGGCAGATTATGGAATGCAATCTGTTTTCGCGTCAACACCGCACAGGAAAAGCTGCGGCGCGTAGCGGCCTGTGAACTCACGCACGTTTCGCCATGCTCTCGTCCCACCGTAAACATCTTGCGTCCAACCGAGTTTCGCTTTGTCGCGCCACACGCCGCCGAACGCCGCCGGTTCTCCGCGCCCGCGCAAATGATAAGACTCATGCAGCAACATCATCGCGCGCTCGACATCGTCAACGGGCACATTAAAGAAATCAGGATAAAGCGTGACGACTTCAAACGGGAAATTCGTTGCCGCATAAGCCGTCGCGTGGCCGACCCACTTGTTCCACCAATTATCCGTCGCGCGATAGCTTACAAAGTTTTCCAACAGAAAAGCCTCGTTCGTGAATCCCTTTTCTTCGAGCACCTTAATCGCCCGATGCACGACTTGTTTCTGTTCAAACGAAATCGGCTCGGAAGTCACGAACAAGGAAACGTACCAAACGAACAGCACAATGAAAATCAACGCCGGAGTAAACAGCAAACGCTTCAGTGGCAAGCGGCGTTTTTCACTCGTTTCGCTTTCTTCGATAACAAGATGCGTCGCCTCCCTTTCGTCGAGCGCCGCGCCGCAACGCTTGCACTGAACGTCAACTGCAAAGTTCATCAACCCGCAGTTCAGGCATCTACGATTGTTCGTTGGCTGCATCCGTGAGAATCATTTCCTGACTGAAGATATTTGTGTTCCGCGCCATCATATACCAGACATCGCCGCTTACGTTACCAGCATGAGCTGGTTAATAAAGAGTGACGCTCAATAAATTATTCTACCGCAGATGTGGGGTAGAATATGCCGTAGTGTAAAATTATATTTGTCGCGCGGGCAGTGCTTGCGGCCTTCGGATGCAATGAATGGCGGAAGATGATAGGCTTATATTTCAATTGAAAAGAACAACTTGTTATCGCGTATGCGTTGACGAATGACGCGCGCGAGTGTGAGGTGAGAGAACCGTGAGCGAAAATCAAAAGGGTGTTGATTTCTCGGAATTTATCGCCGAAAACTTTGGCGCAAACGCGACTTATGTCGAAGGATTATTGAATCGCTTTCGCAGCGATCCGTCGCTCGTCGATGAATCATGGCGCGCTTATTTTGCCGAGATGCTGAATAACCCGGCGGCTGCAAACGTTAGCTCCGGCAACGGCGCGGGCAGCAGCGTCGCGTCCTCGTCGAGCGCAGAGAGCAGCAGGGCAGCAGCATCAAGCGCCACGACGACGACAACAACCGCTGCGACGAACACGGGAGCGGGCGCGAAGATTGCGCCATCAGCAGCATCATCTTCTACGCAAGCATCTGCGACACAGCCAGTAGCCGCCGCCGTCGCCTCTCCTGTTGCGGCTGGCAGTGGAGTCGAAGCGCAGCCGATTCGCGGCGCGGCGCTGAAGATCGTCGAGAACATGGAGACGAGTTTGACGGTTCCGACCGCGACTTCCGTGCGGCGCGTGCCGATCAAAGTCTTAGACGAAAATCGTCGCATCATCAACAAACATTTGAGCGAGAGCGGCGGCGGCAAGGCTTCCTACACGCACTTGATCGCGTGGGCGCTGTTGTGTGCCTTGCGCGAATTTCCGCAACTCAACGACGGCTACGAGGAGCGCGACGGGCAATCCCTGCGCCTCAAACGCGAGGCCGTCAATTTGGGCGTGGCGATTGATCTGGCGAAAAAGGACGGCTCGCGCTCCCTTCTCGTGCCGAACATCAAGAACGCGAACCACATGAGCTTCCACGAATTCCTCGCCGCTTATAATGATGTGGTCAAGCGTGCGCGAGAGGGCAAACTCGTGGTGCCTGATTTTCAGGGAACGACTCTTTCGCTCACGAATCCCGGAACCATCGGCACAGTCGCTTCGACGCCGCGTCTAATGAGGGGTCAATCCGTGATTATCGCAACGGGCGCGATTGAATATCCGGCGGAATATCACGCGATGTCGCCGGAGGCTTTGTCGCAACTCGGCATTAGCAAAGTCATTTCGATTTCTTCGACCTACGATCACCGCATCGTGCAGGGTGCGGAGTCCGGCGCGTTTCTTGCGCGCGTGCATCAACTTCTGCTCGGCGAAGCAAATTTTTATGTTGATGTGTTCGCCGATTTGCATATCACAGAGCAGCCGATGCGCTGGTCTGTCGATCACAATCCGTCTCTGCTCGGCGGCGACCATGTGCGCGAGCAAACGATCAAACAAGCGCGCGTGCTCGAACTCATCAACGCTTACCGCGTGCGCGGGCATCTCATCGCGGACATAGACCCGCTGCACGCGATGCACGTACACCATCACCCGGAACTAGACATAGAGTATTACGGTTTGACGATCTGGGATTTGGACAGAGAGTTTATTACGGGCGGTCTAGGCGGCAAGGAAAGCTCTACCTTGCGTGAAATTCTTGACATACTACATCGCGCTTACTGCGGCAAAGTCGGCACGGAATATCGTCACATTCAAAGCAAGGAACAAAAGACTTGGCTGCGCGAACGCATACGCCAGCAGTTCGTTAGCCCGCAACCCATCTCGCC
Organism: Pyrinomonadaceae bacterium; assembly: GCA_051000345.1. Taxonomy (GTDB): domain Bacteria; phylum Acidobacteriota; class Blastocatellia; order Pyrinomonadales; family Pyrinomonadaceae; genus JBHENC01. The sequence goes on along the minus strand of JBPCOJ010000067.1, from coordinate 28,056 downwards.
TGAAATCAAAAAACAAATTCTCTGGAAGCTGATTTCCGCAGAGCAATTCGAGAAATTTCTCAACACGAAATTCCTGGGACAAAAGCGTTTCTCCGTCGAAGGCTCGGAGACGATCATTCCGCTCCTCGATCAATTAGTCGAAGGCGCTGTCGTGCGCGGCGTCCACGACATTACTCTCGGCATGGCGCATCGCGGGCGCTTGAATGTGCTCGCCAACGTCGTCGGCGATTTCTCTGAGCGCATCTTCACTTCGTTTCAAGGCTCTGTTCACCCCAGCTTTCCGGCAGACGAAGGCGACGTGAAATATCATCAGGGCGCAATGGGCGGACGCAATACGCAGGGACGCGAAATCAAGATTACAGTCTCGCCGAATCCGAGCCACCTCGAATTCGTCGATCCGGTTGTGGAAGGCATGGTACGCGCGCGACAAGATGAAAGCATTGCTTCCGGTGCAGAGCGCGAAAAGGCCTGGGACGAATACTTGCCGGTTCTCTTGCACGGCGATGCGGCGTTCGCCGGGCAGGGCATTGTGATGGAGACTTTGAATCTCGCAGACCTCAAAGGCTATCGCACGGGCGGCACGATTCACATCATCGTCAATAACCAAATCGGTTTCACCACGTCGCCGGAGCAAAGCCGCTCGACGATTTATTCGACGGATGTCGCGCGCATGACGCAGCTTCCGATTTTCCACGTCAACGGAGACGACCCCGAAGCGGCCTACCGCGTGCTGCAAATCGCACTCGATTTCCGTCAGGAATTTAATAAAGACGTAGTGCTCGACATCATCGGCTTTCGCCGCCTCGGGCATAACGAAGGCGACGAGCCGAGCTATACGCAGCCTTTGATGTACGCACGCGTGCGCGCTCACGAAGGCGTGCGCGAAATTTATGCGCGAAAGTTAATCCGCGAAGAGGTTTTAACGGAAGCTGATGTGCAATCGCTCATCGAAGAACGCGTGCGTGGTTATGAAGAGGCGCTGGCGCGTGCAAAGGATATTGTCGCGCATAAAAAAGAAGTCAAGGAACTCGCCGCGCCCACACCTGAAGAAGACGGCTCAAGCGTAATCGAAACGGGCGCATCTGCGGAAATGATTCGGGACATCGCGCATAAAATTTCGATTGTGCCGGAAGGCTTTCATATTAATCCGAAGATGGTCGGGCAACTCGCCAAGCGCGCGAAGATGGGCGAAGGCGAAGCGCCGCTCGATTGGGCATTTGCAGAGGCAATGGCTTTCGGCTCGCTTGTGATGGACGGAACCTTTGTGCGCTTGAGCGGGCAGGATTCCGGGCGCGGCACATTCAGCCAGCGCCACGCCGTCATGTACGACACAGGCAACGGAGAGTCCTGGACGCCGCTTTCGGAATTGCGTGCCGATAAAAACATGCGCGCCAAGTTCGAGGTTTACGATAGCTCTCTATCGGAACAGGGCGTGCTGGGATTCGAGTACGGCTATTCGGTCATCGCGCAAAACGCGCTCGTGATATGGGAAGCGCAGTTCGGCGATTTCTCGAACGGCGCGCAGGTCATCATAGATCAATACATCACTGCGTCCGAAGATAAATGGAAACAGCGTTCGCGGCTCGCGCTGCTGTTGCCGCACGGCTACGAAGGACAGGGGCCGGAGCATTCGAGCGCGCGGCTCGAAAGATATTTGCAACTCTGCGCGGAGAACAATCTGCAAGTGTGTTACCCGTCAACACCGGCGCAGTATTTCCATTTGCTGCGGCGACAAATCAAGCAGGAAACGGCGCGCCCGCTCATTGTGATGACGCCGAAGAGTTTGCTGCGCCTGCCCGCCGCTTCTTCGACGCGCGACGAATTAACGAGCGGCGGCTTTCAGCCTGTGATAGACGAAACAGAGGGCGTTGACCGCGAACAGATTACGCGCATCGTTTTGTGCAGCGGCAAGGTCTATTACGATTTGAATGTCGCGCGCCAGAAATCGGACGACCGCAAGGTTGCTATCTTGCGGCTCGAACAGTTTTATCCGTTTCCGAAAACGAGTTTGCAGGAAATTTTTGCGGCCTACCCGAACGCGAAGGAACTCGTGTGGGCGCAGGAAGAACCGCAGAACATGGGCGGCTGGACGTTCGTCGAACCGCGCTTGATTGACTTGCTGCCGGGCTGCGAACGCCCGCGCTACGTCGGACGCGCCGCATCAGCGAGTCCCGCGACAGGCTCATACACAATCCACGAACTAGAGCAGCGCAAACTCGTTGACGAAGCGCTCACAACTCACGCGCCATTTCTTTCCGGCGCAAGCAAAGACCAGAACGCAGGTCAGAGCGCGGGTTAAGAACATTGCTCGACGATTACCTTGAATCAGAATCCTAACGCTTATGAGCGATACTCTTGATAGATTGAACATTGTCCGAAAACTCGGACAGGAGCACTTTCATGCCGGAGAGATGCCCTTAGATTTTGACTTGTTGAGCTTCTGGCAATGGTGTAGCTCCGACCTCGTGGATAATACAATGCGCGGCGTCCTCGCTGAATACATTGTTGCGCGTGATCTCGGCGTAGAAAATAGCATTCGCATAGGCTGGGATGCCTACGATCTCAAGACTAAAGAAGGCGTAAAGGTAGAAGTAAAATCCGCTGCTTATCTCCAAAGCTGGAAACAGAAGAATCTTTCTGCAATCAGCTTTGATGTGCGTCCGACACTTGCCTATGATGGAAACACAAATGAATATGAAACGGAACGCAAAAGGCAGGCGGACGTATATGTTTTCGCGTTGCTTAAACATCAGCAGAAATCAACTCTTGACCCACTTGATGTAATGCAATGGGAGTTCTATATTCTTTCAGCAGCCATGTTGGATGAAAAGATACAAACACAGAAGCGAATTAGTCTTTCTACGTTGATGAGATTAGAACCAATAAAAGCTGATTTCGGGCAGATTACTGTTACGATAAAGAAGATATTTCCGCATCCGAAATGACAGATCGTCAAACAAGCCATTCGAGCGAACGACGCTGAATAAGCCAGCGATAAAGGGTATTCCGCCTTCCGTTATGAGCAACGTTAAAGCCTACGAAGAAGTTGTCGATTTTATTGCTGCCGGAACGACGCCGCAGAATGTTATCGCCTTTCGTCCGTCGGAAGCGGCGCAAGAGCGTGTTACCGATTTGTTGGCGCGTGAAAAGGAAGGCTCATTATCGCCCGAAGAAAAATCGGAGCTTGACCATTACTTGCAGCTTGAACATTTGATGTGGCTGGCAAAAGCCTGCGCCCGCGACTTTTTGCTGAACGCTGGTGCTGTAAGGATAGTGAATTGATAAATTGCCTCCAGCATTAGCTGGAAGATAGAAGCAAGAAAGAATGTCGGCTTTAGCCGAACCGGTTTGGCTAAAGCCGACATTCTTATCCCACCTGATCCACTCGTCTGTTGCTAGTAGCAATATAAAGAAGTCTAAAAACTTAAATTACAGAGCGCCAGACTTTAATTTTTCTTCGTCCCGCTTTTGTCTTCGATTTGATCGTCGTCGTCGAGGATTCTCAATTCCGAGCCGAACTTGTTGTAGTTGCGGAAGCGAATGATGTTGCGCGTTTGCTGCTCTTGGTCTTCATAGCGTGCAGTGAGGATGACTTCGGCGCGCGACGGCAACAGATATTTGCGCTCTGCGATAGTCGTCCAATCGTAATCAATCGCGCGGCTTGCGGCGGTGATGGGAAAGTTCGCCGGAATTTCCGTCGCAATCGATTCGATGCGCAGCACTCTGGCGCCCTCGCGGTCAATCCAGATTCTGCCGCGATAACCCGCTCTCGTCGAAACGGCGCTGAATCTCGTGCCGGATTTAATCACTTCCTTTGAGTACGGCAACTTGACTTCAAACTCGTAGATGATGGTGCTGCGCCCGCGCAATGTATCCGTGTCAATCGCTTTGAAGGATGCGTGGCTATCATCGGAGAAAAGCTCCGCGAGCAGCGACGCATACTCGCCCGTCGAAGTCGTTCCGCCGACTTGATCTTGGAAATTCTGTCCTGCCTTCGCATCAACGCTCGGCGGCAGGCCGTTGACGGCGAGAAGTTTGTAATCCTCCGCGCCTGTGCTCGCGCGGTAATTGACGGCGAGCGCCAAACGATCCAGCGCGTGCCAGTTCTGTGTTGTGCCGAGCGCGACGGAGCGCGTGATTAATTGCTTGACGACAAAATCGGGCATCGCTTCGACGGCGGCGAGAGTGGCCGTGCGCGTCTTCGCCAGAAGGCTCGCGCTCTCTGCTTCGGAAGGCGGACGCGACGATGTCGGATTGAGCCTGCGGCGTTCGGCTTCTTCGATGGTGCGGCGAAGCGCAGCGTCGTTGCCGCTTTTGGTGGCGATCACGGAGCGCAGACCGCTCGTTAGCGGAAAGCCCAAACCACGTTGCCTAATCTCGCTAATAATCTCATCGCGGCGTGCCGGGTAATCGTGAAACTGATAAACGAACTGCACGAGTTCCTTGCTGGTAATCGGCGCTTTATTCGTTGCGGTTTGCGCGTGTGCGGAGAACACTAAGGGGCAAAGTAAAATCAGCGAAGCTAAGAGAGCAGACAAACGTGGCTGTAACAATCGGAACATTAGTAACTCCAAATATAAGTTCTTTGTGTAGGGGCAGGGACAAGCCCTGCCCCTACACATATTTGCTTTGATTGACGAAGAAGCGGAAACGTTGCAGCGTCGCCCAGCTGTTTTAATCGTTTCCTTGAGTTCGTTTCTTCGCGCTGATCCATTCATTCACGTTGCGTTCGAGTATGTCGAGCGGGACGGCTCCGCTGCCTAATACTACGTCGTGAAATTCGCGCAAATCGAAACGCGCGCCTAACTCTTTGGCGCTTCGGGCGCGCAGTTCCTTGATTTTCAATTCACCGATTTTATACGCGAGCGCCTGACCCGGCCATGAGATATAGCGGTCAACTTCGTTCACTACGTCGAGTTCCTGCTTGGCGGCATTCTCCATAAAGAAATTTATCGCGCGCTGCCTGTCCCAGTGAAGAGAATGAATGCCCGTGTCGATGACGAGGCGGACGGCGCGCCACATCTCGTAAGTCAGTTGACCGAACTTCGCGTATGGGTCTTCGTAGAGATTCATGTCTTCGCCGAGCGATTCGGCGTAGAGTCCCCAGCCTTCGACAAAGGCCGTGTAGGAATCGCCGTAGCGACGAAAATTCGGAATGTCGCCGAGTTCCATCGCGCGCGCGATTTGTAAATGGTGGCCGGGTACGGATTCATGCAGCGAGAGCGCCATCATTTCCCACTTCGGGCGCGCTTCGGGTTTGTAAAGATTGACGTAGTAAGTTCCGGCGCGCGAACCGTCCGCCGCAGGCTGCTGGTAATAAGCTGTGGTCGTGTCGGGCGCGATGTTCGCTGGGATAGCTTCGACGCCGTAGGGCGTGCGCGGCAGAGTCTTAAACACTTTGACGAGGCGCGGATCAATGGTCTTCGCCGTCGCTTGATAAGCGGCGTAAAGTTCTTCTGAAGTTTTGTAGAAAAAGCGCGGATCGGTTCTAAGGTATTTGAAAAACTCCTGCCGCGTGCCTTTGAAGCCGACTTTGTTCATCACCGCTTGCATCTCCGCACTGATGCGTTTGACTTCGGCGATGCCGATTTCGTGTATCTCTTGCGGAGTCAAATTCGTCGTCGTGTGGCGGCGAGCGAAGAATGCGTACATCTCATTGCCGTTCGGCGCTTGCCAGATGCCGACTTGATCGAACGACGCGGGCAAGTATTCATCGACGAAAAAATCTTTGAAGCGTTTGAACGCGGGGATGACGCCGCTCGTGATTGCCGCTTGCGCTTCACGCGAGAGGCGCTCTTGTTCGCTTGCCGGAATCGACTTCGGGAAATGCTTGAACGGTTTGTAGAAGGGACTGCTCGCGGCGTCCGCGACGAGTTGCTTGTCGAGTTGCGCAGGCACGCGCTGCATCACGACTTTCGGCAAAAGCATTTTCGCTTTGATGCCTTCGCGCATCAGCATCGACGCTTGATCCAGATAGGCGGGAAACGAGCGCAGTCGGGAAATCCAGTCTTCGTAATCCTTGACTGTCTCGAAGCGCAAAAGGTCTGCGAGTTGATCCGAAGTCTGTATGCCTTCGCGCTGGTTGAGCGGCACGAGATACCACTGGAACTTGTATTCTTCGGCGGCGGTCTCGTAATCCTTTTTGAATAAATCGTAGTTCAATTTGTCGGGCGTGGGCAGCGCTTCGCGGTCAATCGCTTTGAGATGCGCGAGCGTTTCCATGTCATGCTCGTGGCGGCGCTTAATTGCTGCGAGGCTCAAGTCTTCCCAACGGTCATTGAAACGTCGGTCACCGAGCGCGGAAGCCTGCGTCGGATTCTCCCTCATACGATAATCCCACTCGGCAGCGAATAGCGCATTGAGTGTTTGCGCGGCGGACGACTGCGCGGGAGCAACGGTACCCGTCGCAGATACGGATTGTTGCGCGAAGCCGGTCAAAGGCACGCAGGCCACGAGCGAAAGCAGCGCGATCATTGAAAAGAGGCGTTGCCTTGGCGATTGAAAACGAAAAGACTGCCGTGGTGAAATGTGCATACGCGCTTTTTTCTCCCGAAGATATTTGCTGAAGTTGATTGTCGTTGCGCAAGTTTTGCGAAAAGCCTGTGTGCGGGAAACAATAGCACAGACTGTTCGAGCGGCACACGCGGGCGGGTCTCCATTCATGCCGCACTTCCACTCATAACGTCAATCGCAAAGCGCTCGCCTGCGCGCCGGATTCCTCAAACTTTGCTTCGCTACTTTCAGCCCGCAAGCCGCATCTAAAAAACTATGAGCACAATGATCCGTGATTTACAGACGCGCGCGAATTTCGTGCGCCGTTTTGCGCGACACTTTATCGAGGAGCGCGTGCGCGAAAGCCGCACGCCGATTCAATCTGCACTGCATACTCCGCAGCCTTTGACTTGGAGCGACGAGCATTTGACGCTGGCGTGGCTCGGCCATGCGACGGTGCTGATGAACTTTTACGGAACGTGGCTTTTGACAGACCCTGCGCTTCGTTCGCGCGTCGGCGTGCATGTCGGCGGCCTCGCCACTTTTGGCCCGCGCCGCATGGTGCGCCCGGCGCTGTCCATCGCCGAAATTCCCGCGCTCGACGCGGTGCTTGTTTCGCACGCGCATATGGATCACTGCGATCTCGGCACGCTACGCCGCTTGCCGCGCCAAATTCCTGTCGTAACGCAGCGCGGAGTGAGTGATTTGTTACGGCGTTTCCAGCACGTAAAGGAATTGGCGTGGAGCGAGAGCACGGAAGTGAACGGCGCGCACATTGAATCGGTAAAGGTCAATCACTGGGGAGCGCGCACTTTGACGGACTCGCATCGCGGCTACGGCGGATTTCTGATTACAAAAAACAATCGCGCGATTCTTTTCGGCGGAGATACGGCGTACACAAACGATTTTGCCGCGCTGAAGCATCGCGCGCCGCAAATCGATCTGGCGATCCTGCCCATCGGCGCTTACGATCCGTACATACACGTTCACGCCAACCCGGAACAGGCGTGGCAGATGCGCGCGGAGATGAACGCGAAATTTATTCTGCCGATTCATCACTCGACGTTTCAGTTGAGCCGCGAGCCTGTGCGGGAGCCTGTCACGCGGCTTCTCGCGGCGGCGGGCAAAGAACGCTGGCGCGTCGCCTTGACGGAACCGGGACAGACATGGACGCTTCCCGAAGACGACGATTAAACAAGGCAGCATCACTTAATGGATTCACTGAAAAGCGTAGATGGCAAATTCTTGCTTGAACCTAAACATTAAAGCGAATTGAAATTGAACGCGTCATAATCAGGCTCGAATTCGTTGCGTGAAAAGTTTAGAATCCTTCGCGCTCGACAAATATAGTAAATCCTGCGCGGCGCGTTGTTCGTAAATCCCTATTCATACTTCGCGCCGAAAAACTGATGTCAGATTCAAGCGAAACGCTGCGCCGTGATGATGATGCGGCAAATCGTCGCGTGCGGCTTTCTTTTTTACGCTTACGGAATGGTGCTGACGCAATCGTTCAACGGCGCGGGCGATACCTTGACGCCGACGATCATCAATCTTTTTGTGTTCTGGTTGTGGGAGATTCCGCTCGCTTACTTGCTGGCGTTCACCTTCAACTTCGGCCCGCGCGGAGTCTTCCTTGCGATGACGATTGCCTTCTCGACGCTCGCCGTCACCAGCGCCGTCGTCTTTCGTCGCGGGCGTTGGAAGACGCGTAAGATTTGAGCCGGAACAAATCGCGTAAATTATTTCGTTTCAAACGTTGCGCTTTATCACGAGCGCTTACTGCGCTTTATCGCACGCGATTGAAACTCTCGTAACTTCGGTCTCGCTCGCGGTCTGCTTCCGGCAGATAGCTTGAGGGCGCGGTGATTGTGTAGGGCGTAAAGTCCGGGCGCGTCGTGAAGATATTAAACATCGGCGCGGCAACGCGATCATTCAAGTTGAGCGAGTTTAAGCCGAGCAGCATTTCGATTGTCCGCAGAGCGCTCAATTGATCGTAATGGTCGCTGATGACCGTGTTGCGCTTCACATACGGGCTGATGGCGAGCGCGACGGTGCGCGTTGCGTCAACGTGGTCTGGGCCGTTCTGCGCGTCGTCTTCTTCGACGAAGATCAGCGAGTTGCGCCAGACGGGGCTGTGCGAAATCGTTTCGATGATTCTGCCGAGAGCGGCATCGTTTTGCGCGACGAATTGATACGGGTTGAGAATCTTCGTGTCGGTTCCGGCGGTGTGGTCGTTCGGCAACCATAGATAACTGAACTGTGCAACTTTCCTTGCTTGTAATTGTTTATTGAAATCTTCCCGCCATGCGCTCGCGCGCTCGAAATCCGAGACGCTTAAATCCCAAGAGCTATAATTGAACGGATAGCGGTACAGAAATTCCGCGATGCGCCGCCGGAATATTTGATTCGTGCGAAGCGCCAACGCAAGACTCGCGTCCCCCGTGAGAATCTGCGAAAACCCGTCGGCGAATTGCTTGTCATTTAGTAGCACGGAGGCGCTGGCGATTGTTCCGGCGCGCCCGTAATAATTTTTCGCAAATTGATAAAAGGCTTTGCCGCGATCCGTCTTGGCGGCGAGCGTCATCGAGCGCGCGTAAAACTTTTTAGCAATGACGCTTTCGGCTCCGTAAGTGTCCGCGATGATGCGATAGACGCGCGTGAACAGAAAATAGTTCTCGCCGTAAATGCGGTAGTCCACGCTTTTTTCATCAAGCGCGTCCCAGATGTAAGCGGGCGAATAAACAGCCGGAACAGTGCCGAACGGATAGCCTTTGTAGCGACTCGAATAGGCCGCGTTGCCGAGCCATTCGAGAAACGGGCTGGCATAGCCGCTCGTCGTAAAGCTGTGGCCGAGCACGCTGATTTCACCGTCGGCGTAGAAGTTGTCGAGCGTCACGAAGGAGCGCGCGAGAGCATGTCCGTTCGGCGTGACGTTTTGCCCGAAGATGGTTAAGGACGGATCGCCGTTGCCGCGCCCCAGATCGCCCATCACCTGATCGTAAGTGCGGTTTTCGCGGATAATATAAAAGATGTGTTTGATCGGCAGACGAAAGCCCAGCCGCGCATCGTAAAGCGGCGAACTGTTTGCGGCTTGTTTGTTCCATGCGATGCGGTTCGTTTCCAATTCGTTTTTGCGAAGAATGGCGAGCGTGCCTTTGAGCTGCGTCAGCACATAGTAATCCATGCTGCCTTTGTCCGGCACGGGCTGCGGCCCTAATGGATTCGGGCGGCGCGCGCGTATGCCTTTGGCGCTCAAAATGAAAAGCCGCGTGTCGTCCGCTAAGACTTTCGTCGGATACCAGCCCGTCGGCACAAGACCTGTTTCTCTGCCGCTTCGTTTATCAATGACCGCAACCGCATTGATGCCCGCGAGCGTCACGTAAAGACGATTGTTGTCGGCGGCGCATGACGTGGGCTGCGCGCCGAAGCGACTATTACCGCGATTCAAACGGATCGTCTTAATTATCCGGTCACTTCGCGTATCAATTACAGCAAGGTCATCCGAGCCTGTGTTGACAACATACAACTGATTGCCGTCAACGCAGATGTCCTGCGGCGTTCGCCCGACAGCGATTGCTTTGATTAAATTGAATCGCAAGTTGTAAACAAGCAGTTTGTTTTCGCCGAGCAGCGAAACGTAAAGTTTATCGTTTGCGCGCCGCACTGCGTAAGGAAAATAGCCGACGCTCGTTTCGCGCTCGATGTTTCCGGTTTCAGTGTTGAGCAACACGAGCTTGCCCGCTGCATAATCGCCTTCCGTGTTTTTGGCGACCATATAAGCAATGGCGATATGAGTTGCATCGACGGGCGCTAATCCCGCCGCGTAGCCGCCGAGCGTGTATTCGCGCGCGACGTTAAATTGCTTGTCGATGCGATAGAGCTTTCCTTCATAGCCGCCGCTAATGTAAAGATCGCCGTCGATGCCGATTTGCGCGCCGGGGAAAACGGATGCCAGCGGCAGAGTCTTCACGACCTGCGCGGAATTCGGGTCAACGACGGAAACTTGCTGCGGCGCTTTGCTGTAATAGCCCGTGTTGAGCACGACGACGCGTCCGGCAAAGAAAATCGCTTCGTAAGGAAGCCTGCCGACATCCACCTGCGCGCCCGCCGGAGCAATGCGCCAATTGTTCGGAAGCGTCGCTTCCGCCGTCTGCGCGGTGGCCTGCGCGCGGGCTTGCGCCTGCGCCACATAGCGCGCCATTTCTTCGTATGGAGTCCTCTTCGCAAACTCCCACAATTCGCGGTTGAGGTCTTCTTCGTCTTCCGGCTGATCCGGCGCGAAATCCTGCGCGCGTTGCGTTTGCGTTTGCGGCGAAGAATGTTTTTCCTGCGCGAAGAGGGCAACACTCGACAGAATAAAAATCGAAATGAGAAGAACGGCGGTAACGGGGAATTTGCGATTCATAAAGGAGAACATCTTTTACTATCTTTCCTAATCTCTGCGACTCTGTGGCGAGGCTGTATCGGCACAATGCCTTTTCAATTGCCACTAGCTTCAGCTAGTGGAGCAAGCAATGACCATAGATAAGGCTTTAGCCGAATCTAAAATAAACAAAAATCTTCCGACCAGCTTTAGCTAAAGCTGATAAGGATAAATCCTTTAATTTTCATTTGGCTAAAGCCGAAAGCTGATCTGTTAAGCAACCACTAGCTAAAGCTAGTGGCAATTGATGAAGTGGCAACGGAGCTTAGTTCGCTTAGTCGCGCTTAATCTTTGATCGCGGCGAGAATGCGTTTGAAGAATTCGTCGCCGTTGCCTTGATGCCAGCGCCAGACAACAACGATGTCGTGTTCCGGGTCAATCCAGATTGTGTTCGAGCCGTAGCCGATGGCCGCGAAACTCGTCGCGGGCGCGTTCGGCCATTGCTTGCCTTTCGTATTGAGCCACCACAGATAGCCATAATCGGGGCCGAGTTTTCCCGGCGTCATTGCCGCCTGCACCCACTTTTGGGAGACGAGTTGTTTGTTTTGCCAGCGGCCTTTGCGCAAGAAGAGATAACCGAAACGCGCTTCATTGCGCGTGTTGATCCAGAGGCCGCCGCCCCAGCGCGTGCCGCCGCTCACCGATTGCATTTTCCTGCCGTCGATCATTACATACGAATTATCATAGCCTTGATACTGCCATGAATTCGACGCGCCGATTGGGTTCATAATTTCGTTGCGCAAGACTTCGGGCAGCGGCTTTCGCCAGACGCGCAAAAGCGAGAGCGCGAGGCGATTGATACGCACATCGTTGTATTCCCAAAACGCGCCGGGTTCTTGCAGCGCGCGTGGTTTGCGCTCGCCCTTGCCGAATTCTTCATGCCCGACGAAGTCCGCTGGTTTGCCCCACAACGCGCCGTCCCATTCGCTTGTTTGCTGCGCATGTTCTTCCCAAGTGATTTTTGCGTTGTGCGCGGAATCATAGCCGCCGTCATGCACGTATTTTCCGACCGGGTCATTGACGCTTTTAATTAATCCGCGATCAATCGTGATACCGAGAATTGTCGAAAGAAAACTTTTCGCGGCGCTGTAAGTCGGATCAATCCGCGCTGTGTCGCCCCATTCGGCGACGATGTAGCCGTGTCGCAGGATGATGCCGTTTGTTGTCCCACGCTCCTTCGGAAGCTTGCCCAAAACTTTGCCGAATGTTTCAACTTGCGTCGAAAAATCAGGCGGGATGGTGCTTTCCTGCGTCTTCGCATAACCAACGGCCTGTTCGAGCAACTTGCTGTCCATGCCGACTTGCGCCGGTTGCCTGCGCTGCCAAGCGTCGCCGGGCGCAGGATAATAAACGAAGGTTCGCGCGGGTTTTTGTTGGCGGCTTTTTTCTATCGCAGTCGTTTGCGCGGCGACGACATTCGCAAAACAGAGAATGAGCGCAAGGTATGCGACGAAGGAAAAGCGCGTGCTGTGCATAAAGCGTTTGAGGTGTGTTCGGCAGTTCATTTCGTTTTCACTTTTTCAATTTGAGCGACGGCAAATTAGCACGTCGAAGCTGCTCGTTGAGTTGTTTGATGTCAGTGTTCTTCGTTTCATTCCAACGCGCCAGCAAGTCGGCAAGTGTTTGCTGCAACTCGCTGGACGCGCTCACGGCCTGCGTGGTCGGTTGGACATCTGCATCCTGCAAAACGTCTAGCAGTGACAACTGCGCCGCGTTCAGTTTCGCAAAGTTCGTTTCCGCTGTCGCCGTATTGTTTATAACAGGCGCATCCTCTTCGTCACTGCCAATGCTTTCTCCCGCCAGCGTCGCTGCTTTTCGATCTAATGATTTAAGCGCCGCCGATAGCGCGTCTTGATTTTTACGCGCGCGTAGTTCCTTGAGTTGCGTGCGTAGGCTCCGCACTTCTTCGAGCGCCGCGCGGCTTCGCTGCATTCCTTCGTAAGCTTGCATGGAAAGCGCGAACTGTTGCGCGATGGCGGACGGCGCGGCTTTCACGCGCGGGTCGAGTTTTACGTCGAGCGGTTGCGTGAGGCTTCGCCCGTTGACAGAGAGCTTCACGGTGTAGCGTCCGGGCGCAACGACTGGCCCCTGCGGAACGAGCGGCGTGTCCATGTAAATAGCCGAGATAGGGTAATCGTAGCGGTCAACTTTCGGCGCGGAGTAGTGCATGTCCCAAACAAAGCGCTGCATTCCTTGCCGCCCGGAAAGCACATGCGGCGGGCGAACCCAGTAAAATGGCACGTTCAAATCCTTCTCGCTGACGGGCGGCGTCGCAGAGTCCGCGCTTGAAAAGCGGCGCACGAGTTTGTTTGCCGCGTCGAAGATTTCAAGCGTGATCGGTTTGGAAGCGTCTGCCTTCAAATAGTAATTAATGATTGCGCCGTCGGGCGGATTCCGTCCAGCGGGTTCTTCGGGCGGCAGCGGTGTGTCCGTGTTGACGTTGCGCTTGATGCGAACGGCGAGTTGCGGCTGAAAAAGAAACGCATCGGAGGCGGCGATTTTTGCATTCGTTTGGCGCAGCGGTGTGATGTCGTCGAGAATCCAGAACGAGCGCCCGTGCGTGCCGACGACTAAATCATCATCGTGTACGACGAGATCGCGCACGGAAGTCGCAGGCATGTTGAGACGCAAGGGTTGCCAATCGTCGCCGTCATTGAATGAAACATAGACGGCGCGCTCTGTTCCGCAAAAGAGCAAGCCCTTGCGCGCGGAATCTTCGCGGACGACATTGACGGGAGCATTGTCGGGCAAACCCTTGGTGATTTCCTTCCACGTTTTTCCGTCGTCATGCGTGCGATAAATGTGCGGGCGTTGGTCGTCGAGGCGTATGCGATTGACGGCGGCGTAAGCTGTTCCGGCGTCGAAGCGTCCGGCGTCGATAATAGAAATTTTGCTCCACGAAGTTACGTCCGGCGGCGTGACGTTCTGCCAAGATTTTCCGCCGTCGCGCGTGATGTGAATCAGTCCGTCATCCGTGCCTGCCCAGATGGTGTTGATGTCTTTGTAGGACGGCGCGACGGTATAGATGACGCCGCGACGCGGTTGCGTTTGCATCTCCGGCTTGCGATATATGCCTATGCTGTCCGGCACGTCCGGCATCTCGCGCGAAAGGTCTGGACTAATAATGTCCCAACTCGCGCCACCGTTCGTGGTTTTGAAAAGCACGTTCGAGCCTAAAAATAAAACGTGCGGATCGACGGGCGAGAAGAGAAGCGGCGCGGTTCGGACGAAGCGATACTTGCCGCTGCGCGTGACTTCGGGCGCGACGTTCTGCACCTGTCCCGTCGTTTTATCGAAGCGCGTCGCTTTGCCGCCGTAAATGAAATTCGGATTAAGCGGATCGGGCGCGACGTAGCCGTATTCTTCAACGCCGATGGTGCGCCAGTCACGAAAGCTAATCGCGCCGTTGTCGCCCCGGCTGGACGTTCCGACGGAGCCGCTTTCCTGCTGCGCGCCGTAAACCCAGTAAGGAAATTCGTTGTCTGTGATGACGTGGAAGAACTGCGCCGTCGGCTGGTTGTACCAACTGCTCCAAGTTTGCCCGCCGTTGACCGTGATGGTCGCGCCCTGATCGCTCGCCAGCAAAATGATTTGCGGATTGTTCGGATTGATCCAGACCGTGTGGTAATCGTCACCGCCGGGCGCGCCCTTGATTGCTTTGAAATTTTTGCCTGCGTCAATCGAACGATACGTTGAAGTGTTGGCGGAATAAACGATGTCCTTGTTTTTCGGATCGACTTTCACTTCGGCGAAATCGCTGCCGCGTCCCCAGATGCGCACTTCGTTATTAACGCGCTGCCACGTTTCGCCCGCGTCGTCGGAGCGGTAAACGCCGCCGAGTTTCGGCGCGTCAACGTTAGTGTAAAGCCTGTTCGGATCGCTCGGCGCAACCGCGATGCCGATGCGCCCCAAGCCTTGCGCGGTTGTCGGAAGTCCCTTCGTTAATTGCCGCCATGTCGCGCCGCCGTCAATTGATTTGTAGAGGCCGCTGTTTGCGCCCTGCCACGCGCCATTTTCCCAAGGCCCCTGTCTCGCCGCCCACAAGTCTGCATAGATCGTTTGTGAATTCGTCGGGTCAAAGGCGAGCGCAATCGCGCCCGTGTTTTCGTCCTTGTAAAGCACTTTCTCAAATGTCTCGCCGCCGTCAATCGAGCGAAACACGCCGCGCTCCGCGTTCGCGCCGTAAGGATGTCCGAGCACGGCGACGAACACGCGCCTTGCATCACGCGGGTCAACGATGATTGCGCCGATTTGTTGTGCGTCGCGCAAGCCCAGATGTCGCCAAGTTTTTCCTGCGTCCGTCGATTTATAAACGCCGTCGCCCGTCGATAAATCCGGGCGCTGCAAGCCTTCGCCGCTGCCGACGTAAATCGTATTCGGGTCGGACGCGGCGACGGCAATCGCGCCGATTGAGCCTGTCGGCTGATCGTCGAAGATGGGCGTCCATGTGCGCCCCGCGTCGTTTGTGCGCCACACGCCGCCGTCATTAACGCCTATATAAAAAACGTTCGGCTGATCCGGCACTCCGACAGCGCCGACTGTGCGCCCGCCGCGAAAAGGCCCGATCATGCGCCAACGCATATTTTGATAAAGGCTCTGATCGAGAGCCTGCGCCGCCGCGATGAACGGCAATCCGACGAGCATCAGAAAACCGCAGAGGATAAAAATAAGATTGCGTATTCTTGCGACAACAAGCGTTGCGTTCACGATTTGTCTCCGGGAAAAGTTTTTCAGAATTTGTCTTAAAGCCGACTCATAAACACCGCCGACGCAAAGCATAGCACAGGAAGAAAAGCTATCTCCCAAAGACTTTCCACGATTTCGCTTTTCTCAAGACAAGCGCCGTCGGGAAAGACTCGCGCGCCGCAATTCACGGCTCCTTTTATTCGCGCCGTTTGATTGACGAAACGACGGCACGCGCGCCTGCGCGAAATGAATTAACACTTATTTAAGGCGCAGTTAATCCGCCTTTAACCTTCGCCCGCTATTCTTCGCCTTCCAATCAACACGCGCATGACATTTATCACGTTCAGCAATGATAAGAGCGAATGACTCGTTCAATCTTTACCCTTAATTTTTCGTTCCCGGATAACTGTACGCACGTTCACGCACACTTCAATAATTCTTCACGCACTACACAGGAGGCTTTATGATTAGGTTGCAATCAATACTGTTCACGCGCTCGCTGCTGCCGCGTTTCGCTTTCACGCTCGCCGCGCTCGTGTTCATCAACACGGGCGCGTTCGCGCAGACGGATACGGGACGCATCGCAGGCACTGTGCGCGATGCAAACAACGCAGTCGTCTCCGGCGCAACCATCGTCGTGCGCAACGAACGCACGAACGAAGAACGCACCGCGACGACGACGGGCGACGGCGTTTTTCAAGTGCCTGCGCTCAAGGCATCCACCTACACGGTGACGGCCAACGCGCCGAACTTTGCGACGACCACCGCCACTGCCGTGCAGGTAAACGTCGGGCAGGAATTTACTCTCGATCTCGCTTTGCAGGCGGCCGGTGCCGCGACGACTGTCAACGTCACGGCATCTTCGGAAACCACGCTCGACACGGATTCGGCGCGTATCGGCGCCAGCGTTAATGAACGCGAAGTCGAAGGCTTGCCGGTTAACGGAAGACAATTATCGCAGCTTTATCTGCAAGCGCCCGGCTCGCTCAACAGCGGTTCGGGAACCTTCGGCGACATACGCTTTTCCGGGCGCGCCAATCAGCAAAACGTTCTACGTTATGATGGCATCGAAGGCTCCGCAATCATCGACGCTTCGCCCGGCAACTTGAACGGCGAAGTGCCTTCGCCCTTTCGCCTGCAATCGAGTTTGGAAAACGTGCAGGAATTTCGTGTTGACTCGAACAACTTTCCGGCGGAGTTCGGCACAGGCACGGGCGGGCAAATCAGCGTCGTTACCAAAAGTGGCTCGAACGCTTTTCACGGCTCGCTTTTTGAATACTTTCGCAATTCCTCATTAGACGCCGCCAACTTTTTCGATAACATCGTCGGCCAGAAAGCGCCTTTGCGCCTTAATCAATTCGGCGGCTCGCTCGGCGGCTATATCATCAAGGACAGGCTTTTCTTTTTCGGCAGCTACGAAGGTTATCGCCTGCGCTCCGGCGTCAATTCCGTCGAAGCCGTGCCGGGTCAAGCCGCGAGAATTTGCGCGCCGCCGTTCGGCACAGGCACGCTTTCTTGCACAGCCAACAGCATCAGCTTGCTTCCGGCCTTTCGCGGGCAGGGCGCGGCGATTATCAGCACCGGCACGGGCAACAATTTCTTCGACGTTGCGCAGCTTCAGGCCAGCAATTCCGTCAACGAAAATTCCGGCGCAGCGCGCTTCGATTTGCGCATCAACGATAGCAACTCCGCTTACTTTCGTTTCTTTCGGGATCAAGGCAACAACGATCAGCCCGAAGGCGTCACAGGCCGCCGCGTCGTTATCCGCGATGTGCCGCAAAACGGTGTCTTCGCCCTGCAATCGACTTTGAGTTCGCGCCTGTTGAATGAATTCAAGATTGGCTATAATTCTGCGCTTTCGCGCATCAACGGTGTGGCGCCCACCATCAACGGCGTGGACTTTTCCGGCATCACGCTCAACATCTCCGGCAACACCGCGAACTTCGCTTTGCCCGGTCAAGGCTCTTCGGCAGGCACGGCGGTTCCGGGTGGATTGGTTCGCGCCAACTCCGCGACGAACGGGCGCGGCCAACCCTATACGCCTTACTCTTTATCGTTCATAGATAACGTAAATTATACGCGAAGTAGCCACAATTTCCGCTTCGGCGGCGAGCTTCGCCTCATTCGTCTCTACACGGACAGGCTGGGCGGCATCACCTACACTTACTCGAATCTGCAAAACTTTCTCGCGGGCGCGCTGCAATCCGTGCAGTACGCGGGCGACTTGAGTTTGCCGAGTCCGTTCGACGGCTCAACGGGGCAAGCGCACGCCAAGCAGGAATACTACATCGGCTACGCGCAGGATGAATGGAAGCTGCGCCCGAACCTTACTTTGAATTACGGCCTGCGCTATGAGTTCTACACGCCGCTACGCGAAGCGCGCAATCGTCAAGTTCTCTTCGACATCAGGAACGGCACTCTGCGCCCGCAGACCGAAGAGCCCTTAAAATCTTCAAAGACGAACTTCGGCCCGCGCGTCGCTTTGACGTATTCGCCGAACGCTTCCGGCACAGGCTTTTTCGGCGGCGGGCGCACGGTTCTTCGCACAGGCTTCGGCATTTACTACGGCCCCGGCCAGACCGAAGACCAGATACAACCGATTGAAAGCGTGCGCGCCATTTCAACTTTAACGAGCAGCACAATCGTCAACAATCAACAGTTGTTTGGTTTCCAGAACGATACGAATGCAGCGTTCGCAAACTTTTTGGCCTTCTTCAATAGCAACCCGAACACGCGCTCGTTCCAGCCGCGCGCTTATGCGCCTGAATACACGATTCCAGAAAAGGTTTATCAGTACAGCGTCTCCGTCCAACAGGAATTGCCGTATAAGTTAGCGGCAACCATCGCTTACGTCGGCAGTCAGGGACGCAATCTGTTTTTGCGAAGCGTCGCCAACACTATCTTGCTCGGCCAGACTTCCATCGTGAACGGCACAAACATTCCCGCAGGCGTCGGCATCGTCAATCGCACCAATGCCGCAGGGCAAGTCATCGGCGTCACGACTGTGCGGCAGTTTTCCATTTTGAACGGCGCGACGGTGCAGAATCCGTTCGCCGAAGTTGATTACAAAACAAGCGGCGGCTCGGACAGCTACAACGCTTTGCAAACTTCGCTCGCGCGCCGTTTGTCGAGCGGCTTAACGCTCAATGCGCAGTACACTCTTTCCAAAAGCTTCGGCAATACTTCCGGCTCGAACGAAGCGCGCACTTCCGCCAACCCGTTCGACTTTAACGCAGACCGCAGCTACAACAACTTTGACGTGCGCAATACCTTCAACTTGACCGCGCTTTATGATCTGCCGATAGGTCGCGGCAAGCGTTACGACTTGGGCGGCATCGGCAACGCCGTCTTCGGCAACATGGAAATCGGCGGCATCATCAACGCGCGTTCGGGTCTGCCCATCGAAATTTTAGTGACGCGCCCTGATGTAGTCATTCAATGCACGAACGCGGCATCCGGATGCAGTGCCGGAGAAGTTCGCGCTCTGCCCGGCACGATCAACGCCGCGATGCCTTTGCCCGCAGGCTTCACCGCCGTCATTAACACGCCGGGCGGCGGTGCATCGCGCAACATTCGCCGTCCTGATTTAATTTCCGGCGTCAACCCGTATCTCAACAACGACCGCGCGCTTTTGAACCCTGCGGCCTTTGCTATCCCAGCGCCCGGAACCTTCGGCAATCTGCCGCGCAACGCTCTGCGCGGGCCTAACTTCAAGCAGTTCGATATGGTCTTGAATAAACGCTTTCGCTTGGGAGAAACGACGAACATAGAATTTCGTTCGGAGTTCTTCAACATCTTCAACCAAACGAACTTCTCCAATCCGTCTTCGACTCTCAACAACGCGCTCGGTACTGGAAACAATCAACTGCAACCCGGCCAGCCGTTCACGCAAAACGCCGCCGGTTCGACCTTCGGACTGCTGCGGCAAACAGTCGAGCGCACCGTCGGACTCGGCACGAATCGCCAGATACAATTTGCGTTGCGGCTTAACTTTTGATTCCGCGAAATCGCAGAGCGGCGAAATAAAAAGATTCGTTTCGCTGTTCTGACTTTCGCTTTTGTCCCGACGATGCAGCATCATCGATGCTAATAACAAAGAAAGGCGCGTCTGCTGTTTTAGCTTATGCGCCTTTCGTTTTTGTCGAAGTTAAATAATTCAGACGGATGTAACACGACTACTATAAGCTACGGTTTTCATCCATCTTCGGCGGCAGATTTATCAGGAGGACTCTTCATGTTACTTCCGAAAGCAAAAGCGCTTCACGTCCCGGTTTTTATACTTTCCATTTTCACGCTCGTCCTCGCTTCCGCATGTAGCGGTGAACGCAGCGGCGGCAATTCTGCGACATCATCCGGCTCTGCGGGCAGTACAATTCGCTTGCAGGGAGCGGGCGCGACCTTTCCCAATCCGCTTTACCAGAAATGGTTGAGCGAGTATGGCAAAGCGAATCAAAACACGCGCATCGATTATCAATCCATCGGATCGGGCGGCGGCATCAAGCAAATCAAAGAACAGACAATTGACTTCGGCGCGTCGGATGCGCCGATGAAAGACGAGGACTTGAAATCTGCTCCCGGTGAACTACTGCATATCCCGACGGTGCTCGGCGCAGTCGTCGTTACATACAATCTGCAAGGCATTCAACAGCCCTTGAAGTTTTCGCCAAACACCATTGCCGACATTTTTCTCGGCAAGATTAAACGCTGGGACGACGCGGCGATCAAATCCGACAACGCAGGCGTGAATCTTCCCGCCGCCGACATCACCGTTGTTCATCGCACGGACGGCAGCGGCACGTCCGCCGTCTTCACGGATTATCTTTCAAAAATCAGTCCA
Organism: Pyrinomonadaceae bacterium; assembly: GCA_051000345.1. Classification (GTDB taxonomy): domain Bacteria; phylum Acidobacteriota; class Blastocatellia; order Pyrinomonadales; family Pyrinomonadaceae; genus JBHENC01. The sequence continues at coordinate 7,618 of JBPCOJ010000067.1, read as the reverse complement.
GAATGGAAGGAAAAAATCGGCACAGGCACGTCCGTGAATTGGCCTGCCGGACAGGGCGGCAAAGGCAACGAAGGCGTGACAGGGCAAATTAAGCAACTGGCAAACACCATTGGCTATGTCGAACTCGCCTACGCCGTGCAAAATAAATTGCCTGCCGCGCTGATTAAAAACCGCGCGGGTAATTTCGTCGAACCGTCGCTCGACGCCGTTACCGCCGCCGCCGCCGAATCCGTTTCAGCGACGCCCGAAGATTTGCGCACTTCGATTACGGATGCGGCGGGCGCAAGCGTTTATCCGATTGCGAGCTACACATATTTGCTCGTTTATAAAAACCAGAAGGACGCCGTGAAGGGCAAAGCGCTCGTAGATTTTCTGTGGTGGGGACTGCACGACGGGACGCGCTTCGCGCGCGATCTGCAATACGCGCCGCTGCCCGAAGAAATCACAAGGCGCGCCGAAGCCAAAATCAATTCGATTTCAGCCGACGGCAAACCCTTGCGCGCCGCACAACAGCCATAGGAAATTTGCGATTTTAGATTGAAGGCAACGTCAAGAAATCGAACGAGTAAATTCTTTGTCCTCATCCAATCGCAAATCTAAAATAGTTCTCATGTCGCAGCCGCAGCAAACAATTGTTCCGACACCGGCGGGCGCTTACGGTGCGCGCGCGCGTGTGTTGAAATGGCGACGCGCATTTCTTGCGCCGACGGGCAATGCGGGCGACGCCGTATTTCGCTTCGTGCTGTTGTGCGCTGCCGTTGCGCTGCTGCTGATCGTCGCGCTGATGATCGGCGCGATTGCTTCAAGCTCGCTGTTGTCGATCCACAAATTCGGCTGGAACTTTTTGACAGGCCGCGTATGGAATCCTGTCGGCGGCGAGTTCGGCGCGCTCCCTTTTATTTACGGCACGCTCGTTTCTTCCTTCATTGCGCTCGCTATTGCCGTGCCGCTTTCCTTGGGCGTCTCCGTCTTTCTCGTCGAACAAGCGCCGCCGCAATTCGCTCGCCCGCTCGCCTTTCTCGTCGAACTGCTGGCAGCAATTCCTTCGGTGGTTTACGGCTTGTGGGGCATCTTCGTGCTTGCGCCCGTGCTGCGCGAATACGTCGAGCCTGTGCTTGCGCGTGTCTTCGGCTGGCTGCCGTTTTTTCAGGGAACGATCACGGGCATAGGCCTTTTCACGGGCGGCGTGATTCTCGCCATTATGATTACGCCGATCATTTCCGCCGTCGTGCGCGATGTGCTTTCAGCCGTCCCACAATCGCAACGCGAAGCGGCGCTGGCGCTCGGCGCAACACGTTGGGAAACGACGCGCGTCGTGCTCGCCAACGCCGCGCCCGGCATCGCCGGAGCAATTATCTTAGGACTCGGGCGCGCCATCGGCGAAACTATGGCTGTCACGATGGTGATCGGCAATCGCCCCGAAATCAGCGCCTCGCTATTCGCGCCTTCTTACACAATCGCTTCCGTCATCGCCAACGAATTCACCGAAGCGACGGGCGATTTATATTTGAGCGCGCTTATCGAAATCGGCCTCATACTTTTTCTCGTGACCTTCGTCGTCAACGCCGCCGCCAAGCTTCTTGTGTGGAGCGTAACGCGCGGCACAAGCGGCACGGCGAGGGCTGCATGATGATGATAAAGACAGTGAATCACGCAGACCGTGTGCGGCGTTTGACGAGCAAGATGATGACGGCGGCGACGGCTTTGTGCGCGCTGTTTGCCGTCAGCCTGCTTTTGTTGATTCTCGGCTATATCACGTATCGCGGAATCGGCGCGCTCGATTATCAATTTTTGATTGACACGCCGAAGCCCGTCGGCGAAGGCGGCGGCATCGGCAACGCGATCACGGGAACGCTTGTGCTTCTTGCGCTGGCGTCCGTCATCGGCTTGCCGTTCGGCATTGCGACGGGAATTTATCTGGCAGAATTCGGCGACGGGCGTTTCGCTTCGCTCGTTCGATTCGTGGCGGACACTTTGACGGGCGTGCCGTCCATCGTCGTCGGCGTTTTCGTTTACACACTGGTCGTGTTGCCGTTGAAACAGTTTTCGGCGCTTGCGGGCGGGTTAGCGCTCGCCTTGATTATGGTTCCGATTGTCGCGCGCACTACGGAAGAAATTATGCGCCTTGTGCCGACATCGTTGCGCGAAGCGGCGCTCGCGCTCGGCGCTCCGCAGTGGCGCGTGATCTTAGGCGTCGTGCTGCCCGCCGCTTCGAGCGGCATTGCGACGGGCGCGATGCTCGCGGTTGCGCGCGTGTCGGGCGAAACCGCGCCGCTGCTTTTCACGGCCTTCGGCAGCCGCTTCTTTAACTTTTATTTAGACCAGCCGATTGCCGCCTTGCCCGTGCAAATTTACAACTACGCCATCTCGCCCTACGACGAATGGCACGCGCAGGCGTGGGCGGCGACGCTCGTCTTGATGACGCTCATACTTGCCATTAACATCGTCGTGCGCTTTCTTACGCGCAGCAAGTTTTAGGACACTTAAGAAAACATTGCCACAGAGACACAGAGACACAGAGCAAAGCATCGGTAGTAGGCACATAGGGAAAGAGAAGTATATGCAGTTAAGTATCTCTTATTACCCTTCTTCATCTTCTCTGTGCCTCTGTGTCTCTGTGGCTAAATTTTAGGTTTTGTTCGACGCTATTAGAGATGTCAGATGCGTTTTCATCATTCGCGCCAGCCGCGCAGCGAGTGCAGGAGCCAGACATGCCGAAATCTGTATTGATTGTCGAAGATGATCCCGATATTGCAGAGAGCCTGCGTTACAATCTCGAACGCGAAGGCTTGAACACGAACGTCGCGTTGACGGGCGAGCAAGGCTTAACTCTCGCGCTCGACGCGCGCGAAACTCCTTCGCTGATTTTGCTCGATTTAATGTTGCCCGGCATGAGCGGCTCGGAATTGTGCAGGCGTTTGCGACGCGAGCCGCTAACAAAGCGCACGCCGATCATTATGCTAACCGCCCGCGTCTCGGAAGCGGAACGCGTCGGCGGTCTGGACTTGGGCGCGGACGATTACATCACGAAGCCCTTCTCCGTGCGTGAACTATTGGCACGCGTGCGCGCTGTGCTTAGACGCACGGACGAAGCGGGGGAAGCCAACTACGAAGACAATCGTCTCGCCGTCGATTTTGCGCAGATGCGCGTCGTGTGCGAGAGCGAGCCTGTTAAACTAACGCGCAAGGAGTTTGCATTATTGGATTCGCTCATCAAAAGCAGCGGACGCGTGGCAACGCGCCAGCAATTGCTCGATAACGTGTGGGGCTACGCCTACTACGGCGACGCGCGCACGCTCGATGTCCATATACGAAGGCTGCGCCAGAAGCTCGGCGCGTGCAGTGACTCGATTGAAACCGTCGTCGGCGTCGGTTATCGCTTTGTCGGTTGCGCGGAGAACAGCGAGGCCGCGCCGCGCGACGCATCTTCCGCGCAGTAAAAAACATCGTGTTGGTTCATTACAAAAATCTTTTTGCGTTCGGCGCGGCTTCGTTCGTCGGTCTCGTTTCCGGCTTCACTTGGAATGGGTGGATCGGTCTTGCGATGTTCGCGGCGGTGCTTGCGGGCATGTTGATTAATCGCTTCAGTTCAAGCCGGAGCGATTCATCGACGACAGACTCTTTGCCGAATTCTTCACTTCCTTTGCAACAAGTTAAGACGGACACGCTCTTGAGCGCACCGGCGAGCGCGTTGCTCGAAGCGACGATGAACGGAATGCGCGAGGGCGTTCTCGTCGTCGATCAAACGCTCGCGGTGGCAACGTCGAATCCGGCGGCGCGGGGCATCTTCAGCCGCGTCGAAGGCACGCTCGAACGTCGTCGCTTGAGCGATTTGACGCGCAACGCAGCGGTTCACCAAGCCTTTCGCGCGGCGATTGAAACAGGCGACCGCGGCGAACTCAAAGTCGAATTGCACAATGCCGACGGGCGTCGCGTTTTCGATTTAAGCGTTGTGCCTTTGCATTTGAATGCGGATAAAAATCCGCGCGGCGCTATCGGCGTCTTCTTCGATATTACGCAACTCGAACGGCTCGAACTAATTCGTCAGGAATTCCTTTCCAACGTTTCGCACGAACTACGTACGCCTTTAACTTCGATTATCGCTTTCGTTGAAACTCTCCAAGACGGCGCGATGGAAGACGCGGAAACTGCAACGCGTTTTCTGGGCGTGATTCGCCGCAACGCCGCGCGTATGCACAATCTGATCGACGATATTCTGGAACTCTCCGCCATCGAAGCAGGCACCGTGACGATTGACATAAAAGCCGTGCGGCTTCATCAATTAATCGCGGACGTGATGATTTCGCTCGCCGCCGCCGCAGACGCGCGCTGCATCACGGTGCGCAATGAAGTTGGCGCAGAAGTTTTTGTGTACGCAGACGCGCGCCGCCTCGAACAAATGCTGCTCAATCTCGTCGGCAATGCGATTAAGTTCAACCGCGAAGACGGCGCGGTTATCATCAGCCACGAAAGGGCGAACGGGCGTGACCGCATCAAAGTCGCGGACACGGGCGAGGGAATTCCAAGTGAGCAGCTAACGCGCGTCTTCGAGCGTTTCTACAGAGTTGACCGCGCGCGAGAGACGGGCGGCACGGGTCTCGGACTCGCCATCGTCAAGCATCTGGCGCGCGCGCACGGCGGCGAAGCGAGCGCCGACTCACAGCCCGGCGAAGGCTCCACGTTTATCATCGAACTGCCCGCCACCGCCAACGAACCTTCCGTCGCAAACGTCGCGTGAGCGAAGGCCATCGTTTCGTTTAGCCTCTCTTTATCTATCTCAATTTCCGCTTTCCAACTTGATTTAGTCTGCTAGTTCTAAATTGCCACTAGGCTTGTGCTAGTGGCAACTCAAAGGAATCAAAAAATTGATAACCGGCAATTCGGGTAAAGCACAAAAACTCGACAGCTATTTTTGAAGCGATTCAACATGAATGTTTCAGTCATTGCCTCGTTCGCCGTGCGGCACACAAGGCTTGCAACATTTCCTTAAAGCATGGATTATCGTGGTAAGGAACGATGACGCTGTTTCGGAGGTTACTGCTTTTGTACTCGGCTCAAATAACGCGCGCCAACCCGACCTGTATCGTGCTTCTCATAGATCAATCCGGCTCGATGGCAGACCCGCTCGGCGCGGATCAAAATATACGCAAAGCGGATTTCGTCGCCGATGTTGTCAACCATACTCTGCATGATCTGGTTATTCGCTGCACGAAGACGGAAGAAGTGCGCAACTATTATTACGTTTCGGTGATCGGTTACGGGCGCAGCGTCACGAGCGCGTTCGGTGGTCTGCTTGCGGATCGCATGATCGCGCCCGTCGCGGAAGTCGCAGAATATCCTTTGCGCGTCGAGAATCGTTTGAAGCGTGTGCCGGACGGCACGGGCGGCATCGTCGAAATGCCCGTGCGCTTTCCCGTCTGGATGCACGCGCACGCCGACGGCGGCACGCCTATGTGCCAAGCGTTTGGTCAAGCGAAGACTGTCATCGAAGATTGGCTACGCGAGCATCCGCGCGGCTTTCCGCCGACGGTGCTGCACTTGACGGACGGCGAATCGGGCGACGGCGACCCGACTGCGCTCGGGCATGAAATTATGTCGCTCGGCACGGACGACGGGCAAGTGCTGCTGCTTAATTGTCATCTCTCATCGCGCCGCGCCGCGAAGATAGAATATCCGACGACGGACGCGCAGCTTTCAGACGGATTCGCGCGCACGCTTTTCAACGTTTCGAGTTTGCTGCCCGCTAACTTTCTTGCTGCCGCGAAGCAGTTGGGAGTCGCGGCGGACGAAGGCTCGCGCGGATTCGTTTTTAACGGTGATCCGTCGTCAGTCGTTCAGTTCTACGAAATCGGCACGAGCCTGACGGGTATGGCGCCGCACAAGTGGATGGACGGTTGAAACGTTCCGCACCGCTAGGGAACAGGCTATGACAGGCAAACGCTGGCAGCTGCGCACGCAATCATTCATCCTACAGAAAAGCTGCTCACAGTTTGCGGAGTGCGAGGACGCTATTGGCATCAACGCGGCGCTTTCGAGATTCGCTGTCGCAGACGGCGCAACCGAAGCCTTCGACGCGCGCAGTTGGGCGACGCTGTTAGCAGATGCGTGGGTCGAAGATAAAACGGCAGCGGTCTCGATTGATGCTTTTCGATCCTGCGTTGCCGAACAAAGTCTGCGGCTTCATGCGAGTTGGCACGGGCGCGCGCTTTCGTGGTACGCCGAAGAAAAGGCGCGCGCGGGTTCCTACGCGGCATTCGTCGGCGTGCAATTCGACATGAACGCAAAGCTTCCGCGCTGGCAGGCGATTGCGCTCGGCGATTGTTGTTTGATTCAGATTCGCAAGGCTTCAATCGCGCGCTCGTTCCCGCTCACGGACGATGAACAATTCACTTCATCGCCCGTGCTTGTGTCGTCGCTCGACTCCATGCGGGACGCGGCGCTATCAAAGACGTTGATTGATTCCGGCACAGTTGAAAACGAAGACGTGTTTCTGTTGCTCTCGGATGCTGTCGCCGCGTGGTATCTCAAACAAGCGAAGCAGCGCGACGTTGTTTGCGATGAGTTCGACGCGCACCTTGCGGCTTCGCGGCATGATGAGCTAACGCGTCTCTTTGACAGGGAACGGCTTGCGCATAGAATAAAGGACGACGACATCGCGGTTCTCAGAATCATTGCGAGTCATTCTTAAAATACAAAAGAAATTTTGCCACAGAGACACAGAGGCACAGAGCAATACAAATCTAGAAAGAGAAAGAGAAAATACAGGAAGAGAAATACAGGAAGGAAAATATCTCATACTACCTTTCCTAATCTCTGTGCCTCTCCGGTCTCTGTGGCTAATCTGTCTTTGTTCGTAACATCACATAGCTAATGCAAAACCTCGCACAATCAAATTGGCCTTCGGCGCGTCATTTCAGCGAAGCGATACAATGCCCTGCTATTTGTTTTCGCGCCGCATATCTGCGCGACACGATTCCTGCCGTTGACCGTCTTGGAATGCCGCTCGTCACTTCGGGGCAGTTTGCGTATGTCTATAAACTTCGACGCGCGACGGAAGCTTACGCCGTGCGCTGCTTTCGCGGGCATCTGGGTGATAGGGAAAATCGCTACCGCGCCATTGACGAACATTTGCGCGCGCATCCTACGCCTGCGCTCGCGGGTTTCGCATACGAAGCTGACGGCATTCTGGTGGGCGGGCGAAAATTTCCGATTCTCACGATGGAATGGATCGACGGGCCGACGCTCGATGTTTACCTTGACGAAGTGATTGATCGCCCGGATGTCTTGCTGCACTTGGCGGACGAATGGGTGAGGTTGATGGACGTATTGCGCGCGGCAAATGTCGCGCACGGCGATTTGCAGCACGGCAATATCATTGTCGAGCACGGGCATTTGCGGCTCGTCGATTTCGACGGCATGTTTGTGCCTGTGATGAAGAATTGGACGGCGAGCGAATTAGGCCACCAGCACTATCAGCATCCGTCGCGCAATGAAAAATTGTTCGATGTAAATTTAGACAACTTTTCCGCGCTCGTCGTGTATCTATCATTGATTTCTCTGGCGGAGCTGCCTGATTTATGGAAGGAGCATCACGACGAAAATTTGATTTTCACGAAGG
>JBPCOJ010000023.1:0-6390 GCA_051000345.1 Pyrinomonadaceae bacterium | reverse complement strand
GTCAGCTTTTCGATGCGCCCCGCAGTGACGCCGATTTCTTCTTCCAACTCGCGCGCCGCGCAATCCTCCGGGCGCTCCCCCACGTTTAATCTACCGGCGGGCAATTCCAAAACGTAACGCACAGTCGGATGGCGATATTGCCGCACGAGCGCAATCGTGCCGTCGTCGAACGCCGCAACTAGCCCCGCGCCGCCCGGATGATGCACGACTTCGCGCGTGTACGTTTGACCGTCTTCGCGCACCGTGTCAATCGTTACATCGAAAATGCGCCCGTGGAAAATCTCTTCGCTCGCCAGCACTTCCGGTTCATTTACATTTGGCATTGCCATAAAATTAGTCTCGCATTTAGAAAGAAAGCCGATCAAGTTTAGAAAGAAAAGCGATTAGAAAACTTTGCGCTAACGCCCGGCTTCCGCGCCTAAAATCTTTTGCATTTCACCAATGAGGTAAAGCGAGCCGGAGACGCAAACGATGCCATGATTCGGCGTCGATCTTTTTGCTTCATTCCACGCTTCGGCGGCTGAAGCGGCGAACGCAAGTTTACTTCTATCGAAGTCGGACGGCACAGCGTCCATCAGCATTTCGAGATTTGCCGCGCGCGGATTCTCGATGTGCGTGAGAATCACACGCTGCGCCGCCGGGAAAAGCGTTGACGACACTTCGCGCAAATCTTTGTTGCGCATCGCGCCGAAAAGAAGCGTGACGGGCGCTTTGACGAATTCATCCAGATACTCCCGTAACGCATGTGCGCCCGCCGCGTTATGCGCGCCGTCGAAAAGAATTGCGGGCGAACCTTCGCGCCATTCGAGCCGCCCTGCATAGAACGCTTCTTCGATTCCGGCGCGAATGTTTTGCGCTGAAATCGGCAAACCTTTTTCGCGCAAGGCTTCGGCGAGGCGTATGGCAACGGATGCGTTTATCGCTTGGTGACGCCCGCGCAAGGCCAGCCGCATATCTTTATAAACGTCTTGAGCCGTTGCGAATGAAACCCACAGGCGTCCCGTCGCATCCGCATCTGCCACGCGCACAATGCAATCATCAACGTCGCGCGGTGTCACTCCGCATTCAAGACATCGCTCCAGAATCGCTTTGTGCGCTTCGTCATGCAGTTGCGCGGAGATGACGGCGGCGTATGTAATTTTGTGGCGAATGATGGCGGCCTTCTCCGCTGCGATTTCCTCGATGGTGTTGCCTAGATATTCCTGATGATCGAAGGCGATGGGTGTTATCGCTGCGATTTCCGCGTTCGCCGCCGTGGTCGAATCGAGCCGCCCGCCGAGACCTGTTTCGAGAATCGAGAACTGCACGCCCGCTTCTCTGAAGGCAACAAGGGCGATGGCCGTCATCTGCTCGAAAAAAGTCGGCAAGGCGGATAGCGCGCCCGTGTGTCGCAAATTTTCCGCTGCTTCGCGCACAGTGTTGGCGTGGCGCGCAAAATCTTCGCGGGATATTTCCGCGCCGTCGATGCGTATGCGTTCGGTGATATTTACGAGATGCGGAGAAGTGTAAAGTCCCGTGCGGATGCCCGCCTGTCGCGTGATGGAGTCGAGCATTACAGCAGTCGAGCCTTTGCCATTCGTGCCTGCGATTTGAACTTTAATGAAAGCTTCCTGCGGCGAAGCGAGCGCTTCGAGCAAACGATGGGTTGTCGCTAATCCGAGTTTGATGGCAAGGGTTTCATGTCCCAAACTCAAAAGATAACGAAGTGCTTCGTCGAAATTCATCTACACAAAAAAAGCGAAGAAATTAAACGGTTGGAATCGAGCCGGAAACTTTAATCGGCGGCTTTGGCTAAGGGCGTGGGCGCTGGTGGCTCGCTAATATCAATGACGGTTTCGTGCGCGATGTCCGCGTTCATCATAAAGGACAGCAGCTTAATGATGTACGCGCGCATTTCCCTACGGTCAACGATGGCATCGAGCATTCCGTGTTCGAGCAGAAACTCGGAGCGTTGAAAACCCTTCGGCAATTTCTGGCGAATCGTTTGTTCGATGACGCGCGGCCCGGCAAATCCGATCAGTGCTTTCGGTTCGGCGATAATCACGTCGCCGAGCATCGCGAAACTCGCTGTAACGCCGCCCGTCGTCGGGTCTGTCAGCACGGAGACGAAAGGCAAGCGGGCTTCGTTCAACAGCGCGAACGCGGCGGAGACTTTCGCCATCTGCATCAAGGAGAGCGTGCCTTCCTGCATTCGCGCGCCGCCCGATGCCGCGAAGATAATCACCGCGCCGTGTTCTGCAATGGCGCGTTCGACGAGCCGTGTGATTTTTTCGCCGACGGCTGATCCCATTGAGCCGCCGATAAAAAGCATGTCCATCGCGCCCGCGAAAACCTTGTGGCCGCCGACCGTTCCGCGACAACAGATAATTGCTTCCGGCAAACCCGACACGCGTTTGGCCTGTTCGAGTCGTTCCGTGTAAGGCTTTGTATCAACGAAGCCGAGCGGATCAATCGAGATAACTTCGGCGTCCAACTCTTCACAGTTGCTTTCGTCAAAAAGCATCGTGAAACGCGAACGCGCGTCAAGGCGAAAATGGTAGCCGCAGTGCTGGCAGACTTGCAAGGATTCTTCCAAGTCCGGCTTAAAAAGCGCGGCATCGCACTCTAGGCATTTGACGAAGATGCCTTCGGTCTTCACGCGCCGTTCGTCTGCGGGAACCGATTCTAGATTCTGATTCTTTTTGCGAAACCAAGGCATAAATTATTCTCTCACAAAAGCGGCGCGGCGTGCGATAGCCGAAACGATTTTCGCGCAATCGTTCGCAACTAAAATTCGATGCCCTGTTGCGCGCGAATCCCTGCGTTGAAGGGATGCTTTACTTCGCGCATTTCCGTGACGAGATCGGCGGTTTCGATAAGGGCGGGCGGCGCATCGCGTCCCGTGACGACGATATGCAATGCGGGTTGCGCGAGGCGAATCCTTTGAAACTCTTCGATGATTTCTTCGACGGGCAGCATCCCGTAACTTAACACGTAAACGAGTTCGTCAAACACCAGCATGTCGTAGTCGCCCGTCCGCATCTTCTCGACGCAGAGCGCCCACGTTTCGCGCGCCGTTTGTTTGTCCTGTTCCGGGTTCTTCGTGTCCCACGTAAAGCCGTCGCCCATCGTATGCACTTCGATGCCGAGCTTTTCCGCCGCCTCGTGCTCGCCGTAACGATCATTGCGCGACTTCATAAACTGAATCATGCAGCAATGCAGACCGCGCCCCGCCGCGCGCATCATCAGCCCCAGCGCGCACGTCGTCTTGCCCTTGCCGTCGCCCGTGTTGACCATCAACAGCCCGCGCGTTTTTTCCTGATACTCCGCGCGCCGCCACTTGTATTTTTTCTCTTTGACAGTATCGGTCATTTTAATCTTATCAATGCGTCAATCAGTCAGTCGGCTGCAAGGACTTGTTTAATGGTCGTGCTTGGCTTAAGCGCGCCGCATCCAATCTATCGGGTCTCGCTTGGCATGAAAGCACGCCAGCACGATGATTTGTTCTTCCTTGACAATGTAAAAGAGTATGTAGGGAAACTTCCGCAGCAACGCCCGACGAATTTCCTGATACATCATCGGAGAAGCGAACGGACTTCTTTGTATGCCCGCTAAACAAGCATCTGCCGCGCGCAGGAATTCAAGTCCAAGTCCTTCGGTCTTTTCTTGATACCAATCAAAGGCTTCTTGAACTTCACGAGCGGCTTCGGGACGAACAATGATTTCATAGCTCATACGAGCTTTCGCATCTTCTCCTTCAACTCATCCCAAGAAACACCTTCGTCGGGGTTTTGGGCATAAGCCTGCAAGCGCCGGTCGAGTTCTTGTTTTTGTTCGCTCGTCAAAGGCACGGCTTCGGGAAAAGCAGCGATGCTATCCCAGATGTCTTCCGCCAGCTGGATACGCTCCGCGATACTTAGCTGCAAAATCTCTGAAATCTGTGTGCTCATAGTGGATTCAGCTTAAAACTTCGTTGTTTTGTGTGCAAGTCTAAAGATTCGGAAGTCATCTAACGCCGGACTTTAGTCGCGCCGAGCAAGCATATTCAATCTGATGAGACTAAGAAAGATGAAAGCCACGCTGTCAGACGGTCAGGTGCAAGGGGTTGTTCGGCATCGCCGCAAAAGTAATAGACTATGGAATCCTGTTTTTGAGCTAAGGATAAAATCCCAACTAGAATGATTGTTCGACTACTCGCCAGCAACCGGAACGATAGGTTTACCCAAAGATACAGGCTCATCACAAGACCCACCTCGATAAGAATTAAAGAGTTCGGCACAGTAGCGACAAGCTGCCGGAGTAAAATAATAGACACGACTGTGACTCTGGTTTATTTCCATGTAAACAGTAAAGCCTTTTGGAAAACCATTCTTCTCGTAAATTTCCTGAACTTCTTTTTCTAATACACTCGGCTCACTAAAAGGAGACAACAAATCTTCGGGAAATGCGATTTTGTACCAATCCATATTTCTCACTTTTCGATTTAAGGAAGATGCCGAACACTCATTGCCGGGCTTTTACTTGCCCAGTGATTGCCTGTTAGGAAGAGAGTTGTTTTGCAGCACAAGGCTCGCGTCGTCGCAGTCGTCGTTGCTGTTGTTGTTGCTGGTGTGGCCTTCGACGGCGTCTTGGAGGTGGCGGACAATCTGCGCTTCGGCTTCTTCCCATTCGCCGCGAATCGTGCATCCGGCGGCGTTGCGATGCCCGCCGCCGCCGAATTTCTCCGCGACTTTAGCGACATTGACATCGCCCTTCGAGCGCAAACTCGTGCGATACACTCCCGGCTCGCTTTCTTTAAGCAGCGCGACGGCTTCGATGCAGCCGACGCTCAAAGGATAATTAACGAAGCCGTCCGCGTCTTCTTCGCTCGCGCCAGATTGCATTTGCATCTGGCGCGTTTGGCGCATCCATGCGACGCGTCCCGATTCGTCATGCTTCGCCGTCGAAAGCACCGCGCCGAGCAGTTCGATTTTGCTCCAAGGGTAACTGGAAAACACTGCCTGCGAAATCTTCGCGGGCTTGACACCGGCGCGCACGAGTTCGGACGCGACTTTGAAAGTGCGCTCCGTCGTGTTCGAGTAATGAAAGGAACCCGTGTCTGTGACGAGCGCGGTGTAAACGCAGTCGGCGATTTCTTTGGTGACGCGCACGCCGATGGCTTTGCACAGATTGTAGATCATTTCGCCGACTGCCGAAGCCGTCGAATCAATCCAATTGATGTCGCCGAAAAGAGCTGTGGTGGAATGGTGGTCTATGTTGACGACGAACTCTTTATCGAGGTCTGTGATGCCGGGACGTTCGACGCCGGAGCATTCGATGACGAATACGGCGTCGTAAACTTTATCGACGATGTCTGTGGTAAGAATATCTTTTGCGCCGGGCAATTTGCGGTAGGCGGGCGGCACTGCGTCGCGCATGATGACTGTCGCATCCTTATCGAGCGCGCGCAGCAACCAATAGAGTCCGAGCGATGATCCGAGACTGTCGCCGTCTGGTCGCGCGTGCGAAGTAATGGCGAAACGGCGCTTCGAGTCGATTAACTCGACGACTTGACTGAGCATTTTGTTTTCAAATGAAGAACGCGAAGCGATGAAGAACAGTTTTCAGTTTAGAGTTTTCAGCACAGAGTCATGGCCTCTCTACTGAAAACTGTTTTATCGTTCATCAATGCTTGGCGTCTTTCCTTCCTCTTCCTTCTCAGAAATCTTGCGGGTAGATTCTTCGTTCGTCGCGGCAGTTGTTGTTAGCGTCGGCTCTGCTGCTTCTGCAATCGAGGCCGCCTCTTGTTCCCAAGGCTTTTCTATCTGCGCGAGCAATTCATCGACGCGCGCACCGCGTTCTTCGATTGTGTCGCGCACAAAATGAATCTCCGGCGTGTGGCGAAGCCCGAGCGCCACGCCCAACTGACGACGCACGTAAGGCGCAGCACGGTGCAGCGCGACAAGCGCGGCGATGGCTTCCTCTTCCGTGCCGAGCACGGTCACAAACACGCGCGCATCGCGCAGATTGTCTGCCACGCGCACGTCCGTCACCGTGACCATCGTCAGGCGCGGATCATCAAGCTCAAAACCGACGATCTGCGAAACTTCTTCGCGCAGCATGTCGGCCACTCTCTCTGGGCGACGCATAAAAGCAAAGGTTAGACGTTAGATGCCGGATGTTAGCATGGGCTATTAGCTTGCGGCCTTTGACCGATATCTAACATCCAGCATCTAGTATCTGGTATTAAAGTTCAGTCGCGGCGGTTTTTTCGATTATGTAAGCTTCGATTTGGTCGCCAACCTTAACGTCGTTGAAATTCTCGAGACCGATGCCGCACTCAAAGCCTTCGCGAACTTCCGAGGCGTCTTCTTTGAAACGGCGAAGGCTCGCGATGCCGCCTTCCCATGCAACGACGGCATCGCGTATGAC
>JBPCOJ010000120.1:0-51344 GCA_051000345.1 Pyrinomonadaceae bacterium | reverse complement strand
CCGCACTGACTTGCACACGCTTGGCGTTGATGCACTGCTGGTTCGTGCCGCACTGCGTGATCTGCTGCGTCCAGTAATCGTAGCCTCCCGTGTCGCCCTCGCGCGCCAGAAAGTCCAGATACTGCATACGCACGAAGAACCGCGTTTCATCTATCGGGTTCGTCGTCGGCGTCGAAGTATCGTCATCTATGATTCTCACAGCGGTTGAGCTTTGAGTACCGAGTGTGGCTCCGGCTGGACTGCTCACCGGATTGCTCAATTGTAGTTTGAACGTTTCGTTGCCTTCGACGTAAACATCATTGACGATGAGCACGTCGAAGGTCTTGCTTGTTTCTCCGGCGGCAAAGCGCAGTGTGCCGGAAGCAAACTCGTAGTCTGCCTTCTGCATAGCTATGCCGTCGCTGGATCGGTAATCAACGCTTGCCGTGCCGGATACGTCGCCCGAGCGCGTAACGGTGATCGTCACGCTATCGAATTGGCGTCCCTGACCATCCACGGTTCCCGCCTCATTCACATCATAAACAGATGCGCTGAACTGAATGGTCGGCGCTGGTGTTGGCGTCGGCGTCGCAACAGGAACCGGAGTAGGTGTCGGCGTTGCTGTCGGTACAGGTGTTGGCGTCGGAGTTGCCGTCGGCACGGGAGTTGGGGTCGGCGTCGCCACTGGCATGGGCGTCGGTGTCGGCGTTGCCGCCGGAACCGGAGTCGGTGTTGGTGTAGCGACAGGAACAGGCGTTGGCGTCGGTGTGGCTGTCGGCGCCGGAGTTGGTGTCGGCGTCGCACCCGGTGCAGGCGTCGGTGTTGGCGTGGCGACGGGTGTAGGCGTCGGCGTTGGTGTCGCTGCCGGATTACTGCTGGTGCAGGCCGTGTTGCCGACTAGCTGATACGAGCCAGCGGTGTAGGGATCAATCGTGCCGCTGTTGCCCGTTGTGTCAACGGCTGATGTCGAAAGAACCGTTTGGTTACCGTTGCCGGAGAAGGTTCTTGCGACGAGTTTTCCGACGAGATCGCCAGCCCTCGGCCCACCGATTTTATCGGTCGAGAGCACAAGGGTGATAATGCCCGTCTTCTGGTCGAAACCGCTGCCCGCATCTGCCGCCCCTAATTTGTTTGGCTTGCTCGTGTTAGCGGGTACGGATTCGACTGTCGTAACCGTGCCGTATTCATACGAAGGCGCTCCGGTGCTATCAGTATTCATGCCGACGTAATATTGGCCGGTGAAATTAGCAGCGTCGATTTTTGCACCCTTGACCGGATAGTTCCAGAGAATTCTCCACTGTCTGTCGGGCAACAGCGTAGTAAGGTCGGCTACCTTCAATTTGAAGACAAGCTTGTTTCCGCCTGCATCCAGGTAATCGGCCATCAGTATAGCCTGCACGTCGAGGTCTGCATTTCCCGGCGTACCCTTTTGATCGCCCGTCGGGTCTGTGACTTCTCTAATGCCAGCACACGAATTACCAATCGGTTTAGAGACGACTTCGTTGTTGCCGCAAGACGATCCCAGCGCGTTGTTTGCCCTTACTTGATAGAAATAAATCGTGGCGGGGTCAGCCGTCGTGTCGTCGTAACCCGGCGTTGTGACATTGCTGGCAAGAACCGTTGCGCCGCCGCTCGTCGTGCCGCGCAAAACCGTATAGTCGGTAATGGCGGAACCGCCGTCGTCGGATTCCGACCAAGTCAAATGAGCGACATTGCCATCGCGCCCGACTGTTAGGTACGGCGCGCCGGGAACGGTTGAAGCTATGGTTGCAGATGTTTCGGCACTGGCAAACAAACGTCTGCCGCCGGTTTGTCGCGCAATTGCAGCCAACTGCGTATAGGCGTTTCCGGTGGCATTGTACGGAGCCTGAACACAGGCGGAACCCGTGCAGCCATCTGGATAGCCGACGACGACACGGCCTTGCGCATCCACGTCTATGCCCATAAAGTCGAGTAGATTACGATGCGGAGGTGAGCCGCCGCCGAGCCAGATGCCGCCGCGCTGAACCGGATCGTTCGGCGTCGCATCGACAGTCGTCCACGTCAAACCGCCGTCGTATGTGTGCGCGATGTAAAGATGCCAGACGCCGGGGAAGGCTCTGTCCTGTAAATTGCCTTTCGTCGGCGTGCCGAGGAAGGCAAAGGCGGCGCGGTCATCATCGCCCGCAATCATTTCAGGGAAAGCGACGTTGTTGATGCCCGCCACGGCTCCGACATCAATCGGAGTGCTCCACGTTTTGCCGAGATTATTCGAGACGGCAACCATTGCTTTGTTGTTGTTCTTGGCGAAGCCGAAGTAAACACGGCCTCCGGGAACTTTGTCGCCACGTCCCATATAAACGGACGGATCGCTGTTTTCAGTGCCACTGTTGGGAATGTTACGAATTTCCCAGTTAGCACCGTTGTTTTCCGATACCACTACGGCTTGATTGCCGCCGCAGCCTTTATTCGGCACATACGCAGTGCCGTCCGGCCCGACTTTGACGTGGCCGTGCAAGCCGCCACACTGCGTTAAAGTATAAAGCGGCGTTGATGGCCCGTAGGTTCGTCCACCGTCGAGGCTGAGCGCGCAGTTTGCGTCGGCAATGTCTTGCGCGCAGTAGTAGACCGCGTGCGGATAAGCTGCGCCGACGAGCGGAGCATGGAAGGGGCCGTTGCCGCCGAGCGTCTGGTGGTCTACGCCGGAAGTGCCGATAGAACCGCCTTCGGCTGGCGTATAAGTGTCACCGTCATCATCCGTGTATGACGACAAGCTGTTTGTGCCTGATAGCTGTGATGTAATGGTGCGCCCCGTGTCCGGCTTGAGCGGGTTATAGCCGTGATCCGTGAACATGATCGGGTCGAGGCTGGTCTGGTTGTTCGGCGCGCTCTTATCGAGCCACGTCGCCAGCGGCGATGTCGGACAGGCATCATTGAATGTAACGCGGAAGGTTGTCGTATTAGACTGGAAAAGCACATTGCCGGTTTTCCAGTTGGCGCCGATGGAAGGCTCGCCTGCGTCCGTGCCTTTGCCGCCCGCGTTCAGAATGGCCTGCGGCGGAGTGAAATTTTGGTAACGCGGCGTTTCGCCTGTTGCCTGCGGCAAGGGTAAGGGTGTCGGCTGCGGCGTTGTGACGCCTCCGGCAACGGTTATCGCCGTCAAAGTAACCGTAGCGTTGAACTTCACGGACGGCGACACGTCATAAGGATCGACGATAATCGTATAGTTGCCCGGAGCGCCTGCGAAAGTCGCAATCTCAGGGTTAGCCGTTGAAGCTGAACGCGATACCTGCGTGCCTGTCTCATCCGGCTGATATACGTAAAGATCGAAATCGGACGCAGTGCTTCCTTGCGTAGTAGTTCCGCTGTTTGTCCAGCCAATCGTGACGGTGACGCTGTACTTGTTCGTATCACCTGCGGGAATATCAACCTTCAACGCGAACTTGTCACACGGCGTCGCGGCACTGCACACGGGCGGCGTATCACCGGTGGCGCTCGTCGGATTCGACGTTGCAAAAGGGCCGCCGGAATAGCTAATCGCAGGGTTCGTCGGCGAGATCGTTGCGCTCTTTCCGGTAACAGGTGAAGCCACCGGTGCAGGCGATGGCGTTGGTGTCGCTGTAGCAGCAGGCGTTGGTGTCGGCGTTGCCGATGTTCCACCGTTCGCGCACGCGGCATTGCCGAGGGACGTATACGAGGCCGTCGAATTGGCAGGCGTCGCGGAATCAGTAGACGCAGTATCGGGATACGAGAACAAAACCGTCGCGTCGAGAGTAATTCGTGAATATATTTTGGTGAGTTGCTCGCCCGGCGCTAAACCGCCGATCTTGCTCGTGGAGAGAACCAGCGTGATTGCGCCGGAAGCAGCGTCGTACTTGCTGCCCGCATCCAAATCACCTTGTGGCACTCTACCGTTGGCTGGCCCCACGCCGTATTTAAAGCTGACCGCTCCCGTAGCATCGGTCTGCATATCGACGTAAGAAGCAACGCCACCCGGAGTGGTAAAAAAGACCGGCCACGCCGTACTTGGAGTCAGATTATTGAGATTCTGCATCTTCAACGTGAAGACGAGCGTGTTATTCAATTGCGTTACGCCGAGCGTCGCCGGTTCGCCAATAGAGATTTTTTGAATATCATGGCTCGGCATTTGATCGGTTTCATCGTTGCTCGGATCAGTTAGTATCGTGATGCCCGGCGAAGTGCAGGAACTCTCTTGTGTTTGCGCCCGGCTAACGAATAAGCGCAGATTGCTGACGACAATCAGGGCGCAGCAAAGGACGGCGAGAAGAAGTGCGAACGGCAACGCACGGCCTTTGCGCAATGAACGGGATATAGAACTCATTTGTTTCAAAGCTCCTTAAACGGCGGCACCAAACATTAGTCGGCGCATAAAAGATTTCTTCGGATACCTACTCGACGGCGTGCGGGGCAAGCATGAGCAGGACAATTACGGCAACTGAAAATAGTTTTTGCGATAACGCATTCTTATCGGAATAAGGACGCGCCTTTACGCACGGGTACAACGCTTCGGATGATCGGGATATTCGACAGTTCGAGTCGGGATGCAAAACAGAAAAAGGGGAAAGACTGTTTGCGGCGAACTGTATTCAGATTCGGGTACGAAAAATGAATTTTAATAGTAGGGCAAACTTTTGTCAAATCCCGATGATCCCTACGGCAATCCGGTCATACTTATGTGGGCGAACACAGTGACTACTATAACCGGTAGTAAATGCGGCGAACGTTTTAGGAAAGCGACAAAGTATGCGTAACTCTCGTGTAAGTCAAATTGTATTTTGATGACATTTATTGCAAATTCATTGTCGCCAAGATTTTCGTCGCTGAATTCAGTTAAGATGCCGCCACAATCGGAGGCCTGCCTTTTATGAACGCTAAACTTTGTGTCGTTTTATGGAGTTGTCTATTACTTACTGTTGCCGGGTGCAGCACCGGCACTGCCCCCTCAACCTCGCCCGCCGCATCCTCGTCTAATGTCAATCAACCCGGCACGCTTTCGGCATCGTCTTCTTCATTACCCGTAGAGAACGCTAATTCTAATTTAAGCGCGCAACAAAATAGTTCTATGTCGAAAGAGGCTTCACCGTCGGGAAACAAGGAAGCGTGCGCGCTGATTACAAACGCAGAGATCGCCGCAGTGCAGGGCGAAGCGGTCAAAGAAGCGAAGGCTACTACGTCAATGAATCATGGCTTCAACGTCTCTCAATGCTTTTACACGCTGCCGACGTTCGTTAATTCCGTGAGTTTTCAGGTAACGCGCGCCACAGACGGAGCTAAAGACCAGAAGGAATTGCGCGAGCTTTGGGAAGGCAAGTTTGAGAGAGGCGCGGGCAAAAAAGATAAAGACCGCGAAGAGAATGAAGAAGAAAAGAGTGAAGGCAGCAAGCCCGTGCGCGTGCCGGGCGTCGGGCGCGAAGCCTTTTGGGTCGGCGGTAGAAGCAATGCTCTTTACGTGCAAACAAACAAGAATGCTTATCTTCGCATCAGCATCGGCGGCAACGAATCAGATCAAGCGAAAATCACGAAAGCAAAAACTCTTGCGCAATTCGCCGTCAAGCGCCTCTAACGCTTCAATGTTCAATCAGTTCGCACGCGATGCCAAGCATTTGCCATCCGCTCAACGTCGCTATAAGTTTCGGTTTCTTTGTTTGTGAAAAGACAGCGTTGAATTTAGTCGCGCGAGGCGCGGACTACTTCAACAAATCACTACGCGCGTAAAGCACTAATTTAACGCCGGGACGAAGCTCGTAAGCGCCGACTCGCATGTAGGCCGGGCCGAGCGCGGCACGCATTTCCGCTTCCTGTGTTTCGTTGCCGACGACGATTGCCTCGCCGCTGCCAGCAGCGGGGTGCGGCATCGCAACGTGATAGCCGACGCGCTTGTAATCGCGCAAGTACCAAGGCACAGGCCAGTAGTCCGGCGACGCAAAGGCGATGGCAGTGTTCTCGTTTGTTCCGGCGCGGCGCGCGAGCCTCTCGATCTCATCGACTAATGAAAGCGTCTCGCGCCGTGTGTGCGCGTAAACATACGGGTACGTGTCATCATCGTAGTGGCGAAAGTTAAGCGAGAGCGCTTGATATAACGCAAAGGCGACACAGATTCCGGCAACGCCCAACACGACATTGCGCGCGTCCTTGCTTTTACCGGATCGGTAAATCTCTCCGACGCCGTAGCCGCCGATGATCGCCAGCGGCACAATAAAATTAAGCGCGAGCCAAGGCGTTTTGTACGGCACGAGCGAATACGCGGCGAGGATGCCGATTGACCACAACGCCGCGAACAACGCGAAACCATTGGCACGCGCCGCACGCCACACCGCGACGCACGCGCCCATTATTCCAAGCGAAAACAGCAGCGCTTCTTCCTGCTTCAACCAAATAAGATACGTGTACCATTCATGAACGTGGTCTTTCGTTCCCGTGCGCGTCCAAATCTTGAAGGTCGCAATCGAATCCGCCACGCCCTTCGAGTATGTGAAAAACGACGAATAAAAAAGCACGTTGAGAAAAACGAAAAGCGCCAGCGCCGCCAGCGCCGCGAGCGCCACGCGCGACGCGCCGCCGAAACGCGCCAGAGGCTCATCCTCCTGCCCGGATGCTCCGAAACTCGTCGCAGCTCGCGTTGCCGCCGCAGCATTGCCTTTCCTTCCACGCTCGACGTATTCGCCGGACGGCGCGGCAAAAAGACGCATGTAAATTTGCGTTGACGCGAGTGCGATCAGCAGCACGCCCGCAGAGATCATCGCCGTTTCCTTTGTCGCAAAAAGCAGTGCGGCGGAAGCTGAAGCGAGCAGCAGATAAAGGACGCGCGTCGTTTCGTAGTAGCGAAGCGCGGCGACGACGATTCCGAGCGTAAAAAAAACAAACAGCGATTCGTGTATGAAGTAGCGCGACATATAAACCGCGCCCGGCGAAACGGCGACGAGCGCGGCAGCCGTGAGCGCGCCCACCGCGCTGATGTACTTACGCAAACATAAAATCAATGCGATGGTCGCAAGGCCGAACGCGGCAGGCACAAAACGAATCGCAAATGTGTTGAGACCTAAAAGGAATTGCGAAAGAAGCGCGAAGTAGTAAAGCGTCGGGCCGTGATAGTTTGCCGGATCGTAGTGATAAACGCCGCTTCTGACTAAGGTCGTGAGAAAAAATCCGTTAACGCCTTCGTCGTGATGAAGCGGCGTCAGGCTCGCATCGTAAAGCCGCAACACGCTCGCGCACGCGAGAATCAAAAGGCTCGCCGCGCGCCACGTAGACTCGGAGACTTCCGGTTCGGAGATGTCAAAGCGTTGCGCTCTGTTCCGTGTTTCGCCCGCGCGTGTCAAAACGTTGACATCTCGTGCCTCGCTCATAGCGGCACGGCGGTCTGTCTTCTTACGCGGGCGCGTTTTCTTCCTGCTCACTTTGCCTCTTCATTCTTATGCAGAATCTATACACATCCGGCAGACGCTATGCTGCTGTACCCGTCACACACGAGACGCACCGCACGCATTTGCGCCCGCTCTTACTTTGTCTCGCCTCGGCACGCCCGCATCTTTTACATTTCGGCACATCGTAGAGTTCGTTACGGCTTTACGTAATCCGTCCATAGAAACAGGTAGGTCGCGTAAGCATTGATGGCGATTGACGCCGTGATGAGAAGAACTTCTATGACGGAGACTCTCTTCGGGCTGTTCTCGAGCAGAATCAAAAAAATCCAGGGTAGCAAAATCATCGCATAGCGATAAGAGAACTGCCACCCGCCGGGATTTCCATGACACCAGAGCAAAAGCGTCAGGGCGATAATCGCCGCCCATGCCATCAGCTTCCGGCGACGATTTTGCGCGCCTCTTCGGAAAACGAAGAACAGATACGGGCTACTTAAAAAGATTGATCCGCCGAATCCTGTCGGCACAATGTAAGGGTACTGCTTAATGATTTTCCAGGTCTCGAGCACCATCGCCTTGAAGTTTGAAGGTATCGCATAGATCGAAAAGATGCCGTGCTTGTACCAAGGCTCGTTGAGGACGCCGGGGATTCTCGCATAACCGAAATCGAAAACCGAAGCGAAGCGCGCATAGTTGTAGCAGAGTGTCAACGCGCCGAGAATAAAAGGAAAAAGCAGAAATCCGGCGATTGAAGCCCGCTCTCGACGCAGCGTCTCACAGCTCCATTCCGCCTCTTGATGCATCAAGTTGATGAAGATCGGCGTCAGCAGAATTATCTCCGTTCGATTGCCGAAGGCAAGGGCAAAGAAGAGTCCCGCGATCAAAGGCTTCGGCTCGTCAAGCGCGAAATAGAGCGCGCCGAGTTGTCCCAGCACCGCGAAGCCGAGCGCGAGTTGCCACGCGCCCGCAAACGCCAGATTGCACCATATCCACGTTCCGAAGACGATAAAGCAGACGAGCAACGCACGCCGCGCCGTCGCCATATCATATTTCAGCGACAGCATAACGAGCAGCAGCGCAATCGCGCCCGCCGTCAATGCGGCAATCGCACCGGCAGGGAAAGAGTTAATGACACCGGCTTCTTTCAGCATCGCCGCCGGAATCATTGTCAGAACGCCGCCGAGCGGAAACACGGAATAGTATCTGCCGCCAAGCGGAACCATCTCATTCAACCATGAGGGCGGCGTCTCATTAAGCCCGGCCTTGCCGTGCAGCAACGCCGACGCCATCCGAAATGTATAATCATAAAAATAGTTGGGTTTCGGATTGGAGAAGTAATAGACGAAGCAGGTCAGAAACGGAAGGCCGAACACCAGAGATTTCGCTTTGGCTTTAAGAGGAACAGCGCCGTGAACCGACATTACGCTTGCCATTCCTTTCGCGCTTTGGCCGGAATCGTTCTTACGGACGCGCGATTTTGTAGAGTTTGTAGCCATCAATTTCTACCACCTTCGGATAGCGTTGAAAGAAAGCTTCGTTGACCGTCAGGGCGGCGCGCTCCAGCGTTCCCACCACAACGTATTCGACCTTGTAGCGTGCCAGCAAAGCATCGGCGTCGGGCGCGCCCGCGTAGATGCGTCGTATATCCGCTTCACGCGCCGTGTAATCAATGCCGTGCGACCATAGATGCCCGGCGTAACCCATCAAGGATCGCCTGCCCGTCAGAAAAACCGGATGGTTATAAGTCGGCGCGTTAAGCAGAATCGAATGCGGCGGCGTCGCGCGCTCAATGGCTTTCGCAAACGCGATGCCGTCGGCGTCAAAGATTCTCTGTTCGGATGTTTGACTAAGCCCACGCCAGACATCCAACCCGCCCGCCAGCGTCAGCGAGACACAGAGCGCGGCGGCCAGCACACGCCACACGCGACGGCGACGCCACAGCCACACGAGCGCGAGCGCGACGAACGGCGCGGAAGCGGCGTACCAATAAAAAAGAACCTTGATGTTATCCCAAATCCAGGGCGACAGCTTAACGAAATTCGGGACGATAAAGCAGAACATAAACGGCAGGTAAAACATGAAGGCGCGACGCGCGACGAGAGCCGTGCCGTCCTTGCGTCGCCATAAAGCAAAGACGAGCAGCGGCACGAACGCGCCGGTATTCATCAACCAGAACCAGAAAACGTTATGCTCGCCTTTTTGCCAGCCGAAATTCCACGCGAAGAAAGTTTCGGAATGCGCAACGCTGTTTTGTGTCGCCAGCAAAACCTGCGGCGTCGCCACACACAACGCGACGAAGAAGAAGGCCGCCCAGCCGCGCCACTGCGCGCGAAACAGCAGGGCGAGGCACGCGCCGATTGCCATCACAACCATAAAGCCGTGCGCGTGTATGAGCGGCAATGTTCCCGCGACTACGCCCGCCGCGATCATGCGCCGCATCGCCGCCGATGAAGCGGATACGAACACAGTATCATTCGCACGATCTTGCAACGCGGGCGGCGGCGGCATTCGCGCACGCTTTCCCTTTCCCTCGCGCTTCGCTTTCCCTTGTTTCGCTTCCTGCTCCGGTGCGGCCTGCGTGCGCGGCTCGCTTTCGCCGCCGAGCGTTTGCCACCACAGCGTCCAGACCACAAGCACTAGCGGCAAGCCGAGCAGGAAGCCACGTTGCGGCACAAGCAGCGTGGTCAGCGCGTTGCTCCACTGAAAAATGCCGCCGCTCACGCTCGTGTAATTGCGCGGTAAGTGTTGCAGCAACCCGACGAGGCCGAGACTGCTCGCGCCCGCATCGCGCAGAAACAGCCACCAGCCAAAGCCGCCGCTAAAGAAGACCAGCGGTATCGTCAACAATGCCGCCGCCCCGTCGCGCACGAGTTTCCATGCCCAGCGTTGCAGCAACCCGACGAGCGCGAGGCCGAGCACAAAATTTTCCCAGAAGAGTGCGTTTCGCAGAGACGCGCCGCCGCGCACGAAACAGGCCGCCACGAAGTCGACCAGAAAGGGATAACTGAAACGCGATCCGGCAAACTCCGTATGCTCCGGCGGAAAGTTTTGCCCCTGCGCGAAGCTCGTCACGACGCTGATGTGAAAAGGCAAATCGCCCAGATTGGCCTCGAAGCCTGTGTAAATCTCACCGGCGCGCTCGTACATCGCGGCGTCGAAGATGCGCCAGAGCAGCAGCGACGCGAGCGCGTAAAAGAGAACGTAGCCGATGATTTGCCGTGTCGGGCGAAAAACGGCGCGGCGGGTTTCAGACGCAGCAGTATAGATGTCGGACTGAAAAAGTTTTCGGTATTCGGGCTTTAACAATAGCGCGAATGGCGCGGCGATGAGGGACGAGGTGAGAAGAAGCGCGAGCGGCGTCAGGCCTGTAAAGGATGCGATAAAAAATCCGATCAAGCCGAACGCCGCGAACCCCGTGCACGCGCCCATGCACAACCGTGCGGGAAGCGGCGCGTCTTTATCATAAAGATAAGTGGTCGCCGCGCCGCCGCCAATCGCAATCAATATCATCGCTGTGGCAAATAGCATTCAGGTTGTTTTACACACGGCGGATTACTGTTTGTCAATTTTACTTTCGTCGAAGCCGTGCCGCTCGCGCACAAAATAAAGCGGGCGCTTTTTGACTTCGCCGTAAATGCGCCCGACGTATTCGCCTATAATGCCGAGCGACACCAATTGCACACCGCTCATAAACAATACCGCGACGAAAATCGACGCCCAACCGCGCACCCAATCGTTCGTCAAAAAACGCAGCAGCACAGCGTAAATGATTCCGGCAAACGCGAGCGCAATCGCCGCAAAGCCCGTCCAGACGGCGAGGCGCAAGGGCGTAAACGAGAACGACACGACGCCGTCCATCGCAAACGCGAGCATCTTAAAAAGCGGATACTTGCTCGCTCCGGCATGGCGCGGCTGGCGTTTGTACATCACAGCCACTTGCCGGAAACCGACCCAACTCACCATCCCGCGCAAAAAACGATCACGCTCCGGCATACGCAGCATCGCTTCGACAACGCGCCGGTTCATCAATCGAAAATCGCCCACGTCCAGAGGTATCTGCACTTTCGATAATTGATTAATCAAACGATAAAACAGTTTCGCCGTCCACAGCTTAAACTGTGTTTCGCCTTCCCTGTCCGTGCGCACGCCGTAAACCACATCGTAGCCATCCTGCCAGCGCGCCACCATCTCCAGAATCACTTCCGGCGGGTCTTGCAAGTCCGCGTCGATAACAACAACGGCGTCGCCCGCCGCGTGTTCCAATCCCGCAGTGACAGCGATTTGATGACCGAAGTTACGCGACAACGCGACGACGCGCGCGCGTTTGTCTCCCGCTTGCAACTCATGCAACGACCGGAGCGTTTCGTCGCGGCTTCCGTCGTCAACGTAAATGATTTCGTAATCGAATCCAGACAATTGCCGCAGCGTCGCAGAGAGGCGCTCGTGCGTCTCACGAATGACAGCCTCTTCGTTGTAGCAAGGCACGACGACGGAAATGAGCATAATGAAAAGCAGTATTCAGAAGTCAGTAGTCAGGAGAGAAAGGTCAGTATTCAGGAGTCAGAATAAAAGCAAGAGTGGCAGGCTTTATCAGCATGAAGATAATCATCGCGGCTTCTATTCTTTTCTTCATTCTGACTTCTGACTCCTGTCTCCTGAATACTGTTCTCTGACTCCTGTCTCCTGACTTCTGCTCTCACACTGCTTCGGACAAACTCGTAAAAGAAAAATCGCGCACTTTGACGGCGGGCGCGAGGATAGGCAAGCGGTCGCCGACGCGCTCCGAGCCTGTGATGCGTGTGACGGGCGACATCAAGTCTACGTTGTTGAGTATCTTGACGGGCGATTCGTTGAAACGGAAATTTTTGACGGCGCTTTTGAGTCGCCCGTTCTCGATAAGAAACGTGCCGTCGCGCGTGAGTCCGGTGTAAAGCACTGTTTGCGGGTCAACGAGGCGTATGTACCAGAGACGAGTGACGAGCACGCCGCGATCCGTTGCTTTAATCATGTCTTCGATGGAAGATGTGCCGCCTTCCATGATGAGATTCGTCGGCGACGGCATCGCTTCTTTGCCCTGCTTTTTCGCCCAGAATCTTGAGTAGTTCAGATTCTTGACAACGCCGTTCTTGATAAAGTCTATGCGGCGCGTCGGCAAGCCTTCGCCGTCGAAGGGCAGACCGGGCGCGGAAGCGAAGTTCGGATCAGTGTAAACATTGATTCCTTCGCCGAAGATTTTTTCGCCGAGACGATTGCCGCCGCCCTTCTTCGATAAGAACGAACGGCCTTCGTCCGCTTGCCGCGCGCCGAAAAAGAACAGCATATTCGCAACTAAATCGCCGATGGCGTTCGGCTCTAAAATCACAGTGTAATTGCCCGGCTCAATCGCCACAGGATTGCGCGACAGCTCCGCTTTGCGAATCGCGTATGCGCCGACTGATTGCGCGTTGATGTCCGAGATGCGGTGCGACATCGCCGATCCCCAACCGGAGCCTGTGCCGTCCGCCGTCCGCACAGTCGTCGTAAACGTCGCACGCGATGAACGCGCATAACCGAAATTGCCGCGCGTGTTAGCGACTGCCGTAAAGCCGCCTTCATGATCGTAGAGTCCAGCGGCAATTAAATTCTTCGAGCGCGCAGGGTCAATCGTCGAAGCGATGCCGCGCGCTCGCTGTGCCGCATCCGCTTTGTACGTCGCTTCATCGAACGCGAACGCGATTTCGCCGTATTCCTGTTTGCCGAGAAACGGCTGCTGCTCTGGATTTTCCGGCGAGAGGCGCGCGATGGCTTCCGCCGCGCGGACGACTTTTTCAAGCCCTGCATCGTCGAGCGTGTTGGTCGTGGCGACGCCGCCGCGCTGTCCGAAATGCGCGTTGACTACCAAAGCTAGATCGTCGCGGTCGCCGCTCGTGTTGGCGGAATTGACGCCGAAGCGCGTGTTGGCGCTGCGTCCGCCGCCCAAGCTCGCTTCCAACTCGTCTGCTTTGGAGAGGGCTAAAACTTTTTTGAGAAGCGCTTCGGCTTCCGCGCGCGTGAGCAAAGCCATTTTAGATTTTCCTCCCCGTGTTGATAATGTTCACGTTGCGAAAGCGCGCGGGCGGGCAACCGTGCGACACTGCGTTGACCTGTCCCGGCTCGCCTTTGCCGTCAAAATACGCGCCGCCCAGAATATAATGCTCCCTCGATCCGACGCCGTCGCACGCATTCCAAAAATCCGGCGTCCGCGATTGATAAGCGACATCGCGCAGCAACCCGACTCGTTTGCCGTTCTTGATCTCATAAAACAACTGCCCGCCGAACTGAAAGTTGTAACGCTGCTGGTCAATCGAAAACGAACCGTCGCCCTCGATATAAACGCCGTCCTTCACGTCCGCGATCAAATCATCCGCGCTGATTTTCTGTTTGCCCGGCGCAGGCTGCAAACTCACGTTCGGCATTCTTTGAAACGCCACGTCGCCCCAATTATCTCCATACGATGCGCCCTGCGATTCCTTCAAGCCGATCACCGCCGCATTGTCGCGCACCGTTTGATAGGAGACGAGCACGCCGTCATAAATAATGTCCCACTCCTTCGTCTTCACGCCGTCGTCATCCCAACCGCACGTCGCCAATCCGTTGCGCTGAATCTTATCGCCCTTGATGTTAATGAACTTCGACCCGTACTGAAATTTTCCTAACTTCTCTCTCGTCGCAAAAGAAGTTCCCGCGTAATTCGCTTCGTAACCTAAGACGCGATCAAGCTCCGTTGGATGCCCGATTGATTCGTGAATCGTCAGCCACAAATTCGTCGGGTGCAGCACAAGGTCTTTCTTGCCCGGCTCGACGGACTTCGCCGTGTGTTTCTGAATCGCCTGTTCCGCCGCGCGCGGAGCCTCCCCGATTAAATCGTATTCGCCGACGACTTCGTAGCCTTTGCCGATAGGCGTCCCCAAAGATGAACGCTGCTCAAAGCGCCCTGTTTGCGAATTGATGGATGTCACAGTAAACGTCGGCCACGAACGTATCAACGTCTGGTCAATGTACGAGCCTTCGGTTGACGCGAAGGATTTAATCTCCTTCACGAAAAACATGCGCGAACTCACGAACAAAGGCCCCGGCCCCTTCACCTTCGCTGCTTCCGCATTGACCTTCAACAAATAATCAACCTTCTCCGACAAAGGCACCGCAAACGGATCGCGCACCACAGGCGTCGCATATTCCGCGTTCGGATATTTCTCAACCGGAACGAGACTAATCCGGTTGCGTTGAATCGCACGGTTCGCCTTCGCAATCGAAACGGCGCGCTCCGCCACACGCGCAATCTCCGCCTTCTGCACATTGCTCGACGCCGCGAATCCCCAAGAGCCGTCCACCAGCACGCGCACGCCGAACCCGTAAGTCTCCGTATCCGTCACGCCCTCGACACGATTCTCGCGCGTATTGACAAACTGATTAAGCGTGCGGCTAATGCGTATGTCCGCATACTGCGCCCCGCGCTCCCGCGCCACGTTCAAAGCGACATTCGCCAATTCTTTATCCATCTTTTAATCTCCGCGAAGTGAAAAACTTCAGTGAACAGCTTTTCGAGTGAAGCGCAAACGAACCATTGCCGGAGCGTTGATAATAACGAAAGACAGCAGACACTTGCAAAGCATCCGTCGGTCTAGCGGCCATTAAGATTGCAAACTGCTTGGACGAGAGGTGTCTAACGCGGGCTTGATTGTGATACTGATCCTTCTCATTTATCCATGCTATGACAAACGAGGTATCGACGAAGATTCGATCAGGCATCACCCTTCTCCGGGTCGTATAAGTTTGCCTTCATCGAAAAGTCGGGCGAAGCCGAAATCTTTATTTGCCGCAAAGCTGCCATAACATTTTGGCCTGAAGACTCTTCGCTTCTTTCCTCGAAATCCTTAACAACTTTATACAACTCTTCCAGATGCTTTTCCGGCACCTTCCGAATTTCTGCGACTATTTCCTCTCTCGTTACCATAACTTCAACTCCTTAGAGTGCCGGAATATATTCGGCGTTGCGTAAGGGAAAGGGTTATCGGACTTTGGCATATACATCTTTCAGCGCAAGATCAGACATGCACTCAATAGCAAGGTATTCTTCCGGCGTTAATAATGTTTCAGTTTGAGAGGACATGATGATGCGGCAACGCTGTTACCATATTTCGCGTAGGTCTAACTCGAAGCCGGAGAGAAACGGATCGCCGGAAATCTTTTCCGGGTTATCCCATTCCTGAATCGGCTCGTGAGGGCGATAGACATAGACACGTCTTTGTTCCGGGTCAATGAGCCACGCCAAATGAGTTCCGTTATCGAGATATTCCTGCATCTTCTCCTGCACCATGCTGAGGCTGTCAGTCGGAGAGCGAAGCTCAATCAGAAAGTCGGGACAGAGCGGAATAAACTTTTTCCTATCTTCGGCGGTCAACGCATCGAGGCGCGAACGCTTCACCCAAGCGGCATCGGGAGAACGCACCGCGCCATTCGGCAGACGAAAGCCGCCCGAAGAATCGAAGGTTGCGCCCTCGCCGTTTCGTTTCGCCCACACTCTCAACTGCATCGTAATTTCGGCATTGCGCTCGCTCGTCTCGCCTCCCGTCGGCGGCATAATAATCAATTCTCCACGCGTATTGCGCTCAATCCGCAAGTCTCGATTGAGCTGCGAAAATCCATAAAGCTGATCGTCCGTCAGATTCACAACCGGCTGCAAATGTACAATCAAAGGCGGATGACCAACGTAGATTGACGAATTTTTATTTTGGCCTAGCGGCTCCATAATAAACGCTCCACGTTCCGACTCTTCAAATAATACCCTACACTATTGTATTTCAACTGTGCCCTTTAAGCCCCTCTAGTATTAGCCCTGCAATTAAGCTACTCAAAATTGAGAGCAATAAACTAGCAAACACTACCCATCTCCACTTAATGAGTCTTTCCATTTTCTTCTTTTGTTTCCCAATCATAAAGAACACTTTTGGAAAGAGACTGAGGCGAAGCCATTCAAATAAAGCTAGGATACCAAACAACACGACGATAAAAAGGATCATTAGATTGATCGCTTCAGCCCACGAAAGCTCATTTGATAGCGGCGGTAGCGGTTTAACCCAACCAAAGAGCAGAGCAATCGTTCGCAGAAGCGAATACGTTGCCCCAAGACCGCCGATAAAGGTTATAACAGAAATTCTGGTTAATAAATCATATCCCGGTTTCATTTCAGAAAACAGCTTGACTAGCTCTTGAGTAATATAAACCGCAGCTTCATCGTTTTGAGATTTAATAGTGAACTGAACTGGCTCTGAAAACCATGCTGAATTAATACGAATCCGTAATGTTTCTTCATATGAGTTTCGGGCATTGATAGTAATGCTGGTAATTCTTCGATAGTTAGGGTTATCAAAGTTGATTATGTCTGAAATTTCTTCGGTTTCTAACTGGCTATCATCATTACATTCAGCCGTGATTTCGGCTTCGCTGTATTTAGAATGAATAAATGAGTACAAGGAAGTAAGTTCCTCACCTTCAATTAAAAGGCTATGTTTGATTGATCTCTGAATTTGAGTCTTCATTATTTTTCAAATGTTGGTTAGATAAATGCCTTAAGATGCGAATCAGTAGTTGAAAAATATCGCTGTTGAAAACAAAAGACTTACGCGCTCGGTTTTGCGACCATAGCTAAAATGGAGACTGTAAGTTGTTGATTTCCCAAGCCCGATTCCAACTACTGATTCGCATTAAGGCATATTACACATCTTTACCTACATAATATACTTACGTGATTCTGCATAGGATGACGAAAGAGTAAATTTAAAATCCGGTTCTATTAGCTGTAATGTACTGGACACCGCTGCGTCCAACAGTGTAAAAGTGTTGGTTTGCCATTCAGGCCGTAAGTTTTCGCTGAGAGGTACTGTTGAATGCTTCGCGCAGGTATTGTCGGGCTACCGAACGTCGGCAAGTCCACGCTTTTTAACGCGCTCACGTCGCAGCAGGCGGCGCTGGCGGCTAATTATCCGTTTGCGACGATTGAGCCGAACATCGGCGTCGTGGCCGTGCCGGACGAGCGTTTAGAGCCGCTGGCGTCCATTGTTAAGACGAAGGTGATTGTGCCCGCAACCGTCGAGTTTGTGGACATCGCGGGGCTTGTGCGGGGGGCGTCGAAGGGCGAAGGTTTGGGCAATCAATTCTTAGCGAACATACGCGAGACGGATGCCGTCGTTCAAGTCGTGCGCTGCTTTGAGGATGAGAACATCGTTCACGTCGAAGGCTCCGTCGATCCGCAGCGCGATATTGAGACGATTCAGATCGAGCTGGCGCTGGCGGATTTAGCGAGTGTCGAGAAACGGCGCGAGCGTGCGCAGAGGGCTGCGAAGAGCGGCGATAAACAATCGCGCGCCGAATTGGATGTGCTGGATAAATTGCAGCCCGCGCTCGAGGAAGGCAAATCGGCGCGCACAATCGAGTTGACGAAGGACGAACACATGACCGCGCGCTCGTTTTTTCTGTTGACGATGAAGCCGACGATATATGCGGCGAATGTTGACGAAGCGACGCTCGCCAACCCGGACGATAATTCGCATGTGCGTGCGGTGCTTGAAATCGCCGCGCGTGAGAATGCGGAGTGCGTCGTTATCTGCGCGCAACTCGAAGCCGAACTCGTCGAGTTGCCGCCGGATGAGCGGAAGGATTATCTGGAATCGCTGGGAGTGAAAGGCAGCGGCGTCGATAATTTAATCAAGAGCGCGTATCGCTTGCTCGGGCTTATGTCGTTTTTGACGGCGGGCGAAAAGGAAGTGCGCGCATGGACGATTCCGCAAGGAACGCGCGCGCCTGTCGCGGCTGGCACGATTCATTCGGACATCGAACGCGGCTTTATTCGGGCGGAAACGGTCAGCTACGACGCGCTCACGAAAGCCGGTTCATATGCGGCGGCGCGCGAGCAAGGCTTGCTCCGGCTCGAAGGCAAAGAGTATGTCATGCAGGAAGGCGACATCGTCAATTTTCGCTTCAACGTCTAAGGCATGCCCGCCGTTGACATGCCGCCAATCCACACGACGCATGAAGATTCCTTAACGCAGCATAGCGCGGAAACCGACGAGCAATAGATAGCCGATAGCGACGACCACCGCTAATTTGATGACCACCACGGCGAGACCGAACACGCCCAGCACAATTCCCATCGTCGCCGCTAGCAACAAGGGCAAGCCGACCACCAGCGCGAATAAGGCCAGCAATACGATTCCGGCGATTCTCATTGTATTTTTCGTATCTTTCATTTCTTCGTTACCTCCGCAACCCGCGTTGAATTTTCGATAGCGCAAACATAATCGAAGAATGTTGTCGCACCGTTGTTTCCATTATACGAAACTTTTGTCACCGTCGTTCCATACAAATAAACACATCGTTCCGCACGCCACTTCCTGCTTCCCAACACGCCGCAGAATTATGGTAAGCTCGTTTTCGATCAACAACCATTCCTTCAGCGTTTCCGCCCGCCGCGTGTCCGATGACCAACTGACACACGACTCGCGCGGCGACGATTGAAGGCAGCTTGCTCGAAAGATTATGCGCCGTCGAAAGCGTTTTTAATTATGCCGCGTCATGTTGCCGGAAATTTATTCGCCGAGCCTGAAGACGAACACCAGCCCGATGCGTTCGCGCCGCTCGCGGAAAGAATGCGCCCGCGTGTGCTTGCAGAATTCGTCGGGCAACAGCATCTCGTCGGCGAAAACCGCGTGCTGCGTCGTCTTATCGAAGGCGGCGGGAACTTGCCGTCGCTTATTTTATGGGGCGCGCCCGGCACAGGCAAAACCACGCTCGCGCGCCTTTTGACGGAAAAGAGCGTGGCAAAGTTCGTTGCGCTGTCGGCTGTCTTCTCCGGCGTCAAAGACTTGCGCGCGGCGATTGCGGAAGCGCGCGAAGACAAACGTCGCGGAACGAGAACGGTGCTGTTCATAGACGAAATTCACCGCTTCAACAAATCGCAGCAGGACGCTCTGTTGCCCGCCGTCGAAGACGGAACGGTGACGCTCATCGGCGCGACAACAGAGAATCCGTCGTTTGAAGTCAACGGCGCGCTGCTCTCGCGCTGCCGCGTCGTCGTGCTGCATCCTTTAACCGAAAAAGACATCGAAGCGATTTTGCGGCGCGCCATCGAAGACGAAGAAAAGGGACTCGCCTCGCTCAAGCCGGAAATCTCCGACGAATTAATCGCGCGCCTCGCGCAGTCTGCAAACGGAGACGCGCGCGCAAGTTTGGCCGCGCTCGAAGCCGCCGTCGAATCAACCGCCACTGATGATGAAGGCGTGCGCCGCATCACGCTCGAAACCGTCATCGAAGCTTTGGGGCGCGCGCGCTACGCTTACGACAAAGGCGGCGAGGAGCATTACAACTTGGCTTCCGCGCTTATCAAATCCTTACGCAACTCGGATGTGAACGCCGCTCTTTACTGGCTCGCGCGTCTCATCGAAGGCGGAGCCGATCCCGTCTTTATCGCGCGCCGTCTTTGCATCTTAGCTTCCGAAGACATCGGCCTCGCAGACCCACAGGCGATGGTGCAGGCTTCGGCGGCGGCGGACATCACGCGCCTTATCGGTTTGCCGGAAGCGCTTTATCCTTTATCGCAGGCGACGATTTATCTGGCACGCGCGCCGAAATCAAATGCCGTCAAACGCGCGTACTTGGCGGCAGTCGCGGACGCCACCGACACCGCCGCCGAACCCGTCCCGCTGCAACTTCGCAACGCCATCACGCCCTTGATGAAACGCACGGGCTACGGCGGCGGCTATCGCTACGTGCATGACGATCCGCAGGCGCGCGAAGAAATGTCTTGTCTCCCGGAACGCTTGCAGGGCAAAGTTTATTACGAAGAAGGAGCGAAGAACGCAAGAAGTCAGGAGTCAGAAGTCAGAAGTCAGGAGTCAGGAGTCAGAAGTCAGAATGAGGAGTAGCGATAATTTCCCGTTTGCGCCGGTTGCAGTCGTTCACGCTATTCATCGCAAACTTGCCGTGCCGCCACACGCGCTTTTATTCTGTCTCCTGACTTCTGACTCCTGAATACTGTTTTTATAATGACGAGCACGAATAAATCAGATAAAGAGTTGGCTTTTCTGCGCGACTTGTATGTTTCGACGGATTGGGGCGAGCGGTTTGCGCAGTTAATAGACGAGCATATTAAGCTGCCGAAAACGGGGCGCGTGCTTTACGCGGCGGCAGGCACGGGCGATCATGCGCTGGCTCTTTTGCAGCGCGCAGGACGTGATGCGACGCTTGTCGCCACAGATGAAAGCGCGTCGAATCTTGAGCTGGCGCGCGCGAAGGCGGCCGCATTGAAGTCCGGCGCGGAGTTTCGCGTCGCGCAGTTGGAGGCGCTCGATTTTGAGGACGAGGCGTTTGATCTCGTCATCTGCGATGCGTCGATGATCGCGGCGGAACGCTTGCCGGAAATTTTCGCGGAGATTGTGAGAGTCGCCGCGCCCGGCGGCGCAGTCGCCTTCTGCGCGGTGACGGCGTCGAGCTTCGGCGAGTTCTTTTCGATTTACTGGGAAGCGCTCATCAACACGAGATTGACAGAGCACGCTTCCGCTGTGGAATCCTTATTGACGGAGCATTTGATTGTCGCGGATTTGGAAGCGCGCGCGCGTAGCGAAGGCTTGGACGAAGTGCAATCATGGACGAACCGCGAAGAATTCCCTTACGAATCAGGCGAAGCTTTTTTGACGGCGCCGCTCATCAATGATTTTTTGATGCGCGTATGGCTCGAACCATTGCCGGATATGGAAGCGCGCGAACGTGTCTCGCAGGAAATCGCGCGCATCATTGATGAGGAATATCACGACGCCGATTTTATACTGTCGATCAAGGCGACCTTGCTCGTCGGGCGCAAAGCGGAATAAATCTTCTTTACAACGAAACTCTCGCCATGCGACGTAAGCAACGCATAGCGAGAGTTTTATTGTGTGACTTTATTGTGTGACGTAGAGCGCGGCGTTACCGCATTTGTCCCGGCACGACGTTGTCGCTTTTGAGTTGCCCGCCGCCGGTGTTTTCTGTGGCACGCAGGGCGGCGGCGCGGCGGCGCGCTTCTTCAAATAAAGCTTCGTCATCAACGGCTGAAAGCGCCGGTTGCGCCGGCTGTCCGGCGGTTATCGTCGGCCTCAATTTATCGAGTTGCTCTGCTTCTTCGGCTTCGTCCATACCTTCCTTGAAAGCGCGCTTGCTTTGACCGAGCGCCTTTGCGAGCTGCGGCAATTTGCTGCCGCCGAAAAGCAGCATCACGACGGCGAGAATAACGATCCATTCGGTTGGGCCGCCAAAGCCGAACAATAAAATTTCGTTTACCATAAAACTCCTTTGCGCGCCACAATTGGCCTTGCGTGTAACGGTTAGACGCGCGGTTATTCTCCGGCGTTCGATTCAAAGAAAAGATATTTGCGCCATGCCTCATCCGCGCGCCCGAGATAACGCATGATCTGGCGATTAACGTGCAAGGAGAATCCGCGCGGGCGACGCAAAAGCTGCATTCCGGCTTCTTCCGGCGTGCGATTTCCCTTGCGATGATTACAGCGCTTGCAGCACGCCACCAGATTATCCCACGTCGAATCGCCGCCGCGCGAGCGTGGATGCACATGATCGAGCGTCAATTCCGAAGGCGGCAATTGTTTGGCGCAATACTGACACGCCGAATGGTCGCGCAGCAGTATGTTTTTACGGGAAAGCGAGCGCCGCTCGAACGGAATGTGTATGTACTCGGTCAGGCGAATCACGCTCGGCGCGTGGATCACAAGCTTCGACGAACGAAGCAAGTGGCCGTTGTGTTCCTCGGCGCGCGCGACGCCTTTGAAAATCATCACTACGGCGCGCCGCTCCGTGCATACGTTAATCGGCTCGAAAGATGCGTTGAGGACTAAGACACGTCCGTTCATACTGCCTTAGGATATTACGCGACGATAAAAAATAAGGCAAAGCTAGGAATCCCGATTCTGCTTTTCACGAAAGCCGTCCGTCGCTTCGACAAGCGCAGAAACGATTCCCTTCTCCATCGCGGAGTGGCCTGCGTCCGGCACAACGCGTAGCTCGGCTTCCGGCCAAGCCTTATGCAATTCCCAAGCGCTCATCATCGGGCATACCACGTCGTAACGTCCCTGCACGATGACCGCCGGAATGTTCCGAATCTTGCCGACGTTTTCGATCAAATAATTTTCCGTTTCAAAAAACGCATTGTGCATAAAGTAATGACACTCGATGCGCGCCATGGCGAGCGCCAGATGTGCTTCACCAAAATGCTCGATGAGTCCCGGGTCGGGCAAAAGCTTCGAGGTGCTGCCTTCCCAAACGCTCCACGCGCGCGCTGCCTCTAACCTCACTTGCTCGTCCGCGCCCGTCAAACGGCGATGATAAGCCGCGAGCATATTCACGCGCTCGGCCTCCGGTATGACCCGCTCGTATTCTTCCCACACGTCCGGGAAAATCGCATCCGCGCCCTTTTGATAAAACCAATTAATTTCCTTCGCGCGACACAAAAAGATGCCGCGCAAGACAAGCGCCGTCACTCTGTCTGGATGCGTCTCCGCGTAAGCGAGCGACAAAGTGCTGCCCCATGAACCACCGAAAACTTGCCAGCGCTCGATTTTGAAATGCTCACGCAAACGCTCGATGTCGGCGACTAAATCCCACGTCGTATTCTCGCGCAGTTCCGCGTGCGGCGTGCTGCGCCCCGCCCCGCGCTGGTCAAAAAGTATGACGCGGTAATGCGCCGGATCGAAGAACCTGCGATAGTCCGGCGAGATGCCGCCGCCCGGCCCGCCGTGCAGAAATACTACGGGCTGCCCCGCAGGATTGCCGCACTGCTCGTAATAAAGCGCGTGAATGTCCGAGACCTGAAACATGCCTTGATCGAAAGGCTCGAGAGGAGAGTATAGATTTTTCATTTCGTTATTTTGCAGATGTAACTTTCTGAAGATTATGCCGCACAATCAATAAAACTTTTCCAAGCATTTTGACAAGCGCGAAGTCTGACTTACGCTCGCCTACGACAAGCCTGACAATCGAAGCGCGGAACTTTTAAGCGGCCATGGTGTCTAAGAATTCGTTCGAGAGAACGCCAACGCGCGCAAGCGGCTTCTGCCCGGCTATATCGCGTTCTTCTCTTGCATTTAAGTCGAACGAATTACTTATCACAAAACGCAGCTTCCACCGAAAGCAGGCTTCGCAAGATGACAATAAAAATCAGTTCCGAAGACAAACAAGCATCGCCGAACATTAACGTCACGCCGCTCATCGATGTGCTGTTGGTGCTCTTGATAATCTTTATGGTCGCATCGCCGCTCAGACCGAGCCGCTTCAAAGCGCTTGTACCGCAGCCGCCCGATGATGAACTAATGTTAGTGCCGAACCCGCGCACGCTTGTTGTGACCATCGGCTCTGATGCGCAGCTAAAGCTGAACGGCGAAGCGAATTTAGGATCAATCGAAGATGCGGATAAATTGAGCGCCAGACTCGCGCAAGTGTTTCAAGATCGGCGAGACGCGCACGTTTATAAATCCGGCATCGACATGCAAGCGCTTTCGGCAGAAGACCGCGTTGAAAAAACCGTTTTCATCAAAGCGCCGCGCTCGCTTCATTACGGCGAAATTGCCAAAGTAATCGACGTTGTAAAATTCGCGGGCGCAAGCCCCGTCGGATTGCAGATTGACGACCTCGCGCAGTAGCAAAACACCAGCCACGTATAATGCGAAGCACGCGCCGATTATGTAAAGCCGCGTTGTCGTTTTAATATTTGCCGTCTTCAGGCGAGTCCGAATTTCTAATTACCGGCGCGTGCGAGCGTCAGCACAAACACGTCAAGCGCGCCCGCTTCCTTTAATACGCTCGCGCACGCTGAAGCGGTTGCGCCCGTTGTAAAAACATCATCAACGAGCAGTATGCGTTCATTTGCAATGAGTCGCGGGCGTTGTACTTCAAAGGCGTCCGAGACGCTCTCGCGGCGTGCCTGCGCATCCATCCCTGCGCGGTGCAGAGTGGTGTGGACAATTCGCGTCAGGCTCCATTCATCGCACCGTAGATTTGATTTGCGCGCCAGCGCCTGAGCCAAAACCGCCGCTTGATTAAAGCCGCGCTCTTGCCTTCGCGTTTCGTGCAGCGGTACGGGAACGATGCGCGTCGCGTCACACAGCGGCGCGCGGTGCTGCATTTCAAATAACAAATCGAGGAGGCGCGGCGCGATGTATGGCTCGCGTTTGAGAGCCAGCACGGAAGCGCGCAAAGCTCCCTCATAAACGCCGCACGCGCGCGCCGCCGTGAAAGGCTCCGCATCGCAACGATGGCAACGCACTTCCACCTTGCGCGTCTCCGGCATCGCCGCCATTAAAACGAGGCCGCACTTGCCGCACATCACTTCTTCGCCGGTAAACAAATGCGTCGCCTGCCAGCACTGCGCGCACGCCACACCGTCAAAATGCTGTTCGACGCTCGCCCCGCACACCGCGCAACTATGCGGATAAACGAGCGCCAGCGCCGCATCGTAAAGCGAAATTGCTGTGTGCGCAAACAACATCCGACTCGACTCCCCGTTTCTTCGTTTCATGCACGAACGGTCTCTTTGCCTTTCCACATTGAAGCAAAGAGACCGCTCATTAATGCCGGTTCAGTCCGGTAATTCTCAAGCTTAATCGTCGTCTTCGTTCAGCAAATTGCGCTCCTGCAAATCCTGACAGCGCAAGCAATGGCGCGCCCACGGCACGGCTTCCAATCTTTTTTCCAGCACAGGCTCGCCGCAATGCACGCAGTTGCCGTACTTGTTCGCTTCGATTCTCAGAAGCGCTTCATCAATTAATCCGAGCAGCTTGCGGTCATTCGCCGACATCGAAAAAAGCAGTTCTTTGTTGTACGCGTTGGCGGCCATATCCGCAGGGTCTTGCGTCGCTTCGGAATCGCGTTCGCGGCTGTAAGTTTCGGCTGCCTGCACTTGCCCGACAAGCCCTTCGCGCCGCCCCAGCAATTTATCCCTGAATGTTTTTACCTTTTTTTTATCCATTGTTCCTTTAACTCCTCATGGCCTTTCTAATCGCTCATCCATCACGCTTCCCGCGCTCATGGAACCCCTTGTTTATTTTACAGCCGCTGCCGACGGGAGATTTATTTCTGGTATGGCAAGCCGTGAATAATCGTGTATGCCCTGTAAATCTGTTCGAGTAAAACGACGCGCGCCATTTCATGCGTTAAAGTCAAACTGGATAAAGACCACGTCACATTCGCGCGCTTCTTAACTTTATCCGAGACGCCGTAAGCGCCGCCGACGATGAACGTCACTTCCTTTGTTCCCGCATCCTGCCAACGCCCGACTTCGGCGGCCAATTCCTGCGAACTCCACTGCTTGCCCTCGACATCAAGCAGCACCATCAATGTGTCTGCACGCAACGCTTCGCAAATACGCTGGCCTTCTTCTTCAATGCACAACGCGGTGGTTTGCGCACGCCGCTCACTTAGTTCCGTTACTTCGCAGCGCACGAACCGCGTCAAGCGTTT
Source organism: Pyrinomonadaceae bacterium (assembly GCA_051000345.1). Taxonomy (GTDB): domain Bacteria; phylum Acidobacteriota; class Blastocatellia; order Pyrinomonadales; family Pyrinomonadaceae; genus JBHENC01. Next base: position 25,491 of record JBPCOJ010000120.1, on the reverse strand, counting down.
CAAATATTCTGCGATCAAAGCGCGCAAGTTCGCGTCCTTTGTCTTGCCGACAAAAATCAAACGCACGCGCATTTCCCTTTAAGCCTCTAGGCGATAGCGCGCGATCTTTTCATAAAGATTTTTGCGGCTGATGCCGAGCGCGCGAGCCGCTGCCGATTTATTGCCGTTCGCCCAACGCAACGTTTCCGCGATATATACGGATTCAAGCTCGGCAAGGGTTTGCCGCGCTCCTTCGCGCTCCTGCAAACGGACTGCCGCGCGCAGAGTTTCCGGCAAATCATTTGCTTCGATGCGCGCATCATCGCTGTTCGTCACGACAACGGCGCGTTCAATGATGTTAGCGAGTTCGCGCACGTTGCCCGGCCAAGCGTAAGCCTGAAGCAAGGCCAGCGCTTCGGGCGCAAGCTCTCGCACGCGGCGGCCATGTTTTGCCGCGCTCGTTTTCAAAAATTCCTGCGCTAGTTTTCGTATGTCGGCACGGCGCTCGCGCAACGGCGGCAACGTGATGTGTATGACGTTCAGGCGATAGTAAAGGTCTTCGCGGAACGTGCGCCGTTTAATCGCTTCATTCAAATCGACGTTGGTGAGCGCGATTAAGCGCGCATCTACTTTGTGCGTGCGCCGCCCGCCGAGCCGCTCGAATTCGCGCCGCTCGATCACGCGCAGCAATTTCGCTTGCGCGTCCGTCGTCAAATAAGCGATTTCGTCGAGGAAGAGCGTTCCCTTGTGCGCCGCTTCGATTCTGCCGGGCTTCGCTTCCACAGCTCCCGTAAACGCGCCGCGCTCGTAACCGAAGAGTTCCGCTTCGAGCAATTCGCCCGGCAGCGACGCGCAATCTATTTTCAAAAAACTTTGTCCGGCGCGTTTCGAGCGTGCGTGAATAAAACGCGCGACATGCTCTTTGCCTGTTCCTGATTCGCCTGTGATGAGCACGTTGGAATCCGTCGCGGCAACGCGCGTTGCGAGATGCACGACCTCGCGCATTCCGTTCGATTCCCTGACGAGTTCGATCACGGCTGTTCGTTCTCTTCGCTTCCTTCGCTTCCGTTATTGCCCGGAGCATTGGTTTCCGGTTCGCTGGACACAACAACAGTCGCAATTTCATCCGAAGGCAACTTAACGCGTGTTGCTTCGCGCCATAATCTTTCCAGATCGTAAAAGCGGCGCGCTTTGTCATCGAATACATGGATAATAAAATCGCCGTAATCGACCAGCACCCACTCCGCAGAGTTGTAGCCTTCGACACGCGCCGGACGCCTGCCGACCTTCTTCAATTGATCGACGATGGCATCGGCAATGGCCTGCACTTGTCTCGTGTTCGAGCCGCTCGTGATGAGAAAATAATCCGTGAAGCTGGCGAGGCTGCGCAGATCGAGCGCTATCATATCAATCGCTTTTTTGTCGCTCGCCGCATCGACAGCAATCAGGAGATGCTTGTCGAGTTCTTCCGCCGTCGCGCCATCATTCGTTGTCGCTGTGGAAGCAGACGGATTCGCGCCGACTTCTTCGCTGCCGTGCGCTTCCGCGTTCGATTCAATGCGCAGAGCCTGTTCTTTGACTGTCGAGTTTTGTTTCATTTTGATCTTCGTAAAGCTCGTATTTTTGTATGTAACCGGCGACGGGCGGCGGAACATTTTGTCGCCATTCGCCGCCCGATTCGTTTCGCACAGCACGTCGAATCGAAGTCGCCGAAACGTCCATCGTCACGGCATCCGTTATGTAAATTTTCGCGCCCACATCTTCAGTGCTTCTGTGCCTGATTTGTTCTTCATTCAATCCGCGCAGGTCAACGATTCGTTCGCGTATCTGCGCCGTTACGTGTTCCGTATTGAGTTCGTAACCGGGACGCGTGACAACGATGTGATTCGTCAATTGAAGCAAACACTCCCACTCGCGCCAAGTCCGTATCTCCGCCCACGAATCCGCGCCCATCACGAAAAAAAACTGCGCGCCGCTCTTTTCTTCGGCGCAAAACTTCAAGAGCGTGTCAATCGTGTACGGCTTTTCCGGCGCGTCTAATTCGACTGTGCTAATCCGCATTCGCTCGTCCGATTGCGTAGCGAGCGCGAGCATCGCGTAACGATGAACGGGCGGCGTCACCTTCGTTTCTCTTTTGTGCGGCGCAACGTGTGCCGGAACAAAGCAAAATTCGTCGAGCGCGAACAAGCCCAGAAAAGTTTGTGCGATGCGGATATGGCCGTTGTGAATCGGATCAAACGTTCCGCCATACAAAGCCGTTCGCTTCAACTTTTTCATCAAAGAACTTTGTCCTCAAATAAACGTCGCCGACCAAAATTCACGATACTCGATCCGGCAAATTCCCGCGCGCGTGAATCAATCTGCGGCGCGTGCGTTATCGCCATTGCTGCTCTCGCTCGCCGTGCTCATTTGCCGCGCGTTGATTTCATCCAGCGCGCGCGCGATGCCGTTTATTAATTCGCGCACGCCTTTGTTTGTGACGGCGGAGATTTGGTAAAAAGCGCGGTTATCGGCGGCGGCGCGCGCGCGCAAGGCTTCCATGCGCTCCGGTTCGTCGAGCGCGTCCGTCTTGGTTGCAACGACGATTTGCGGGCGGCGCGCAAGGTCTGGATCGTAAGCCATTAATTCATGGTTGATCGCATCGTAATCTTCGACGGCGCTCGTGTGGCGACCCGAATTCGACGAAACATCGACGAGGTGCAGCAGAAGTTTGGTGCGCTCTATGTGGCGCAGAAAACGATCACCGAGTCCCGCGCCCGCGTGCGCGCCTTCGATCAAGCCCGGAATATCCGCGACGACGAAGGTTCGATAATCGCCCATGTCAACCACGCCCAGATGCGGTTCGAGCGTCGTGAATGGATAATCCGCAATCTTCGGTTTGGCGGCGGAGACGACGGAAATGAGCGTCGATTTGCCCGCATTCGGGAAACCGACGAGACCTGCATCGGCGATTAATTTTAGTTCGAGTTGCAGTTCGTGTTCTTCGCCTTCGCTTCCCTCCTGATGATAGCGAGGCGCGCGATTCGTCGAAGTGGCGAAATGAGAATTGCCGAAGCCGCCGCGCCCGCCGCTCGCCGCCAGCCAGCGCTGTTCGTTCTCCGTGAAATCCTGCAAAAGCTCGCCTGTCGCGGCATCGAAGACTTGCGTGCCGACGGGAACGCGAACTTCCTTGTCCACGCCAGCATGACCGGAGCGTTTCGAGCCTTCGCCGTGCCGCCCGCGATCCGCGATGTGTTCCGGGTTATAGCGCAGATGAAGCAGCGTGTTGAGCGATTCGTCCGCGACCATCCAGACATCGCCGCCGCGCCCGCCGTCGCCGCCCGAAGGCCCGCCGCGCGGCACGAATTTTTCGCGCCGGAAGGCCATCACGCCGTTGCCGCCATGCCCGCCCTGAACGCGAATTTTGGTGCGATCAATAAACACGATAAATCAATGAATTTTAGATTTGCGATTGCTGATTTTCGATTTGAAGAAATGCAATGTTCAAGGTTTGCCTTCTTCTATGCGATAAGTAATTGCGAATCTGCAAACTGAAAATCGAAAATGAAAATGACGCCCGGCGCTGAATGTGCGTTGGCGTAACACACTCCCGGCGCGGGCGTCTCGAAACTTGTGCAGCTTTCTTCTTCGTTTCAGAAACCTTATGCGGCGATTGGTTGTGCGGCTTCCTGTTCAGCCGCAGCAACTGCTTCCGCGTAAACGCTGATGAATTTGCCGGAGCGCCCTTTGTCTTCAAACTTCACGAAGCCTTCGATGAGCGCAAACAGCGTATCGTCTTTGCCGCGCCCGACGTTTTTGCCGGGCTTCCATTTTGTGCCGCGCTGTCGTGCGAGAATGTTTCCGCCCAGAACGTGCTCGCCGCCAAACTTCTTGAGTCCTAATCGCTGCGCCGATGAATCGCGTCCATTGCGCGAAGAACCGACGCCTTTTTTATGTGCCATCTTTCAATCCCTCAAAAGAAGTCAGTAGCCAGTAGACAGAAGTCAGAATGAAGCAGCGCAGGGTTTTCGCCGACGCCTGCCTTTATTCTGTCTTCCGACTCCTGACTTCCGTCTCCTGCTTTCATCCAATCGAATCAATCTTTAAGGTCGTGTAGTTCTGACGATGTCCCTGCGTGCGCTTGTATTGTTTGCGACGCTTTTTCTTGAACACGATGATCTTCTCGCCGCGTCCGTGATCGACGACAGTGGCGGCGATGCGCGCGCCGTCAACGAGCGGCGCGCCGATGCGCGCTTTTTCGTCACCGCCCGCAGCGACAACGAGCGCTTCGAGTTCGATTTGGTCACCGGCGTTTTTGTCTATCGAAGGCACGCGCAACGTCGCGCCTTCCTGAACGCGAAATTGTTTGCCGCCTGTTCTGATAATTGCGTAAGCCATAACGTGAGTTGCTCCTTCAAGGGCTTGCCTTACTGCAAAGCCCGCTAACAGAAAAGTCTGGTATTATAAGTTCGTTTGCGCGCCCGCGTCAACGCATCAGCGCCCGACGAATTCAGTCGCGTTATTTCGCGCCGTTCTGTCTCTCGCTGAACTCTTCCATAAATTTCGTGGAGAGTTCGCCCGCTTGGAATTTCGGATCATCCATAATCTTCAAATGAAGCGGAATCGTCGTCTTTATTCCTTCGACGACCATCGCGCCTAAGGCACGCCGCATACGCGCAATGGCGAGGTCGCGCGTGCGCGCGTGGACAATCAATTTGGCGATCATCGAATCGTAATATGGCGGCACAAAGTAGCCCGGATAAGCAGCCGTATCGACACGCACGCCGGGGCCGCCCGGCAAATTAAAAGCAGTGATAAGTCCGGGCGAAGGCGCGAATGTTTCAGGGTTTTCGGCGTTGATGCGGCACTCGATTGAATGGCCGACGATCATCAAATCGTCCTGCGTGTAACCGAGCGGCTCGCCTTCGGCAATGCGTATTTGATTGCGCACGATGTCGGCGAGCGTGACCATCTCCGTCACGGGATGCTCGACCTGTATGCGCGTGTTCATTTCCATGAAATAAAATCTATTGTCTTCATCGAGCAGAAATTCGATGGTGCCAGCGTTCGAGTAATTGATGCGCTTGCAGGCCGCAACCGCTGCGTTGCCCATTTGGTTGCGCAAGTCTGCGGACAGCACGGGCGACGGCGCTTCTTCTAAAAGTTTCTGGTGACGGCGTTGAATCGAACACTCGCGTTCGCCTAAATGTATGCACGCGCCGTATTCATCCGCGAGCACTTGAATTTCAATGTGGCGCGGACGCTCTATGTAACGCTCTATGTAAACGTCGCCGTTTTTGAAAGCTGCCGCTGCTTCATTCGAGGCTGTTTCGAGCGCGTGGCCTAGTTCGGCTTCGGTGCGCACGATGCGCATTCCGCGCCCGCCGCCGCCCGCCGCCGCTTTGACGATTACAGGAAAGCCGATCTCGCGCGCGAGTCGCAAAGCTTCTTCTTCGCTCTCCAGAGGTTCGGGGCTGCCCGGCAAAATCGGCAAGCCCGCTTCCTGCGCGGCGCGGCGTGCTTCGACTTTATCGCCCATCATGCGTATCACGCTCGCGCGCGGACCGATGAATTTGATATTGCAGGCTTCGCAGATTTCCGCGAAGTAAGCGGACTCCGCGAGAAAGCCGTAGCCCGGATGAATCGCGTCCACGTTAGCGATTTCAGCGGCGCTAATGACGGCGGAAATGTTCAGGTAACTCTGCGCAGAGGGCGGCGCGCCGATGCAAATGGCTTCGTCTGCGAAACGCACATGCAGCGAATCGCGGTCGGCTTCGGAATACACGGCGACGGTGCGAATGCCCATCTCCTTGCACGCCCAAATAATGCGGCACGCGATCTCGCCGCGATTGGCGATTAAGATTTTGCGAAATTTGCGCGGAGTCATAATTATCAGTGGTCGGTGGTCAGTGAGCAGTTTTCAGTAAAAGCATTTAGCCGATGACTGACCACTGTTCACTGACTACTGAAAACTGTTTCATTTCCTGATTCCGAAAAGCGGCTGGCCGTATTCGACGGGCTGTGCGTTTTCGACGTAAATCTTGACGACTTCGCCGCTCGTCTCGGCCTGAATTTCGTTCATCAATTTCATCGCTTCGATAATGCAGACGGTAGTTTCCGGCGCGACGTGGCTGCCGATGCGCGCGAAGGGTTCGGCGGTCGGCGACGACGAGCGGTAAAAAGTGCCGACAATCGGCGAAGTAATAATGTGAAGATTCTCTTCTTCGGCGGCACTCGCGGCCTGCGTTGCTGAAGAATTGGCGGCTGATTGTGTCGTCGCGCCGCTTGTTCCGGTAGCAGCGTTCGGGAGCGGTGTCGCAGGCGCGTGTGTTGGCGTAGAAGCGTGCGGCGCGGCTTGTGTGGAAGCAGCAGCGGCGGCGGGCGGCGCTGCCTGAATGATTTGCGGAGCGAGGTCACGACGCAGGCGAATGCGAAAATCCTGCCGCTCGAATTCAAAGTCCGTGAAGCCGTGTTCGCCGATCAACTCGACGAGGTCGCGTAGTTCGTCCATCGGCAACATGTTTTCCGCAGGACGGCGCGGCGGCGACTGATGCTGCGGCGAAGATTGGTGACGACGGCGCGAATGGCGTTCGCGTTCACGGTTTCCGCCGCCGCCACTACTATTGCGCTGTGGGACGTCGGATGATCTCTGATTTTCTCTTTCGCGTTCATCGCCGGACACTGTTGTTGGTGTCGGCGGCGGCGCGTCTTGGTCGCTCATAGTATTAGACTCCGCGCGTCAAAATAATTCTCTTCTTCTTTTAGCCGGACAAAGCAAAAAGCCTCAATCGTGGTCGCCGCTCCTTTTGTATTCGCGCCGACGATGAATTGAGGCTCGCGGCTACTTCCGAGCACGCTTTGCAAAAGCTCTTTTGTTTGAGTCAAGAACTATAACGCCTGCCGCCCGTCAGGTAAGCGTTCGGCGCGTTAGCTGTTCGTATCTTTTTCTTCAGCAGTCGATTCCGTTTTTTTGGAGCGGCTGCCGCCCTTCGGCTTATTGGCTTCGAGGTCTGAATCAACCGGCTCTTCGCCGCTTCCGCGTGCGCGTGTGGTTTCTTCTTTCTCGAAAGTCTTATCGGCCTTTTTGCCGCCGCGCCGCGCCGTTTTCGTCGCATCGGCTTCGCTCGCCTTGGTGGTCTTTTGTTTGCCCGAAACGGCGGACTTGGCGCTCTTGCTCGTCGCCGCTTCTCGTTCGCGCGGATTATCGACGAGTTCGATAATGGCGAGTTCGGCATTGTCGCCGTCGCGCCTGCCGAGTTTGATAATGCGCGTATAGCCGCCCGGACGATCACGAAAGCGCTCGCCCAAGTCGTCGAACAAGCGTTTCAAAGCGAGTACTCCGGCGGTGCGCGGCGGACGCGTTTGCCCGCGACGACTCGCCGACACAGATTGGCTGTTGCCGGAATGAAAATACGTCGCGGCCTGCCGCCGCAAATGCACTGCGTCGGTGGCGGCGCTGTCGCCCTCTAAGGCTTGCGCGTGGCGTGAAAGCGTGATAACGCGTTCGACGAACGGGCGCAATTCCTTTGCCTTCGGCAGAGTAGTGACAATGCGCTCGTCGCGCGCGTTAATCAGTGAGGTCGCCAGATTGCGCAGCATAGACATGCGGTGCGCCGTCGTGCGTCCGAGTTTGCGATGTGCTTTTTGATGTCGCATTGTTTTTAGATATTAGATGTCGGATGCTAGATGCTGTTTAGAAGCCTAAATGCTGACATCTAATATCCAGCATCTGACATCTGTTCGTTTACTCTTCGACTTCGTCTTCGTCTTCGACTTCGTCATCCGTCGCCGCGTCGCGTCCGCCGGAGCCGGGAATCGGATTACCCTGCGCGTCGAATTCCATGCCGAAATCGAGTCCCATTCCGTGCAGAATATCTCTGATTTCATTAAGCGATTTCTTGCCAAAATTTTTCGTTGCAAGCATCTCGCGCTCGGAACGCTGAACAAGGTCGCGGATGGTTTTGATGTCGGCGTTCTTCAGGCAATTATACGAGCGCACGGAAAGCTCCAACTCATCGACAGAGCGATCAAGCTGATCGTTGCGCGGCAAGGGCGGGCGTTCCATGTTGCTGTACGCAAGCTCGTCCGTGTCTTCCTCGAAATTGATAAAGATGGACATGTGATCTTTGATTAACTTGGCGGCGAGGCCGACAGCGTCATCCGGCTTAACGGAGCCGTCCGTCCAGACTTCGATAGTTAATTTATCGAACTCCGTGTTCTGGCCGAGGCGCGCGGCTTCAACCGTATAATTAACTTTCTTGACGGGCGTGTGAACGGAATCAATCGGGATGTAGCCCAAGGACAAATCTTCGTCAAAGTTGCGGTCGGCGGAAACATAGCCGCGCCCGCGTTTCAGACGCATTTCGATTTGCATCGAGCCGCCTTCGCCAACAGTCGCAATGTGAACATTCGGGTCGAGCACTTCAACGTCGCCATCTGTTTCGATGTCGCCGGACGTAACTTCGCCCGCGCCCGTTTTGTTGATCGTGAGCGTCTTCGCTTCCGCGCTGTGCAGTTTGAAAGGCACTTGCTTCAAATTGAGAATCACGTCGGTTGCGTCTTCGACGACGCCGTTGATCGACGAGAATTCGTGCTCGACGCCTTCGATTTTGACGGCGGTAATCGCCGCGCCTTCGATACTCGAAAGCAGCGCGCGCCGCAAGGAATTGCCCACGGTCGTGCCGAAGCCGCGTTCAAACGGCTGCGCGGAAAAGCGCCCGTAGCGATCCGTCATCGTTTCGGCATCGGCGGCAAGACGGCGCGGCATTTGAAAGCCTGTCCAAAGATTATTCTGATCCATAGCCATAATTTTTAATCGTCCGGGAGTGGTTCAATAAAGATGCGTCACAGCGTTCGTCCGTTTGCGTTCCGACGCATTCGTTTGCGAAAACGCCGGACAGCATGTATCGGAGCAACTGCCGCTGCCCGCGTTTCTTGTTGGATTACTTGCTGTAAAGTTCGACGATCAATTGTTCGTTGATCGAGCGGTCAATATCATCGCGCGTCGGAAGGCTTGCAACACGCGCGCTCATGTCCGCGCCGTCAGCCGGAGCAATCCACGACGGACGCCCGCGCCCGGCAGCCGTCTGCCATGCGCCTTCGACGTGCGGATTATGACGCGAAGCTTCCTTGATGCTGACGATGTCGCCGACTTTCGTCTGGAACGATGGAATATCTACTTTGCGCCCGTTGACTTCGACATGCCCGTGGTTGACGAGTTGGCGTGCCTGACGGCGCGAGGTGGAAAAGCCCGAGCGGTAAACGATATTGTCTAGGCGGCGTTCGAGTAGAAACAAAAGATTTTCGCCGGTGATGCCTTTTTGACGGGCGGCGCGCTCGAAGTAGTTGCGAAACTGTCCTTCGAGAACGAAGTAAATGCGTTTGACTTTTTGCTTTTCGCGCAACTGCTGGCCGTAGCCGACGAGCGCCTTGCCGCGACGCATCGAATTGCCGTGCTGTCCGGGCGGCTGCGTTCCGCGTTTTTCAATCGGGCAGGAGGGCTTGTAACATCTGTCGCCCTTCAGGAAAAGTTTTGCACCTTCACGGCGGCACAAACGGCACACCGCGTCTCTATACCTAGCCACTTCTTTTTTGCCTCCGGTCTATTTTGGATAGACGGAAAAGTTTACAGGCGGCAACGCGCAATTTTTGCGCGTGCGATGCCCTTCATCCTTTGGGTTAATCAATTGCGGATTTCAGATTGCGGAATGCGGATTAAAAGTAGGTTCTTAAATCCGCATTCCGCAATCTGAAATCCGCATTCGTCACACTCTGCGGCGTTTCGGCGGACGGCAGCCGTTGTGCGGAATCGGCGTCGTGTCGCGGATCGTAACGACGCGTATGCCCGCGTTGTTGATCGCGCGAATCGCCGACTCGCGTCCACCGCCGGGGCCTTTGACGCGCACTTCGCACTGCTGCATTCCGGCATCCTTCGCTTTATTCGCCGCTTCGTAGGCCGCCTGCTGCGCGGCGAACGGAGTTCCCTTGCGCGAACCGCGAAACCCGCGCGCGCCCGAAGACGACTGCGCGATCAGATTGCCCTCGAGATCGGTAATCGAGATCATCGTGTTATTAAACGAGGCCGCGATGTACACAATCCCATTCGGAATGTTCTTCTTTTCCTTCTTGCGAAAGACCTTCTTTTTTCCCGCTGCTGCTTTTGCCATAAAATTAGATGTTAGATACTAGATGTCAGATGTTGGTTAAAGGCCAGAGGCTGACATCTAACATCCAGCATCCGACATCTGCTGTAATTACTTTTTGCCCGGCGCTTTTTTCTTTGCGACGGTGGCACGGCGCGGCCCCTTGCGCGTGCGCGCGTTGGTGCTGGTGCGTTGGCCGCGCACGGGAAGCCCGCGACGGTGGCGCAAACCTCTGTACGAGCCGATGTCCATCAAGCGTTTGATGTCCATTTGCACGCGCTTGCGCAAGTCGCCTTCGATCTCGCCTTCACGGTCGAGAATGGCGCGAATGCGTCCGAGTTCGTCATCATTCAAATCGCGCACGCGTGAATCGACGGAGACCTGCGCTTCCTGCAAAATCGAAGTCGCGCGCGAACGCCCGATACCGTAAATATAAGTCAGGCCAATCTGCGCACGTTTGTTCGGCGGAAGATCGACGCCAGCTACACGAGCCATTTCCTTCTCTCCACTCTCTCCACAATTTTAGAATTCAGAATGCCGATTTCGATTGCATGAGGCTGAATATCAACCATCAACTGACCGCTGCTTTCAATCGCAAATCGCAAATCGCAAATTCGCAAATCGTTTATCCCTGTCGCTGTTTATGTTTCGGGTTAGTGCAAATGACTCTCACCACGCCTTTGCGGTGAATGACTTTGCAGTTATCACACATCTTTTTTACTGAAGCACGTACTTTCATGTCGCCCTCGCTTGCTGCTGTTCAATCGCCGTTTTGTCGAAACAATTTACTGGCAGCGATAAGTAAAATGACTTTCGCCATTACTTCAACCGCTTCTTCCTTCGCTATACTCTCTACTAGCAGAATATTTTGATAGCTTCGGCAAACTGCGAATCATAACACAACTATTGATTCTTTTCCAAGAGCAGGACGGGCATACAGGAGCTTCCGCTGAAAATTCATGCGCCGACGAGTTCCGCCGGTTGCAGCGCTCTCTGCCCGACGCGCGTTAAAACTTCCGGGCCGTCTTCCGTGATCGCAACGGTATGCTCGACATGCACGCTCGGCTGCCCGTCCAGCGTCACCACCGTCCAGCCGTCCGAGAGAGACTTCGTGTGGTGTGTGCCTAGGTTGAGCATCGGCTCAACGGCGAAAACATACCCGGCTTTGATTTTCGCGCCCTTGCCCGGCGAACCGTAGTTGGGAATCTGCGGGTCTTCGTGCATCTTGCGCCCGACGCCATGCCCGACATATTCGCGCACGACGCCGTAGCCGTGCGCTTCGGCGTGGCTTTGCACAGCCCAGCCGATGTCGCCGACATGCTTGCCTACGCGACATTGCTCGATAGCGAGTTCGAGGCATTCTTCCGCCACGCGAATCAACTTCGACCATTCATCCGGGATGCGCCCGACAGCAACCGTAATCGCCGAATCGCCGACGAAACCGTTGAGGGTCACGCCGCAGTCAACCGAGAAAACATCGCCGTCCTGTAATTCGCGCCTTGAAGGAAAGCCATGCACGACTTGTTCGTTGACGGACGCGCAGATCGAAAACGGAAAGCCGTGATAGCCCTTGAAGGTCGGCGTTGCGCCCGCATCGCGGATCATGCGCTCTACCATCGTGTCGATTTCAAGCGTTGTTACGCCGGGCGCAATCATTCGCCGCACTTCACGCAGAACTTGTCCGACGAGCTGCCCGGAGAGGCGCATCTTCTCCAACTCTTTTTTCGACTTTCCGATAATCATACGATGGGTAAACGGCTAATCTTAAGCGGCGAATAGATTATTGGCTTCGGCGCAACAATTGTTTGGTATTCACTAATTGTCGTTCAATAGCTTTTCGATGTCCGCATAGACGGCTTCCGTTTCGCGCGTGCCGTCAACGCGGTGCAGAAGATTTGCCGATTGATAATAATCGAGTAACGGGCGCGTTTGATTCTCGTAAGTAGCAAGGCGCGCCTTTACTGTTTCGGGGTTGTCGTCGGCGCGGTGCTCTAGTTGGGCGTCCGTGTGCAGATCGCAAACATTGTCCGACTTCGGCAGCTTGAAATAAATATTATAAATTTCGCCGCAGACAGGGCAATTGCGCCGCCCGACCATGCGCTGCTCCAATAGTTCAAGAGGCACATCTACTAAAATCGCTTGAATCCCCTTGCCTTGCTCGACGGCTAATTTTTCCAGCATCGCGGCCTGCGCCGGAGTGCGCGGGAAGCCGTCCAGAATGTAACCGTTCTGACAATCGCTGCGCCCTGTGCGCTCGCGCACGACGCGAATCGTCACCTCATCCGGCACAAGCTTTCCGGCTTCCATGATGCCGCGCACTTCTTCTGCCAACTGGGTCTGTTCTTCCTTCAACGCGCGAAACATGTCGCCCGTCGAAATCTGCGGCAGCCCCGTGCGTTCTTCAAGGAGACGCGCCTGCGTTCCCTTACCCGCGCCCGGCGCGCCCATTAAGACAATAATCTTAGACATAAGCGAGATACTAGATGTTAGATGCTGGATATTAGTGGACGGAAATCAGTTTATCTTCACCAACATCTGACATCTAATATCTGACATCCGTATTTACGCTCTGCGTCCACGCAATCGTCCGCCGCCGCCTAGGAAGCCTTCGTAATTGCGCATCACGAGTTGCGCTTCGATTTGCGCGACGGTGTCCATGGCGACGCCGACGATAATCAAAAGCGATGTGCCACCAAAGTAAAATTGATAACCCATGCCCGTCGGTATCCACGAAAGGCCGGGCGTCGAACTGAAAAAGGCATCGAGCGTTTGCCCTATGAATGGAAACCGCCCGACGCGAAAACCGTTCAGCATAATCTGCGGCAAGAACGCGATCAACGCGAGATAAATTGCGCCGACGAAGGTCAGGCGCGTCAGCACCGTGTTCAGAAACTCCGCAGTCGCTTTTCCGGGTCTGATGCCGGGCATAAACCCGCCGTGCTTGCGCAAGTTGTCTGCTACTTCTTCGACATTGAAAACGATGGACACGTAAAAGAAGGTGAAGAAGATAATGAGCGACACGAAAATCAATTCGTAGTACGGATCGCCGCCGTGAAACTGTTGAAAGAAACTATGCACGCGGCTCCAGAAGGCAGCCGGATTATTCGGGTCGGCGGGAAACGCAGAGAGCAAGGTTTGCGGCACGGCGAGCATGGACGAAGCGAAAATCACGGGAATCACGCCGCCCATATTGACTTTGAGCGGCATCGTCGTTTGCTGTCCGCCGACGAGTTGGCGTCCGACGTGGCGCTTCGCATAAGTTATGGCAAGCTTGCGCCGTGCTGCTTCGACGAAAACGATAAATGCGATCAGCGCAATGAGCACCGCGATGAGCGCAATGACACCGATGCTTGCGAGCGGATCGCCGCCGCGCACGCGCTCGAATACCTGCTGCACGCCGCGCGGCAAACCGATAATGATGCCCGCAAAAATCAATAGCGAAATTCCGTTGCCGACGCCGCGCTCCGTAATCTGCTCGCCGAGCCACATCACGAAAATCGTGCCTGTCGTCAACGTCAAAACAATCGTCAGCAGTGAACTCGTTGTCGGAGCGATGACGCCGTTTCGCTGCAACCACAAGGCGACGAATGAAGTCTGCACGCTGCACAGCGCAACCGTCAGATAGCGTGTCCACTGATTGATCTTCTGCCGTCCCATTTCGCCTTCTTCCTGCAACTTTTTCAGTTGCGGCGAAACGACAGCCATCAATTGCAGAATAATCGAAGCGGTAATGTAGGGCGTGACGCCGAGCGCGAATACGGAGATTGTGCGAAAGTTGCCGCCGGAGAAAAGGTCTAGCACGCCGAGCAAAGTGCTGCCGACGTCGCGCCAGACGGCTTCGAGCCGCGCTTTATTAATGCCGGGCGCAGTAACGTGCGCGCCGAGTCGATAAACAGCCAGCAGGCCGAGCGTAAAAAATATGCGCCGACGCAAGTCCGGCACATTGAACATATTGCGAACAGCGGCGAAAAACTTTTCCATAATCAGCAGCGCCTCACGCTTTATTCAGTTTCTCTTGAAAAATTCAGAATTGATTATCGCCCCTGCCACGCGCGCGGCGCAAGCCGTCTGAAACGAAACCACCGAAGCGTTCGTCACGACTTGCGAATAACGTTTCGGTTATACGCACGCGCAAGCTTCAGTGGCTTATCGGATACGATATTTTCGTGACTTTACGCGACACATCGGCGAGCCGTTTCAAGCCGTCAAGATTAGGCTTGCGGCGCTTGATCGGCTTGCGAATTTCCGCGCGTAATCAAAGTCACGGCGCCGCCCGCCTGCTCGATTTTTTCGCGTGCGCTCTTGGTGAAACGGTGCGCAGAGATACGCAAGGCCTTGGAAATTTCGCCTGTGCCTAAAACCACCACGTCGCGCTTGGCCTTCTTAATCAAGCCGCGTTCGTGCAGCAATTCCGGCGTCACTTCCTCGTTTGCGCCGAAACTTCTTTCGAGCGCCGAGAGGCTGACTTCGATCCATTCTTTTTTGAAGATGTTGGTAAAGCCGCGTTTCGGAAGACGGCGATGCAGCGGCATCTGTCCGCCCTCGAAGCCGATCTTCGCCGAATAACCGGATCGGGATTTTTGTCCCTTTTCGCCGCGCCCTGCCGTCTTGCCCGTGCCTGAACCGGGGCCGCGCCCGATGCGTTTCTTTTTGTGCGTCGCACCCTTCGGCGCACGCAGATTGTTAAGACCGAGTGCCATGATGTTCCTCTATTCTACAAGCCGCAAAAGATGCGGCACTTTCTTCACAAAGCCGCGCATCGCATGTGTGTCCGGGCGCTCGACGATTTGATTCAATTTCGTCAATCCGACGCTGCGCACGATTTGCTTATGCGTCTTCGGCGTGGCGATAAAGCTTCTGTAATACTGTATGCGAATCGTGCCGCCAGTGCCGTTGTTCGTCGCAGGCTTTTTCTCGCCTTGCGCTTCTTCCCCGATGCCCAAAACGTCCGCTGCTTTGGCAAGCGTGTCGGAAACCGCCTCCGTGACTTTATCTAAAATACTCATCGCTTATAACTCCTCTACCTGCTTGCCGCGCAGACGCGCCACTTCCATAGGGTCTTTCATTCTCAAAAGACCGTCGAAGGTCGCGCGCACAACGTTGTGCGGATTGGCAGAACCTAAAACCTTCGTGCGCACATCGTGAACGCCGACGGCCTGCATCACAGCGCGCACAGCGCCACCGGCGATAACGCCCGTGCCTTCCGAAGCGGGCTTCATCAACACGCGGCCTGCGCCGAACTTGCCGATTAATTCATGCGGCAAAGTGTTTTTGATGAGCGGCACGCGGATTAGATTCTTCTTCGCCGCCTCGATGCCTTTTTTAATGGCGAGCGGTACTTCGCGTGCTTTGCCTGTGCCGAATCCGACGTGGCCGGATTCGTCGCCGATCACGACGAGCGCCGCAAACGACATATTTTTACCGCCCTTAACCACTTTGGTCACGCGATTGATGGAGATAACCTGATCCTTGAGATCAAGTCCCTGCGCCGTAATTCTTTGTCTAGGTTGTCTCATTACTATTTGTTATGCACCTTCGCCAGCCGCCGCTTCCTGATTGTTTTCCGCCGATTCGTTTTCCGCTGATTGATCTTCCTGCGTCGCGGTTGTTTCCGCTTTATTCAATCCCGCCTCGCGCGCCGCCGCCGTCAAAGCTTTGACGCGGCCATGATAAAGATAGCCGCCGCGATCAAACACGACCGATTCAATGCCCAAGCCGAGAGCACGTTCGGCGATAGCACGCCCGACACGCTCGGCCGCTTCGATGTTGCCGCCCGTCGCGCCGCGCAAATCCTTTTCGGCTGTCGAAGCCGCAGCAAGCGTTCGTCCCTGCTCGTCGTCGATAATCTGCGCGTAAATATGATTAAGGCTGCGATAAACGGCGAGGCGCGGGCGTTGCGTTGTGCCTTGCACTTTGCGCCGTATGCGCCTGTGAACTGCGTTGCGAACTTCCGCTCTTTTTCTAATAGCCATTTCTTTTTATCTCCTGCCCCTGCGCGTTTTTCACAGGGAATAGGTCGAACACGCTTGCGATGAAAATTTCACGCGCGTCTTAGCTCGACCGTCGCAGGCGCGTTCATCTTTCACAGACACCAGCGCCACACAAATAACTGAAAACCTTAAATTGAAAACTATTTGCCTGTCTTGCCGGGCTTCAACTTCAAAGGCACATCCGCATAACGCACGCCCTTGCCCTTGTAAGCATCTGGCTTACGCAACGTGTGCATTTCGGCGGCGACTTGACCGAGCCGCTGCTTGTCTATGCCGGTCAACGTCAAAGTCACTTGATACTGCTGAATGCTTGCCTTCGTCGGCACGCGTTCCGATTTCACGTCGATGCCATCGGGCAGCGGAAATTCAATCGGATGCGAATAGCCAAGCGAGAAAACAACTTTCTTGCTCTGCACGTCCGCTTTATAACCGACGCCGACGACATCCATCTGACGCGTGAAGCCTTCGGTAACGCCGACAATAGCGTTATTGGCAAGCGCGCGCGCTAATCCGTGCTGCGCCGCCAGATCATCGTTGGCTCGCTCGGCCTGTAATTGATCGCCTTCCTGTTTGAAGGTAATGCCTTCGGGAATCGGCGTCTTCAAAGTGCCTTTCGCGCCTTTGACTTCCAACTCGCGCTCCCGAATCGTGACGGTCACGCCGCTCGGCAATGTGATAGCTTTTTTTCCAATACGAGACATAAGTTCTAACCCTTGGTTAGAGATGCTAGATACTAGATGTTAGATGTTAGTAGAACACTAACATCTGACATCTGACATCTGACATCTGCGTTAATAAATTTGCGCCAGCACTTCGCCGCCGACGTTTTCGCGGCGCGCTACTTTGCCGCTCATCAGGCCGCGCGAAGTCGAAACGATATTGATGCCGTAGCCGCCGAGCACACGCGGGATTTCGCCAGCACCCATATAGACGCGCCTTCCGGGACGCGACACTCTTGCGAGGTGCGTAATCGAAGACGTGCCGCGCGCATCGTAGCGCAGAAAAATGCGTATGTTGCGCTTGACGCCTTCGCCCTTCAGAACGAAGTTATTGATGTAGCCCTCTTCCTTGAGAATGCGGGCGACTTCCAATTTCAGCTTCGAGGCCGGAATATCAACGCGCGAGTGCTTCGCGGCGATGGCGTTGCGAATGCGCGTCAGCATATCGGCAATAGGATCAGTCATGCTTTACTCCAAAACAGATGCTAGATGTCAGATGTCAGATTCTAGTTAAGAGCCGGAGACTAGCATCCAGCATCTAATATCTGACATCCGCTTTTTACCAACTCGATTTCACGACGCCGGGAATTTGTCCCTGCAACGCGAGTTCACGGAAACAGATGCGGCACAAATTGAACTTGCGCAAATATCCGCGCGGACGCCCGCAACGCTTGCAGCGCGAATAGGCGCGCGACGAAAATTTAGGTTTCCGGTTTGCTTTCGCAATCAATGATTTCTTTGCCATAGTAATTCAGATATTAGATGATAGATGCCGGATGCTAGTTAGAAGCCAGAACTGACATCTAATATCTAACATCTTCGTTATTGTCTAAACGGCATTCCGAGCGCGCGCAGAAGCGAACGCGCCTGTTCGTCGTTTTTCGCGGTAGTGACAATCGAAATATTCATGCCGCGCGTTTTGTCCACTTTGTTAAAATCAATTTCAGGGAAGATCAATTGCTCGCGGATGCCGAGCGTGTAATTGCCGCGCCCGTCGAAAGCCTTCGGCGAAATGCCGCGAAAATCTCTTACGCGCGGCAGCGCTACAGACACGAGGCGATCCAGAAACTCGTACATACGTTCGCCGCGAAGCGTCACCATCGTGCCAATCGGCATTCCTTCGCGCAGCTTGAACGTAGCGATTGATTTCTTCGCCTTCGTGATGACGGGCTTTTGGCCTGTGATCGCGGTCAATTCATCTGCCGCAGTGTCGAGAATCTTCGCGTTGGCAATCGCTTCGCCCATGCCCATGTTGATAACGATCTTTTGCAGGCGCGGCGTCGCCATCGGATTCGTGATGCCGAACTCTTTCGAGAGCGCGGGCGCAATCTCTTTCGTGTAACGCTCTTTTAATCTGGCTGCCATAACTTCTGTTTCACCTCTCGCGGCTTGGGTCTCGCGGTTTTTACAACAGGCGTTTCCAAACCTTCTCGCTCTTCTCGCTTTAATTACTTTTCAAACGTGTGTCCGCTGCGCGCTGCTGTTCGCGTCTTCGAGCCGTCGTCTGCGATGTGATATTTCACGCGCGTCGGCTTGCCCGATTGCGGGTCGATCAATTGCACGTTCGAGATGTCTATAAAAGCTTCTTTGTCGATGATGCCGCCGCCGCGATTGTTCTGCGGATTGGCGCGCTGGTGTTTCTTCACGATTCCCGCGCCCTCGACTTTGACTTTGCCTTTCGTCGGCGACACTTCGAGCACGCGCCCGCGCTTGCTTTTATCGCGTCCGGCGATGACGACTACTTGATCGCCCTTCTTGATCTTGACGCGCCTTTTTTCCTTTTCCATCTCTATATCACCTCCGGCGCCAGCGACACGATCTTCATATAATTTTTGTCGCGCAATTCTCTTGCGACAGGGCCGAAGACGCGCGTGCCGATGGGCGTGCCGTCGTCTTTAATAAGCACTGCGGCGTTCTGGTCGAAGCGAATGTACGTTCCGTCCTTGCGGCGCACTTCCTTGCGCGTGCGCACGATCACGGCGTTCTGCACAGTGCCTTTTTTAACGGCTCCGTCCGGCGCAGCTTCCTTAACGGCGACCTTGATGCGATCTCCGAGGCTTGCGTGGACGCCCGTCGAGCCGCCAATCGGCATAATCATTTCGACGCGACGCGCGCCTGAATTGTCCGCCACGTCCAAAGACGTTTGCATCTGAATCATTGTTGCTCACCCTGTTCGCAGATGTTAGATACTAGATGTCAGATGCTAGTGAAGAATGATTTGCCTTTACTAACATCCAGTATCTAACATCCGTCCTCTGCCCTTTTACTTTTCTGCCTTCTGCACAATCTCTGCGACGCGCCAGCGTTTTCTTGCCGAGAGTGGACGTGTTTCGATGATACGCACTTTGTCGCCGATGGTCGCGCCCGTTTCATCGTGCGCCATAAACTTCGATGTGCGGCGCACATAGCGTCTGTACTTCGGATGCTTAATCAAACGGTCAACGCGCACGACAACCGTTTTTTCCATTTTGTCCGAAGCGACGATGCCGACCTTTTGCGCGCGGCTGCCGCGCTTGCCAGCCTCCGTGCCGGAAGCATTGCCGGGCTGCGCGTCAACATTCGGCGCAACATCGTGCGCTAACATCTCGCCCGAAGTCGTGGCCTTTGCTACATCTGCATCGGGCATCGTTGCCGTCACGTCCTGTTGATTATTTTCTTCTTCTGCCATCTCTCAACCTCGTCAATCATCAATCGTAATAATGCAAAACCGTCTTATCTATTCATGATTGACGATTTACCCTTTACGACTTATGCATTCTGCGTTTCGCGTTCGCGTACAAGCGTGTGAATGCGCGCAAGCGATGTTTTTTCTTCGCGGATACGTTTGACCGCATCGACTTCGCCGAGCGCCAGCTTAAAGTTCAAGCGAAAGAGCGATTCCTTCAGGCGCGCCGCTTCGCCGCGTAAATCATCGGCGGACATATCGCGCAAACGATCTAATTCTTCACGTCTCTTCACTGTTAAATCGCGCCTCCTTCTTGATCCGCACGCGTCACGAATTTTGTTTTAACCGGAAGCTTCTGCGCCGCAAGTCTCATCGCTTCGCGCGCCGTTGCTTCGTCAACGCCTTCGATCTCATAAAGAATGCGTCCGGGCTTGACTACCGCGACCCAGTATTCAGGCGCGCCCTTGCCTTTGCCCATACGCGTTTCCGCAGGCTTCTTCGTGACAGGCTTATCCGGGAACATGCGTATCCAGACTTTGCCGCCGCGTTTGATGTGGCGCGTCATCGCAATACGCGCTGCTTCGATCTGGCGATCCGTAATCCACGCAGGCTCCAGACATTTCAATCCGTACTCACCGAAACTCACAGAACCGCCGCGTATCGCCGTCCCCGTCATACGCCCGCGCATCTGCTTGCGGTGCTTTACCTTCTTCGGCATCAACATAGTAATTTCGCTCCGCTCAATCGAGATGTCAGATGTTAGAGATTAGATATTAGTTAAAAACGAGAACCAGCATCCGGCATCTAACACCCGGCATCTTCTTTTACTGTCTGTCTCCGCGTGGCCTGTTATCGCCGCCGCGCCCGCCGCCTCTATTGTCGCCGCGTTCACCGTCACGACCACCACCGCCTTCGCGTTCGCGTCTTGTGCGCGGGCGGCGTTCGCGTCCTTCGCCGCGCAGATCATTAACCGGATCAGAGCCTGTGCCGCGCGCCATCGCCGCTCGCGGATCGAGAATTTCGCCGCGATAAATCCAGACTTTAATGCCGATCACGCCGTAAGTCGTATGCGCTTCAGCCACGCCGTAATCAATATCCGCGCGCAATGTATGCAGCGGAAGTTGTCCTTGCAAAGACCATTCGGTGCGGGCGATTTCCGCTCCGTTCAAGCGTCCGGCGATTTTAACTTTAATGCCCAGCGCGCCGAAGCGTTGTGATTCTTCAATTGTCTTGCGCATCGCGCGACGAAAGGCAATGCGTTTCTCGAGTTGCTGCGCGATTTTTTCCGCTTGCAATTGCCCGTTCAATTCAGGCTTGTGAATCTCCTGAATCGAGACGAGAACTTCGCGCCCGGTCTTCGCCGAAAGATCGTCCTTGAGCTTGTCTATCTCCGAACCTTTGCGCCCGATGATAATGCCGGGACGCGACGTGTAAATAATAATCTTCAGGCGATTAGCCGCGCGCTCGATGTCAACATGCGAAACGCCCGCGCCCGCGAAACGCGATTTCATGTCGCGCTTCAACTTCAAATCTTCCAGCAAGAATTCGCCGTACTGACGCTTCGCATACCAGTGCGAGTGCCAATCTTTGTTGTAACCAAGGCGGAAGCCGTAAGGATGAACTTTCTGACCCACTGTTGTTTATCTCCGTTTCGATCTTTCGGAAAACTATTCGGCGGTCGGTGTTTCCGTTGCACCCGTTGCGGCGGCGTTTGCTGCGCCACCATCATTGACACTCGCGTTTGCCTTCGGTGTGACAGCGCGTTTGGCACGCGGCGCAGCGGCAGCGCCACCGCGTTTACGATTCCGGCTCACGCCCGGCTTTGCGCCTGCGTTGGCTTTGCCGCCCACTGTTTCATCCGCGCGCTCGTCGTTTGAAAGCAGCACTGTGACATGGCAAAAATGGCGACGCTCACGAAAAGCACGTCCCTGCGGTGCGGGACGCATACGCGTGCGATTCTTCGTCGGCCCTCGATCTACGAAGCACGCCTTGACCCACAAATCATCCGGGTCGATGGCGACGTTCGCCTTCTCCGCAGACTCGCTCGCGTTGGCAATCGCCGAGCGCACGCACGCTTCGATGCCGTTTGCCGCGCGCTTGTTCGTGTACTGCAAAATCGCCAACGCCTTATTAACGTTTTTGCCGCGAATCATATCAATGACTAATCGCGCCTTCTGCGCTGAACCGCGCAAATATTTCGCACTCGCTTTTGCTTCCATTACTCACTCCGTTCGCAGTTTTGAGTTTTCAGTTTCAAGTTTTCAGTGAAAGCATTTCTGCCTCTTGCTGAAAACTGAAAACCGATAACTGTGAACTGTTATCTGGCGACCTTCGAGCTTTTCTCCGCCTTCGTTCCCGAATGGCCTTTGAAGGTACGTGTCGGCGCAAATTCGCCGAGCTTATGACCCACCATATTTTCCGTCACGTACACAGGCAAATGGCGTCTTCCGTTATGCACGCCGAACGTCAAGCCGACCATATCCGGCGTAATCGTCGAACGCCGCGACCAGGTCTTAATGGCGGGCGGCTTATTTCCGCTTAAGCGAATACGCTCGACGGCCTTCAATACATGAGTGTCAACAAACGCACCTTTTTTAAGTGAACGCGCCATAATTTCTCCAGAACATTTGCGATTTTCGATCGAGTAAGGACAAAGGCTTATACAAATTAAAGCCCGTGCTGATTTCAAATCGCAAATCGGCAATCGCAAATCTAAAATTTACTTGACTCTTCTATCGCGCACGATCATTTTCTGCGTGCGTTTGTTCGAGCGCGTTTTGTAGCCGCGCGTCGGTTGTCCCCAAGGAGTAACGGGATTGCGCCCGCCGCTCGTTTTGCCTTCGCCGCCGCCGTGCGGGTGATCTACCGGGTTCATCGCAACACCGCGCACATGCGGGCGAATGCCCTTCCAGCGCGTGCGTCCCGCTTTACCGAGCGAAACATTTTCATGCTCCGTATTCCCGACCTGCCCGATTGTCGCCATGCACACGACAGGCACGCGACGGATTTCGCCCGACGGCATACGAAGCTGTGCGTAGTCGCCTTCTTTTGCGACCAGTTGCGCGAATGCGCCCGCGCTTCGTGCCATCTGCCCGCCCTTGCCCGGACGAAGCTCTATGTTATGAATCTGCGTGCCGAGCGGGATATTGCGAATCGGCAAAGCATTGCCCGCCAAAATATCCGCTTCCGCGCCGCTCATCACCATCTTTCCGACTTCCAAACCCGTCGGCGCGAGGATGTAACGCTTCTCGCCATCGAGATAAGCGATGAGCGCGATGTGCGCCGAGCGATTCGGATCGTATTCAATCTGCGCGACGCGTCCGGGAACGCCCGGTTTATCGCGCTTGAAATCAACGATGCGGTAAAAGCGTTTGTGGCCGCCGCCGCGACGACGCACGGTAATGCGCCCATCGTTGTTGCGCCCGGAGATACGCTTCTTCGGCTCTAACAGAGACTTTTCAGGCTCCGCGCCGACGGTCAATTCATCGCGCGTCAGATACGTCTGGTAACGTCTCGCGGGTGATGTCGGTGTAAGCTTTTTGATTCCCATAACTTTTTCGATTGCTGATTGTAGAATGCGGATTGCGGATTAAAAATTTCGCTCGTTCTATATCTTAAATCTGCAATCCGAAATCAGCATTCCGCAATTAAATGGCTTCGCCGTAATCTATTGGTCTTTCGCCGTGCTTCAAGGTGACGTAAGCTTTTTTCCAAGACGGCTTGCGGCCTTCGTGACGCCCGCGCCGCGCCATCTTGCCCATGTAATTGAGCGTGTGGACTTGGTCTACTTTGACTTGAAAAATCTTTTCGACCGCCGACTTGATTTCCGGCTTCGTCGAGTTACGCTCAACGCGGAAGGTCAAAAGTTGGCGTCCGTCCTGCGATTCTTCCTTCGCTATCAAAGCCTTTTCCGTAATCACGGGCGACTTGATGATGTCCCAAACTGTGCGCATCTGTTATGCCGCCTCCTCATTCGCGTTTCCGTCTGTGCCGCCGTTTTGCGCGTTTGCTTTTCTGCTTTGCGGATCGAGCATCTCGGTCAACTCTTCCGCCGCGCGGCGCGAGAGCACGAGCTTTTCGTGATACAGCAAATCGTAAATGTTCAAGCCGTAGCTATGAACGATCTTCGCGCGCTGCACATTGCGCGACGCGAGCATTAGATTATCGTTTTCGAGTGAATCAACGATCAGCGTTTTGCCTTCGAGACCGAGCGTGCCGAGCGCAGAGAGAAAACCCTTCGTCTTCGGTTGATCGAGTTTGAAATCATCTATCACGACGACGTTGCCTTCACGCACGCGCTCCGACAAGGCCGAACGCAGAGCGCCGCGACGCATTTTCTTCGGCAGATTGTAAGACCAATCGCGCGGTTGCGGCCCGTGCACGTTGCCGCCGCCCTTCCACAAAGGCGAACGAATCGAAGCGATGCGCGCGCGTCCCGTGCCTTTTTGCTTCCAGAGCTTACGGCCTGAACCGGACACGTTGCCGCGCGTCTTCGTGCCGACTGTGCCAGCGCGCGCGTTCGCCCTGTGATTTCTGAGCGCCGCGTGAATCAACGCTTCGTTCAACTCCGCATCGAAAATCGCGTCCGGCAACTCAAAGTCGCCGACTTCTTCATTCTTTAGATTGCGCACCTTAACGGTTGGCATAACTCACTCCGTTCACAAGTTTTGAGTTTTCAGTTTTTAGTTTTCAGCAAGAAACAGAAACGCTTTTACCGAAAACCCAAAACTGTCAACTGAAAACTATTTCTTCTTTTGTCTCGCAGCTTTTTTGATAATTACGATGCTGCCGGTTGCGCCCGGCACTGCGCCGCGCACCATCAGTAAATTATTTTCGGCGTCAACGCGCGCCACCGTCAAACTCTTCACGGTCACGCGTTCATCGCCCATGTGACCCGAAGAACGCGTGCCTTTAATAACGCGCGACGGATACGCAGACTGGCCGATTGAACCCGGCGCGCGCACGTTCATGGAACCATGCGATTCCGGGCCGCGCTTAAAGTTATGGCGTTTCACCGTTCCCGCGAAGCCGCGTCCCTTCGAGCGCCCGACGACATCGATCACGTCGCCGTCTGCGAACTGGTCAACACGCACCGTGTCGCCGACGTTCATTTCCGTGTTCGTGTTACCGAGACGAAACTCTTTCAAGATACGCGTCGGCGGTGTGCCGCCGCCCGTTTTCTCGAAGTGGCCGCGCATAGGCTTGTTGACATTCTTCAAGCGCACGGGTTTGTCTTCGACAAGGCCGAGTTGCACGGCGTTGTAACCGTCGCGCCCGGCGGAAGATTTCTTTTGCACGACCACGCACGGCCCCGCTTTAATCACGGTCACGGGAGTAACCGTGCCGTCGGCGGCGAACAACTGCGTCATCCCGACCTTTTTACCGATGATTCCGTTGATCATCTACACATCCTCAGTTTTGAGTTTTCAGTTTTGAGTTTTCAGTAAAGGCACTTCTTTCGCGCTGAAAACTGTCAACAGAAAACCGTAAACTCTTAATTATCTGTCTTTGCCGAACGCTTTGATTTCCACATCGACGCCCGCCGGAAGGTCTAGCTTCATCAGCGCATCGACCGTTTGCGGCGTCGGATCGAGAATATCCATCAGACGTTTGTGAGTTCTGATTTCAAACTGCTCACGCGACTTTTTATCGACGTGCGGCGATCTGAGAACAGTCCACTTATTTTTCAAAGTGGGAAGCGGAATCGGCCCCGCGACTCGCGCGCCCGTGCGTTTCGCCGTCTCGACAATCTCTGTGGTGGATTGATCCAACACGCGATGATCGTAAGCCTTGAGTCTGATTCTGATTTTTTCGTTCAGCATAATTTCTTCAACTTAACTTTCGTGCGCGGAGCTATTCAACGATATCAGTAACAGTGCCAGCGCCAACGGTTCTTCCACCTTCTCTGATGGCGAACCTGAGTCCCTTCTCCATCGCTATCGGGGCTATCAACTCGATGTTCATCGCCACATTATCTCCGGGCATCACCATCTCCACTCCCTCCGGCAACGTCGCAA